>DATHDZ010000262.1:0-2706 GCA_035318785.1 Micropepsaceae bacterium
CGCGCCGAACGCGCCTCCCACCTGAAACATGGTCCCAACGATGATGGCAATGCCGACCGAGAGTCCCGCCTCACGGACATGCGTGGTGAGCCAGCTGGTGAACAGATAGAGATTGAGCAGGCTCATGAAATAGATGACCCACAGCAGCGTGGTCGAGCGCGCACGGCCGTCCCGGAAAAGGGCGAGGACGGAGGCGCCCGATGCGGGATGCTCTTCGACGACGAGCCGCGTGTTTGGACTGATGTCCGCGGTGGGGTCGATGCGGTTGAGCAGGCGCGCAATGGGTTCGCGCGGGGCCTCGTGGACGACAAGAAAGCGGATGGATTCGGGAAGCGCATAGAACAACAGCGGCAGCAGCAACAATGGCAGAACGCCGCCAACGACGAAAACCGATTGCCAGCCCCAGTCCGGTACCAATCTTGCGGAGATCAGGCCCGCGGCGATCGAACCGAAGATGAAACCCGTCAGCATCACCGCGATCATGGAACTGCGGCGGCGGAGCGGAGAATATTCGGCGGTGAGCGCAATGGCGTTGGGCATCGCTCCGCCGATCCCGAGTCCGGTGAAGAAGCGCAGCACGTCCATGATGGTGATCGAAGGGCTCGCGGCCGTTGCCAGACTGCAAATGCCGAACAGGGCCACGCAGGCGAGAAGGATGGGCCGCCGGCCGATCCGATCGGCAAGAGGCGCGACGAACAACCCGCCGAACATCAATCCTATGAGACCTGACGAAAAGAACAGCCCAAGCTCCGAAGGAGTCAGGCCCCAAGCCTCTCGCAACGCCGGCGCGACATAGCCTGCCGACTGGGCGTTCATACCCTCAACGAAGACGATTCCCGTGCAGAGCGCGATGACTCCCTTTTGGAACGTTCCCAGCTTCTTCTGGTCGAGAATCTCGGCGACGTCGGCAATAGCCATCGGCATGGTCGGCTCGCGCATAAACCCAGGTTCAAATTAGCGAAGCAAACGCGCTTGGCGAAGCGAAATCGCCGACGACAGCGCCCTTCACGAAAAATTTGCCGAGGCGGGACGGGGGCGTTTCACGGCACCGCGGTTTGATGTTGCAAGGCGATTTCCCGTTGCTCGCGCCCGGATTGGAGAATGCCAAGGCAAACCTCCATCGTCGCCAGGCCCCATTCGCCATTGTGAAGCGGAGGCTCGCCGAAAAACACCGCATTGTAGAGTTCGTCGATGACTTCCGTCCGCGGCACCGCGGGCGCCGCAATCGCATCGAACCGGCGGGAGACATCATCGTAAATCGCCACACCGTTCGGCATCGGCCGGAGATCGGCATGCTCGCAGGATGCGACGAGCACGCCGAATTGCTGATGCGATCGGCGCTCGGGGGCGATTGGGGGCGTTTCACCCCCGCCATAATTGCGCGTGTTCTTCAGGGCAAGTTCGTCGTTCGTGGAAGATGCTTGCCGGAGAAGATTCCGGGCCGCTCCGTAGTGGTCGGGATCTTTCGGGTAGCCGCTTTCGGCGATCCAATCCATGAATTCGTCGCTGTCGAAATGGGCGTAGCCGCTATAGGTGATCGAGGCGAAGACGCCGTTCTCGAAGCTCAGCAGAGCGGAATAGGCGCCCTCGGTCGGGCGGGCCTTGTCCCACGCGCCGGTCATCGCCCGCACGCTGCGCGTCTTGCCGCCGGCCAGATAGCGCACGACATCGACATGATGGGGCGCCTGATTGAACACGACACCGCCCCCGCTTTCGGTGCGCAGCTCTTCGGGCCGGCGCGGCCGATAGAGAAAATCGGTGAAATTCATCGCGGTGATCATGCGCAAGGGCCCGACTGTGCCGCCTTCGATGATCTCGCGGGTTTTGAGGATCGGCGCGTCGAAGCTGTGGCTGTGTCCAATGACCATCTGCACGCCGGCGCGCCGGACCGCTTCGGTCATGGCGCGGCATTCGTCTAGCGTGAGCGCCATGGGCTTTTCCACCAGCACATGTTTGCCGGCAGACGCGGCCATCTCGACATGCGATGCGTGATATTGGTGCGGCGTCGCCACGTAGATCGCATCGACGCTGGGGTCGGCGCACAATCCTTCTACGGACGTATATGCATTCGCGGCAAAATCGGCGGCGAAGCGCGCCCGCGCCTCGGCGCGAGGGTCGGCGGCCGCGACAAGCCGGATGTTCGGATGGCGCACCAGGGTCGGCATCATCAGCAGGAAAGCCCTGCCGAGCCCCGCCACACCCACACGCAGTCTGCGTTCCGTCATGCCTTCCCTTTAGGCCGCGCTGTGCCGAGGTTCCCGTCAATACTTAGAGCGGGGCGCGATCGCAGGGAATCAATATTTGTCATGCCCGGCGAACGCGAAGCGTGAGGGAAGGGCATCCAGTCGGTGAAAGAGACATTTGATCTTCACGAAAGGGATTCCCTTCCCCTCGCGGCGTGCCGCCGCTCGGCCGGGAATGACACGGGTCTTCAAATCTGATCTGCGACCAGGGGTTGGGCGCCACCCACCTCGTCCCAGATCTGCACATTGCGCGTTTCATTCCGCAGGCCGAACGTGCTCACAATCACGCCGATGCCCGCGACGGTCATCGGATACACCAAGCCGATTAGGGGAATCCCCGTGAAAGTGCCGGCGAGGAACGTGGCGATGAAGGGCACGCCGCCACCGAAAATGCCGTTGCCCACATGATAGGGCAGCGACATGGAGCTGTAGCGGATTCGCGCGGGGAACAACTCGACCAGGA
>DATHDZ010000263.1:0-9867 GCA_035318785.1 Micropepsaceae bacterium
ACCTCTTCCTTGTAGAGAAGCGCGGAAAGCGCGACCAGGATGATGGGAACGGTGAGAAGGATCACCGCGCTCTGGCCGAGCATGACGTAAGGCAGTGCTGCGACGAAGGCGAGCGTGCCTACTCCTTCCAGCACGCTGCGAGATATCACAACGCGGTCGCCAAAGGCGCTGAGATGGCGCAGGCCGCCGAGGTGCCATGCCATGACGAAGACGATGGGCAGGGAAATCGCATTGCGCAGGACCACGACCTCGCTCGCCGGCAGGCCCTCGCTGGCAAGCTTGGTGAACGTGTCGCTGCCGGCAAAGACGAGGCGCGCCACGACCATCAGCATGATGCCGCGCAAATTCTCCGTCGCGAGGAAAGGCGCTTTGGCGCTTCGATGCGTGGCGTCGTTCATGTCCCCCAACGGGCCATGGCCGCATGGCACCGGTCAAGGGCGAGCGGAGACTGTTACCGCCCGACGGGCTGCATGCCCATGAACGCGACTCGCTGACCCATGCGGTCGATCAACCCTTTGACGTCGATCGTCGGCGGCTTGTCCGATCCGGAATTTTCTGCAGGCTTCTCGAGCTGTGCGAGCGAAAAGCCCATGCGCACATCATAGGTCCGGTCGATCTGATTGCGCAGGCGCTGTTCGGCCGTGTACCAGTGCGCCTTCGATTCATCATCCGTGCAGCTGGTGAGCTCGTCTTCGCGCGCGCCCCAACGCCGCTCGATGCAATGATAGGGATCGAAATCGAGTTGGAAGAGACGTTGCACGACGTCGTCGAAGGCAAGCGTCACGGGCGTGCCCCGGCTATTGGTGTAGCTGATCGAACAAGCGGCTGCTTCCTCTCCATACATTTTCTGCAAATCTTCCTTCAAGCCGTGGCCCTCATAGACAACGCGCGGATCACGCTGTTCGTAGAGGAAGAGCATTTTCTGCAGATCGATATAGAGCTGAGCAAAACCGGTCTTGAGGCGCGCATCGCGCGATGGGGTGGAATAGCTTTCCCATTCCTCGTCGCTGGCGTTGTAGATGTTGTCCGGAAGATGGGCCGGCTGCGCCTTTTTGTTCACGCCCTCCTTGACCGCCACATCCACGGCGAGCGCGCGATCCTTCAAATCGTTGCATAGCGTGCGCATCGTCGAGCGCAACTCGTAGACGGGATTGTAGCTCGTCTGCCCGCCGGCCACGGCGACGCGGAGATATTCGTAGAAGCTGAGCTCCACATTGTTGTACTGGAAACGCGCATTGTCGCCGTCACCCGTCGTCCCCGAGACATTACCGGTATATTGCTCGAGCGAGAAATCGGGGATCTCCTCATTCGCGGCGAGCACGACGCGGCCGCCGATCAGCCTGCCGTTTTCGTTATGCGCACCGACAAGCTTCATCGGACGCCAGTTCTTCAGACCGCCGCCAAGTTTCGCCGGACTTTGCCCGAATTGCGCGCCATAGACGCTGCGCGTCACGGTGAAATCGGGATGGGCGTCCATATAGTCGATACGGCCGTCCGGCTCGATGTCGTAGACGAGGCCGACATGGCCGTTGACGTCGTAAACCGCGGTTCCCGGCCGGATGGTGCCGGGCTGCATCTTGGGCGAATACATGTCGGGAAGGACTCCGCCTTCCTGTCCCGGATTGGTGCGGTAAGTCGCCGACCAGATGCCGATGTGAATCTCCCCAAGGATTTCGAGCGCGGGAAGTCCCTGCCCGTGGTCCACAAGATCGCGGCGCGAGGATGGATGATTGCCGCCCTCAAAACGAATATCGCTGCCCTTCCCGGAGACTCCGTTGACGTAGGAGAAAGGAAGGCCGTTCTTCCACGCATAATAGGCGCGAAGCATGTAGGGAAAGTCGGCGCAGTCGGCGAGGAATTTGAGGCTCTTCGGATCGCTGTCGCGATAAGGATTTGCCGCGACGCGCAGACAATCCACCGATGTGGTGCAACCGCTGTGCCCGATGGCGCGGACAAAATCGCCGAAGCCTTTTTCATCGGCCTCGGTCCATTCGGATTTTGTGATGTACCAGACGCCGGGCGGTGCATTCGGTCCTTCGGCGTGAGCAGCGGACGTGCTCAACAATACGGCCACAAAAATGGACGCCCAAGCTGCACGCATAGCGAAGCGCTCCCTATCCCCCACGTTTCACACGTGGATGACAACGCGCAACTCGCCATGGAGTTTATCGGCGGGGGAAAGCGCCGCCGGGCGGAGCCCCAGCCGGGCAGATCGCCTGGTTCGTGGGTCCGGGAAGAATCGCAGTCACGCCAACGCCATTCAGCTGGTGATTCTTCGATTTCAGAATGGGATAGACCTCGGGACTGATCTGAACCTGCGCGCTCCCGGGCAGGTCCGCCGGCGCCACGGGGCGGCCATAAACATCCGCACCCGGTACATAATCTGCGGTGTCGCGCGCGTTGATGCAGGGAGGCTGGGCCGCAGGCGCGGGCTTGGCAGGCGGCGCCGGAGGGGGCGCTTCCCCCGCCATCGCGCTGGAGGCAAACAACATCGCAGCAAGAAGGATGAATCGCATTGTCGCCGCACTCGGATATGCAGCCCCAGCGTGACCGTCAAAGCTTAATTTTGGGCGAATTTCGGATTTGCCACACTAAGGCAGAGTGCATCAGATAGAATCGCAAGTTGAGGATTTTGACCACCACCTGCTCGCGCATATCCGCGCTCGCGTCCTCCCCCTTTCAGGGGGAGGAAAATGAGTCGCGACCCTTGTTTTCCTCCCCCAGATAGGGGGAGGTCGATTCACCGGAGCGAGGCGACGGTGAATCGGGTGGGGGTCGGAATTCGCGTCGACCTGAACGCAGCTCACGCTAGGGCTGCAGGAAATAACGAATGTAGAAAAAATCCGCTATGACCCAAAGGATTGCGGCAATCACCGTGTTGGCGAGGATTTTGCGCCCAAGCTGTGGGCTCGCCGGCGCGCCGGGTTCGCTGCCCGGCACGACATCGTTCATCTCCTGCTGGCTGCGCACGCCGAAAGGCAGGATCGCGAACAGCAGCGTCCACCAGATGATGAAATAAAACGCGAGGCCGAGCATCCAATTCATGAATGGCTTCTATCACAACTCCACGGTCTGTACCCGAACCATCGGTTTCTTGCCCCAGACCTGATTTGCGGCCCGACGCGCAGCGATCCGCACTTCTTCGTTCAGGTCGTCATGAAGACCGCGTTTGGTGCTTGCTGCGCGCGCGACCGCTTCGCGTACCGGCTCGAGCACCGTGCCCGGAATGCCTTCCATATGCAGTACCGGCTCCGCCGCCAAGCGGCCATTCGCGTTGAACACCAAGGTCACGCCGATGAAGCCCGCGAATCCCAGAGACCGCCGGGTGCGGGCGAAGCCCTCATCCTCATGCACCAACACACGGCCGTCGAGATGGAGCCGGCCCGATGGAGTCTCATCCACGATTTCGGTCGGGCCCGGCGCGAGGCGAAGCATCTGCCCATTCAACACCACGACGGCTTCGGGCACCTGGAGCTCGCGGGCTAGCCGCGCATGTTCGCTCATATGGCGCAATTCGCCGTGGACAGGAATCGCGATCCGCGGCTTCACCCAGGAATACATCGCGGCAAGTTCATCACGCGCAGGGTGCCCCGACACATGCACGAAATGGTCGCGTTCGGTCAGCACCGCGATGCCTTTCGCGGCGAGCTGATTTTGCAGTTCGAAGATCGCAAGATCGTTGCCCGGGATGATGCGAGACGAAAAAATCACGGTGTCGCCTTCGCCCAGTCGGACATAGGGGTTTTCATCCGCCGCAATCCGCGCCAGCGCGGCGCGAGGTTCACCCTGACTTCCGGTGCAGAGATAGAGCACGTGGTCCGCAGGCAGGTCAGCCGCCTCTTCTTCCGCAAGGACGCGAGGGAATTTCTTCAGATAGCCCGTGTCGCGCGCGCAGTTCACCATATGACGCATGGAGCGGCCGACCAGCACCAACCCGCGCCCGGCGATGCGCGCGGCCTCCGCCACTGATTCCAGCCGCGCCACATTCGAGGCAAACGCGGTCACCGCAACGCGCCCCTTCAACGAACCGATGAGGCGGATGAGGGCCTGCTTCACCTCGCCCTCCGAACCGGACTCTCCTGGCACCAAAGCGTTGGTGGAATCACACACCAGCGCGAGCACGCCTTCCTCGCCCAGGCGGCGCAGGGCCGCTTCGTCCGTCACTTCCCCCAGAAGTGGATCGGGATCGATCTTCCAATCGCCCGAATGCACGATGGTGCCGAGAGGGGTGCGGATGGCCAGCGCGTTGGGTTCGGGAATCGAATGGGTGATGCTGATGAAATCGATCTCAAACGGGCCGAGCTTGACGCGCCCGCCAAGCGGCACGATCTTCAGTTTGACCCGTTCGTCGAGCCCGGCCTCTTCCAGCTTGTCGTGCAACAGGCGCGCGGTGAAGGGCGTGGCATAGACGGGACACTGCAATCTTGGCCAAAGATGCGCGACCGCTCCGATGTGATCTTCGTGGCCATGCGTCAGCACGAGACCCAGGATGTCATCTCGGACTTCCTCCAGAAACCTTATGTCGGGCATCATAAGATCGACACCGGGCGTCGCGGTCTCGCGCCCGAAGATCACGCCGCAATCGACCACGATCCAGCGCCGCTCTTCGGGTGGACCGTAGCCGTAGCAATTGAGATTCATGCCGATCTCCCCTGCTCCGCCTAAAGGGAGGAAGACGAGATCGGCGCTTAACTTGTCGTTCGACATGGGCGCCCGTGATTCAACTTAAATGGTTAAGACGAATAGGATAGCAGTGCGGTTCATTTCTTCGCATTGCGGGCGTGAATGCGAATGAGGCCGCTGATGGTCAAGTCCGCGTCCAGATGGTCGATCACCGCAATCTGTTTATGGAACAACGCCGCCAAGCCTCCGGTTCCGATCACCGTCATGGGCTGGCCGTATTCCGCCTTGATACGTGAAACCAATCCTTCGATCAGGCCGACATAACCCCAATACAGACCCGACTGCACCGCGGGGATGGTGTCCTTGCCGATCACCGTTTGGGTGCGTTCGATGGCGACGCGCGGCAACATCGCGGCTGCCTGATGCAGCGCTTCGGCTGACAGGTTCACGCCGGGAGCAATCACGCCGCCTTCATAATTGCCCTCTGCGCTGACGATATCGAAGGTGGTGGCCGTGCCGAAATCCACCACGATCAGCGCTCCAGGATAGGCCGCATGAGCCGCAACCGTGTTGACAAGGCGGTCCGCACCCACTGCCGCCGGGCGGTCAACATGAATGCCGATGCCCAACTCCACATTCGAATCTCCGACGACGAGCGGGTCGCAATTGAAATAGCGCCGGCAGAGGCTGCGAAGGTCGAACAAAGCGGCGGGCACCACGCTTGCGATGATGGCGGCATCCAGATCGGCAAAGCGCAAATGCTCCAGCGAAAGCATTTCCTTGAGCCAGGCGGCGTATTCGTCCGCCGTGCGGCTGGTCTTGGTCGCGGCGCGCCATTGGGCGCGGATCGCGGCGCCTTCGCAAACCGCGAAGACGATGTTGGTATTCCCGGCATCGATCGCGAGCAGCATGGTCAGGGCCGAAAGAACACGTCGCCCGCGGTGATACGGGTCAGCGTTCCCGCAGCATCGCGCAGCAATAGCGCACCGTCTTCATCCAGATCCTCGAACACGCCTTCCCTCTCGCTGTCCGCGAGCCTCGCGCGGATCGGGTGGCCCAATCCGGACGCCCGCAAAAGCCAGGCTTTCCGAACCGGCTGAAATCCCTGTCTCAGCCAAATCTCATACCATGCGGTCATCGCACTCGCGAGGCGGAGCAGAATTGCATTCAAATCGGGCAGGTTCCCCGTGACGGCTGCAATTGAGATCGATGGCACCTCGGTGGAATTGGGATAATGCGCGAGATTTATCCCGATGCCGATGGCGAGGGAGTCCTTGCCCAACCCTTCCAGCAGGATGCCGGCAACTTTTTTTCCATTCAGCAGCACATCATTCGGCCATTTCAGCGTCACCTCCGCTCCGGGCGCTTGGGCGGCGATCGCATCGGCGGCAGCAAGGCCGGCCACAAAACCAAGCTGGGCCGACAGCGACGTGGTCGCGGGCATCAAGAGGGTGGCGAAGAGATTGCCGCTTTCCGAAATCCACACTCGACCCCGGCGCCCTCGCCCGGCGGTCTGCTCGCGTGACACGATCCAAACCGGCCCGCGCATGGCGCTCTTGGCGAGGCGGCGGGCTTCTTCATTGGTGGAGTCGAGCGACTCGTAACGGCGAAGGCCCAGACCTTCCGGCCAACCTGGTATCGCTGTCACGGAAAGAGCGCGGCAGCGGCGCTGGCCGCGGACGTCACCAGCGGCCCTGCGGCAACGAGGAAGAAGACCGTGAAGATGCCGGCCACGGTGATGATGGATGCTAGGCTAAAACCCATCTTGGACTCGAAAGCCGGTGCGGGTTCGTCGAAATAGATCACCTTGACGATGCGCAAGTAATAATAGGCTCCCACCACGCTGGCGACGACGCCGATCACGGCGAGCGGATAGAGCCCTGCCTTCACTGCCGCGAGAAAGACGTAGAATTTGGCGAAGAAGCCGGCGAGCGGAGGAATGCCGGCAAGCGAGAACATCAGCATGGCGAAGACGAAGGCGTAGCCGGGCCGCGTCTGGGCCAGTCCGGACAGGTCGCCGATGTTTTCCACCATGTGATCGCCGCGACGCATGGCAAGGATGCAGGCAAAGATGCCGATATTGGTGACGAGGTAGATGGCGAGATAGATCAGCACACCCTGGACGCCTTCCGGCGTGCCGGCCGCGAGGCCGATCAGGATGTAACCCATATTCGCGATCGAGCTATAGGCCATCAGGCGCTTGATGTTGTTCTGCCCGATGGCGGCCACGGCGCCGAGCGCCATCGAGAGGATCGCAATGAAGATGATGATCTGGCGCCATTGGTCGAGCGCAGCCGGGAAGGCTTCGGCCAGCGTTCGCACGAACAGGGCCATGGCGGCGACTTTCGGGGAGGCCGCGAAGAATGCGGTGATCGGCGTGGGAGCGCCCTCATAGACGTCCGGTGTCCACATATGGAACGGCACGGCGGCAACCTTGAAGGCGAGGCCCGATATCAGGAATACGAGTCCGAACACCAGGCCGATGGACACGCCGCTCGCCTGCACGATCACGGCAACCTTCGCAAAGGAGGTCGTGCCGGTGAAGCCGTAAATCAACGAGATGCCATAAAGCATCATGCCGGACGACAACGCGCCAAGGACGAAATATTTGAGCCCAGCTTCGGTGGAACGGAGATTGTCACGGTCGAAAGCGGCGAGCACATAAAGCGCGAGACTCTGCAATTCGAGGCTCAGATAAAGCGTGATGAAATCGCCCGCCGATGCCATCAGCATCATGCCGAGCACGGAGAACGTCACCAAGACCGGCAACTCGAACCGGTCCATTTTTTGCCGGACGATGAAACCCTGCCCCATGATGAGGACGAAAGCTGCGCCGCCAAGAATCAGCAATTTCACGAAACTCGCGAATCGATCGGCGATGAAAGCGCCGTTAAAGGCGACGGCGCGACCCGGCCCGCTCAACAGCACCGCGATGCCCGCGACGACGAAGAGCGCGACCGCCAGAAAGGAAATCAGACGCTGGGAACGCTCCCCCATGAAGACGCCGAGCATCATCAGCGCCATGGCGCCCAGCGCCACGATGAATTCGGGACAGAGGACGCCGATGCTCGTCTGGAGCGGACTCATCGCCGAGCCTCCATGATTCGGCTGTCGCGTTGAGCAGCCGCCACCCCTTGATGGTGCAGTTCGACGAGATGCGCGACCGAAACGCGCGTCACGTCGAAGATCGGCTTGGGATAGATCCCCAAGGCGATGGTGATCACCACGAGGGGCGCCATGAAGACAATCTCTCGCGGGCTGAGGTCCAGGATCGCCTTCAGGCTCGGTTTGTCCAACGCGCCGAAAATCATCCGGCCATACAGCCACAAGGCGTAAGCCGCCGAGAGAACGACGCTTGTCGTGCCGATGATGGCGAGCCAGGTATTGAAGCGGAAGGCCGCGAGCAATGTCAGGAATTCGCCGACGAAACCGCTGGTCCCCGGCAGCCCGACATTGGCCAGCGTGAACACCATGAAGAAGCCGGCATATATCGGCATGCGGTTGACAAGCCCGCCATAGGCCGAGATCAGCCGCGTATGCATGCGGTCGTAAACCACGCCGACGCAAAGGAACAGCGCACCCGAAACGATGCCGTGGCTGAGCATCTGGAATATTCCGCCGTCGATGCCTTCATGGCTGAAGGTGAAGGTGCCAAGCGTGACGAGCCCCATATGGGCCACCGACGAATAGGCGATCAGCTTTTTCACATCCTCTTGCGCGAGCGCGACCAACGAGGTGTAGACGATGGCGATCAAAGACAGGACGAAGATCACGGACGCATATTGCTCGCTCGCGACCGGGAACATAGGAAGCGAGAAGCGCAAGAAACCATAGCCGCCCATTTTCAAAAGGATGCCGGCAAGGATCACCGACCCCGCGGTGGGCGCCTCGACATGGGCGTCCGGCAGCCAGGTGTGCACCGGCCACATCGGAAGCTTCACGGCAAAGGACGCGAAGAACGCAAACCACAACCAGGGCTGCATGGCGGCGGGAATGCGGTGCGAGCCATCCAGCAGCAAAGCAATGTCGCTGGTGCCGGTCTGCCAATAGATCGCCATGATGGCGAGCAACATCAATACGGAGCCTAACAGCGTGTAGAGAAAGAATTTGAAGGTCGCGTAGACACGTCGCGGTCCGCCCCAGACCCCGATGATGAGGAACATCGGGATCAGTCCGCCTTCGAAGAAGACGTAGAACACCACCAGATCGAGCGCGCAGAAGACGCCGATCATCAGGGTTTCCAGCAGCAGGAAGGCGATCATGTATTCGCGGATGCGAGCGTGGATCGCGTCGCTCGCAAGGATGCAGATCGGCATCAACAGCGCGGTCAAGACGACAAACAGCACCGAGATGCCGTCGACGCCCATTTTGTAATTGATGCCGCCGCCCAGCCAGTCAGCGGATTCGACGAACTGGAAATCGGCGGTGCTGGTGTCGAAATTCGCCCACAACACAAAAGAGAGGACGAGATCGATCAAGGTGACGATCAATGCGATCTGCCGCGCGCGATAGCCCGCGGCCGCCGCGTCGCCGGGGCTGAGCAGAATGAACAACGCCCCCACCGCGGGCAGCAAGGTGATGATGGAAAGGATCGGCCAGCCCCCCAGACCCATCACGCTTTACCCGTGGAGAAGAGGAACCAGGTGACGAGCGCGGCAACACCCATCAGCATGACGAAGGCATAGTGGTAGACGTAGCCCGATTGCAGCCGGACCGCGCCGCGCGTCGCATCGAGCACGCGCGCCGCGATGCCGTCGGGGCCGAGCCCGTCGATGATCTTGCCATCGCCGACCTTCCAGAGAAAGCGCCCGAGCTTTTTTGCCGGCTCGACGAACAGGAAATCGTAAAGCTCGTCGAAATACCATTTGTTGTAGAGGAAGGTGTAGAGCATGCCCTTCCGTGCGGCCAGTTGCGGCGGCAATTCCGGATGCAGCACGTAATAATAATAGGCGATTGCGAAACCGGCGATCGTCAGCACGAACGGCGCGAGTTCGACCCAGGCCGGCAATTCTTCCGCGCCCGCCGTGTGATGCCCATAGATCGCGGCGATCGACTGGCGCCAAAATTCCGACGCCGTATCGCCGATGAAATGCGGATCGAATAACACGCCCGCAAACAGCGCCCCCACTGCCAGAACAATCAATGGTGCAAGGATCACCCAGGGCGATTCGTGAACATCTTCGAGTTTGACGGCATGGCCATGATCATGTCCCGCGCTCGACTCGTCATGTGCATGCGCGTGCG
>DATHDZ010000264.1:0-5878 GCA_035318785.1 Micropepsaceae bacterium
TGCGTCCAACCATGAAGCCGCTGGTGTTCTGCAGGAAGACGAGTGGCACGCGGCGCTGACAGCAAAGCTCAATGAAATGCGTTCCCTTGAGGGCAGCTTCCGAAAGGAGAATCCCGTTGTTGGCGATGATGCCCACCGGAAATCCGAGAATATGGGCAAAGCCGCAGACGAGAGTGGTGCCGTAAAGCGCCTTGAATTCATCGAACTCGCTGCCATCCACGACGCGCGCGATTACCTCGCGCACATCGTAGATCCAGCGCGGGTCCGTCGGCACGATGCCGTTGATCTCGGTGGCATCGTAAAGCGGCTTCTTCGGTTCTAACTGCGGCACACTAAAAGCCTCGGGGCGGTTCAGATTCCTGACAATGGTTCTGACCAGCCGCATGGCATCCGCATCGTCTTTGGCGACATGATCGACGACGCCCGAAAGCCTCGCATGCGTGTCGGCGCCCCCGAGTTCCTCGGCACTGACCACTTCGCCGGTTGCCGCTTTCACCAGCGGAGGTCCGGCGAGGAAGATCGTTCCCTGGCCTTTGACGATAATGCTTTCTTCGCACATGGCCGGAATATAGGCGCCCCCCGCGGTGCACGAACCGAGCACGGCGGCAACTTGCGGAATCGCAGCCGCCGACATCCGCGCCTGGTTGAAAAAGATGCGCCCGAAATGATCGCGCCCGGGAAACACCTGATCCTGCAGCGGAAGAAATGCGCCGCCAGAATCGACCAGATAGATACAAGGCAATCGGTTCTCGATGGCGATTTCCTGCGCTCGCAGATGCTTCTCGACGGTGAGCGGGTAATAGGTGCCGCCCTTGACCGTCGCGTCATTGGCGATCACCACGCAATCACGCCCCGAAATCGACCCGATGCCAGTGATCAGCCCCGCGGCGGGCAGCGGGTCTTCATAGACACCGTAAGCGGCAAAGGGAGAGAACTCGAAGAAATCCGCGTTCCTGTCGAGCAGCGCCTCGATCCGCGCGCGCGGCAGCAACTTGCCCCGTTCCGTATGGCGTTTGCGCGCGGATTCGCCGCCACCCAAACGAATCTGCGCGAGCCGCTCGGCGAGGTCTGCGAGCTGCGCGCCGACGGCCGCGGCATTCTGCAGGAACTCCTTCGAGGCACGATCGATGCGGGTGGTGAGCGCGGTCATCGTCTGTTTCCGTTTCGCGCCATATCTAGATGAGCTCGATGGCCATCGCCGTGGCTTCGCCACCGCCGATGCAGAGACTCGCAATGCCACGCTTGAGGCCCCGCTTCTGAAGCGCATGGATCAGAGTGACCATGACGCGCGCTCCCGATGCACCAATCGGATGGCCAAGCGCGCAAGCGCCGCCATGCACGTTCACCTTCTCATGGGGAAGGCGCAGATCGCGCATGGCCGCTAGCGTCACGACGGCGAAAGCTTCATTGATTTCGTACAAATCCACCTCATCGGACGTCCAACCGACACGTTCCAGAAGCTTGGTGATGGCTCCGATGGGCGCCGTGGTGAACCAAGCCGGTGCTTGCGCGTGTGTCGCGTGGCCGACGATCCGCGCCAGGACCGCATTGCCGCGTCGCTTGGCTTCGGCCTCTTTCATCAGAACAAGCGCGGCAGCACCATCGGATATCGCGCTCGAGTTCGCCGCGGTGACCGTTCCTCCCTCGCGGAAGGCCGGTTTCAGCAACGGGATTTTTGCCGGATCGGCGCGGGCTGGGAGTTCGTCTATGGCGACCTCTGCCCCGTCCGCGCCCACCGGTACGATCTCGCGCGCGAAGGCGCCGGATTCGGTTGCTCTTTTTGCGCGCATGAGCGACTCGGTCGCAAAGGTGTCCTGCATCTGCCGCGTGAATTGATATTTCTCGGCGGTGTCCTCGGCGAATTTGCCCATCAGGGTGCCGCGTTCATACGCGTCCTCGAGGCCATCGAGAAACATATGGTCGTATACCGCCCCGTGGCCCATACGATAACCGCCGCGCGCCTTGTTCAGAAGGTAGGGTGCGTTGGTCATGCTCTCCATGCCGCCGGCAATGACGATGTGCGCCGAGCCCGCGAGGATCGCGTCATGCCCCAACATCGCGGCCTTCATGCCCGATCCGCAGACCTTGTTGACGGTCGTGGCACCGACGCGGTCGGGAATCCCCGCGACGATGGCAGCCTGCCGCGCCGGCGCCTGACCGAGGCCCGCCGGCAACACGCAACCCATGAAGACCTCATCGGGCGATTCGATATCGAGACCGGCGCACTTCAGCGCCCCCCCAATCGCGATAGCGCCGAGAGCGGGAGCCGAAAACCCTTTCAGCTTTCCCTGAAAACTTCCGAGCGGCGTGCGCGCCGCGCCGGCGATGACAATCCGCTCAGCCGTCGCCATCTGTCGCGATCATTCCCTTCCTTCGAACAGTTCACGGCCGATCAGCATGCGGCGGATTTCCGAGGTGCCGGCGCCGATCTCGTAGAGTTTCGCGTCGCGCAACAGTCGCCCGGCAGGCATCTCGTTGACATAACCCATTCCGCCCAGGGCCTGAATCGCCTGACCTGCCATCCAGGTGGCGCGCTCCGCCGCGAACAGGATGACGCCCGCCGCATCCTTTCGGCTTATCGTTCCTGCATCGCAGGCCTTCGCGGCGGCGTAAGCATAGGCGCGGCTCGCATTGAGCGAGGTATCCATGTCGGCGAGCTTGCCCTGCATCAGCTCGAACTCGCCGATCGCCTGGCCGAACTGTTTGCGTTGGCGCACATAGGGAAGCACCAGATCCATGCACGCCTGCATGATCCCCAGCGGCCCGGCGGAGAGCACGACGCGCTCATGATCCAGACCGGACATCAGGACATGGAGCCCATTGTCCACGCCACCCAAGACATTTTCCGCAGGCACTTCGCAATTGTCGAAGATGAGCTCGCCGGTGTCGGAACCCCGCATGCCAAATTTGTCGAGCTTCTGCGCCGTGGAAAATCCAGCGAAGCTTCGCTCGATGAGGAATGCCGTGATCCCACGACGCTCGGACGGGTCGCCCGTCTTGGCGTAGACGATGATGAGATTCGCAACGGGCCCGTTGGTGATCCACATTTTCGTACCGTTGAGGACGAAACGGTCGTTCTTCTTGCGTTCGGCGCGGGTGCGCATCGCGAGAACATCGGAACCCGCGGAATGTTCGCTCATGGCGAGCGCGCCGACCCATTCGCCGGAAAGCAGCCGCGGCAGATAGCTGCGCTTCTGTTCTTCGGTCGCGAAACGAAAGAGCTGATTGACGCAGAGATTGGCGTGGACGCCATAACTCAACCCTACCGACGCGGAGGCGCGGCTCATTTCTTCGACGGCAATCACTTGTTCGACAAAGCCCATGCCGGCGCCGCCATAATTTTCGGGGATGGTCACGCCGAACAGACCGAGCTCGCCCAGCTTCGGCCAGAGGTCTCGCGGAAATGTGTTTTCGCGGTCGATGGCTTCGGCTCTCGGCGCGATATGATTGGACGCAAAGGCGCGCACCGTTTCGCGCAGCATGTCTGCGGTTTCGCCAAGCGAAAAATCCAAGGCGGCATCTCCTTCGGCGATTCGCCGTTTGCGGGCCGCAGCAATCCTAATTGCCGGGCTGCCGTTTTAATATGATGTCGATGGCCTCGGAATTAAACGCCGGCTTGGGCGTAAAAAAGAGCCCGGCCGCGGATGGCCGCGACCGGGCAACTTCAACCCTTATGCATACGGTCTCTGGGGACCGTTCTATTCCTTCGGCTGACGCTGGCCGGACTGCCCCTGCTGGCGCTGTCCGGACTGCTGGCCCGACTGACCTTGTTGGGAGCCTTGGCGGCTCTGGCCGGATTTATCCTTGTCGGAGTGGCCCTGGTCCGACTGACCCTGGGAACCCTGACGGCCCTGATCGCCTTGACCTTGACCGCCCTGGCCCTGTTGCATTCCTTGGCCTTGCTTACCAGACTGGTTTTGTTGCTGGCCTGATTGGCCCTGCTGGCCGGAACGCTGATTGCTGTCATTTCCCATGGAAAATTTCCTCGCGTTGGGTGATTGGTTTGCCCCGGGTGAAAACCTGGTTCCCAGAAATTCGTTCCAGGGACGCTCGTCCAAGCCGGTTCGAATTTGCCGGCGCGGATTGAACCGTTCTTGACCCTGAAGAGTTCCGACACGATTGCGAAAAATGTTGTCACGATGTTCACGACATGGAGCGCTCAAGCATTTGAGTGCAATTCCTCGGGGTGTTAACGAAATGAAATGGAAGCTTAGCAATGCCTGATCTTGCCGGCAGGAAAATCGCGTATCTCGGATATACGGGTCAGGTCGATTCCGGCGGCGTGGGGCGCATCGCGTCGGCTCTTAACAAGGCTGTGAATGACAGATTCGACGAAGCCCAATTGTGTTTCAGTTCATTGGGCGGCTATGTCGCCGACGGCATCTATCTGTATAATCATATTCGCGGACTGCCGATTAATATCGTGGCGCATAATATCGGCAGCGTCAGTTCGATCGCCGTGGCCGTTTTCGTCGCGGCGCATGAACGTTATTGTTCGCCTTATGCGATGTTCATGATTCATCCGACCATCATGCCGTCGCAGGAAGGCATGTCGTCCGAACGTCTGCAGAGCTCGCTCAACGCGGCGCTTGCGGACGACACGCGCACGGAGAATATCCTGCGCGAGCGCGCTGCGATCCCCGAAGAAATCCTCGTCGCCCGACGCTTCAAGGATGTCTACATCACACCGAAGGAAGCGGTTATCTACGGACTGGTCCATGCCGTAAAAGAGTTCAAGCTTCCGGTGGGCCATCAAATCAACCAAATCTAGCCACGCGTCAGGCCGAACCTGTGGGAATGCCCTGTTCGGGCGCGGCTGCAGTCTGTACCATTGCGCTTAATGAAGAGCCGCCTCGCCGGTGGCCGGAATCGCGCGTGGGAGCGACGAATTTCGTTGGGAGGTTTTGATGTCCGATAAGAGAGTGCAGACCCCGCCGTCGGAACCCGAAGCGGTTGCCGGCAATGGTCTGCTTCACCGCCGTGCGCTGCTCGGGCAGGGGATCGTCTATGCCGGCGCGGTCGGGACGGGGATGGCGGCATCGCTAACCAGCGCCGCCGCCGAGCCGCTGCGCGACGGGCCATGGAGCATGCGGGTCGGCACAGCCATTCCGCCCTACCAGACACCGTCTCGCTTCGAAGCGCATGTCGTGCGAACGCCGGACAATCCGGACAACGAGCCGCGCAATTCGCGCGCACGCACGCCGCACCATCTGCTGAAAGGAATCATCACGCCGAACGGCCTGCATTTCACCATCTGTCATGGCGGCGTTCCCGATATCGATCCGGCCCAGCATCGACTCGTGATCCACGGCATGGTCAAGCAGCCGCTGGAATTCACGGTCGAGGCGCTCGAGCGCTATCCGATGGTGTCGCGCATCGGCTTTGTGGAATGCGGCGGCAATTCCGCGCCGCTGTTCTCCAATGAACCCATCCAGGCCAATGTGCAGGCTCTGCATGGTTTGGCCTCATGCTCGGAATGGACCGGCGTCCTTCTGTCGACGCTGCTCGACGAGGCGGGAATCGATCCCAAGGCAAAATGGATGATCGCCGAAGGCGCCGACAGCCCACGCCTGTCCCGCAGCGTTCCGGTGGCCAAGGGCTTGGACGACGCCATGATCGCGCTCTACCAGAATGGCGAGCGCATCCAGCCGGGCCAGGGTTATCCGATGCGGCTGTGGCTGCCCGGCTACGAAGGCAACATGAACGTCAAATATGTGCGCCGCATCAAGCTCACCGAAGAGCCGGCGATGAGCTATTACGAATCGCGCACCTATTCGCAGATCTTGCCCAACGGAAAAGCCTACCGGTTCTATTTCCTGCAAGAGGTCAAATCCTTCATCACCACGCCGTCGCCGGGATTGCTGTTGAAGGAGCCGGG
>DATHDZ010000265.1:0-10539 GCA_035318785.1 Micropepsaceae bacterium
ACGAAACGGCTCAATCGCATTGCCGGCACTTCGGCAGCCGTGCTGCAGATGGACTACATCCCCGGCCTGTGCAGCGCGGCCTATTTCACCATCGCCATGAAAGCGAAGGGAGCCTCGCCCGACGAGCGCGTGCAGGCGCTTCTGGAAACGGGACAAGCCATCCAACGGTTCTGGCTTACCGCCACCAAGTTGGGCCTTGCGGTGCAGCCCTGTCTGGCCACGCTCGCTTTCGCCCATTACGGCAGGAGCGCCGCGCCCTTTACGAAGGAATCACGGCCGCTGCGCGCCGCCGGCAGGCTTGCGACGTCCGTCGATCAGATCCTGCCGGGCGATGGCGAACTCGTATTCATGGGGCGGCTGGGATGGCCACGACGGCAGAAAAAGCTTAGCCGTTCTACGCGGCTTTCTTTCGAACAGTTGATTCAACCGAGCTAGCCGAATCTCTGGCCGGATTTTCGTCGTCAAAAATGATCATGAAACGGCATCGAACCGTGCCGGCGCAACCTCTCTTGCGCCAGGATGTGCCGCCGGAGTCCTCGCAGTAGGCGCTTGCCCCGCGGCATGATCGGTAGCGCCTGCCCGCTCCTGCTCCGGTTCGACAATATCGAGAATTTTCTGGACGGCCTCTTCAAGCCCTGTCGCCACTTCGCATTCGATGGCCTCGCGAGCGCGCGCTTTGTCGTCCGAATAACCCCAGAATATCGCAAGCGGAACCGCGTCGGGAATGTGACGCCGCAAGCGACGTCGAAGATAGCGCGCCCGGGCGAAATTTCCCGGCTCCAAATAGCAAAGGCAGACGACTTTGATCCCTGCCGTGTCGAGCTCTCCGACGTCCGTGACGGACGTCCCATTGCTTGAGGCCAGCACCGCGCCGACACCATTTTGTTCGAGCATATGTATCACCAGCAAGGCGGAAGCTTCGTCCAGTGCGTGGCGTCCGGCGACGCACAAAACCGATATGTTGCGCGCGGGAGGCTGGTGCCGCCCTTGGCTCTGTGTCGCATCAAGACGCTGGGCCGCTGCGGTATCGGCTTGCAGTTCGGACAGGTTTGCGATCAACGCGCGCGTGGTGTCTCTGATCTTCAAAACACGGTCCTGGTCCAGAGCTCCGCGATTGACATCGGCCTGCCCCAAGGCGAGCGCCTTCAAAGCCACGTCCTCGTAATACCGGCAGAGGGAGTTCTCCTTGAGGAAATTCTCCGCCTCGGCGGCGGCCTCGTCCGCATCATCGCGGAGCATCCGAAGATACAGCGCCTCCTCGGCGGCCAAGGCGGGGCGGTTGCCGAGCAACACATCGAGGAATTGCAATTGGTCGAAATGACGGCCCAGAACCACCAGACACATCGTCATCGGCGTCGACAGCAACAGCCCCACCGGTCCCCATAGCCAGGTCCAGAATGTCACGGCGACGATAACCGCCACCGGCGACAGGCCCATGTTTCGGCCATACAGCCAGGGTTCTATGACTTGGCCGACAATGAGTTCTCCGGCGAAAAACAGCGCGACCGTCTCCACCACAAGCGACCAGCCGGAATCGATACTGAGCGCAAGCACGATCACAGGAACTGCGGCGAGGGGAACGCCGATATAGGGCACAAAGCGCAAGATCATCACGCAAAGACCCCAGAGAAGTGGGTTCGGCACGCCGATCAGCCACAGGCCGAAGCCGATGAAGGCGCCGAAAACCGCGTTGATCGCGGCTTGAGTCAACAGATAATGGCTGAGGCGTTGCGCGCCCTCGTCCAACAGCAAGGTTGCTCGCTGCAAATCCCGCGGCGCCGCCAATCTGATGAACCGATCGCGAATATCTTCCTTGTAAAGCAGGATGAAGATGACGAACACGAAGACGATTCCCGCCGCGGCCAAGGGCACGACGAGCGGCGCGGCAAACATGATGAAGAGATCCAGCGGCGCCGGCTCGGGCTCTCGCACCTCCACCGGTACGGGTTCGGGACCCGGACGCTGGGTCGACAGACGCGGGGTGGGTGTCACGCGTTCTAGCCGCTTGGAACCGAACAACTGATCGCGCAGACTCTTGAACGTCGTAGCGAAGCGCGCGAGCGCGCCGTCTTCGATCGTGTTTCCTCGGAACGCCTCAATCTTCTGCACCAGATTGCTCTGATAGGTCGGCAATTCATTGGCGAGCTGGACCATTTGGGTCCCGACAAAGACGCCGATCCCACCCATGATGGCGATCGCAAGCATCCCGGAGAGGAATACCGAGGAGAACCGGCCAAGCCCCAAACGTCTGAGGAGGACGACGAGGGGGGCAAGCGCGAATGCCAAAAGAACCGCAACCGCAAGCGGCATCAACACGGGCCTGCCGAAATAGAGCCCAGCCACCACGATAGCGGCCGGAACGAGAGCCAAATATTGCAGCTGTCCGCGAATTGAATTGCGCGGATTTTGCTCAGACGGGACGGAAATCGTTTGCGGCATTGGCCTTCGGCACTTCCATTGTTGCTGTGCGGCTAAGGCAGCGCTCAGGACCAAGAAGGAAAGCCTTTGGCGCGACGAAGGTTCCCCCCAAGGGAGCTTGTCAGAGCCGAGGGTGCCTGCCCCACCTTCGGAAGGGCCGGATCACCTGCGGATACTCACCTTTACCGTGGGCCGGCCCACTCCTAAGCTGGGCTATTCCGGTGGGAATGATGCGGCCTAGCCCACGGGCGATCGGAGGGGACGATGGCGAAAATCAAGAATGGTGCGGGTGCGGATGCCGGGCGCCGCGGATTCTTGAAGGGTGCGGGTCTCGCGGGAGCGGCAGCATTCGCGGCACCGCTGAAGGCCGTTGCTCAGGTGCCCGCCGCTGCGGGTGCGCGCAATCCCGTCCCGCTGCCGAACAAACCGGCCGAGACCGCGCCGCCTCCCGCGCTCGAGGTCCTGACCGAAGGCAAAAGCGGCAGCGATTTCATGATCGACTGCCTCAAAAGCCTCGGCTTCGAATATATGGCCGCCAACCCGGCCTCGAGCTTCCGCGGCCTGCATGAATCCCTCGTCAATTACGGCGGCAACAAGAGCCCCGAATTCCTCACCTGCTCGCATGAGGAAATCTCGGTGGCGATGGGGCACGGCTATTACAAGATCGAGGGCAAGCCGCTCTGCGTCTTCGCGCATGGGACGGTCGGGCTGCATCACGCCACCATGGCGCTCTACAATTCCTGGTGTGACCGTGTGCCGGTCTATGTCGTCGTCGGCAACACGATGGCTGCCGAATTGCGGCGGCCGGGGATCGAATGGAACCACAGCGCGCAGGATACGGCCTCGGTGGTGCGCGACTTCACCAAATGGGACGACAATCCCGCTTCGTTGCAGCATTTCGCCGAATCCAGCGTGCGCGCCTACAAGATCGCCATGACGCCGCCGACCGCGCCGGTGCTGATCGTCGCTGACGGAGCGCTGCAGGAAGACCCGATTCCCGAGGGCCTCGATCTGCGCATTCCGAAATTGCCAAAGGTGTCGCCGCCGCAAGGCGATGCCGGTGCGGTCGCGGAAACCGCGCGGCTTCTGGTGAACGCGGAAAATCCCGTGCTTATCGCCGATCGCTTTGCGCGCAGTTCCGCCGGTGCGAAACAACTGGCCGAGCTCGCCGAAGCGCTGCAATGCCCCGTCGTGGACACCAGCGGGCGGCTCAATCTTGCCTCGCGCCATCCGCTCAACCAGAGCAGCCGCGCACGCCAGCACATTTCGCAGGCCGACATCGTCCTCGGTCTCGAAATGAGCGATTTCTGGGGCTCGATCAATTCCTATCGCGACCAGCTCCACCGCACGTCGCGCCCGCTGATGAAGGAAGGCGCCAAAGCCATCAGCCTCGGCAGCGGCGATCTTTACATCAAAGCGAACTATCAGGATTTCCAGCGTTTCGCCGATGTCGATGTCGCCATCACCGGCGATGGTGAAACCACCATGCCCAGTCTCATCGAAGCGGTGAAGCGGCTGGTCAATGCGGGGCAGAAATCGAAATTCGAAGCGCGCGGCAAGAAGCTCGCCGAAGCCCATGACGCGGATTTGCGGCGTGCCCGATCCGATGCGACCTATGGCTGGGACGCGAGCCCGATCAGCACCGCGCGCCTCTCGATGGAGGTGTGGGCGCAGATCAAGGACGAGGATTGGTCCCTGGCCTCGCCGACGGCCTCCGTCAGCTATTGGCCGCAGCGCCTTTGGACGATGGACAAACCCCATCATTTCATCGGCGATGGCGGCGGCATGGGCATCGGCTATTGCGCGTCGGCTTCAGTGGGTGCCGCGCTTGCCAACCGCAAGCACGGACGCCTGACGGTGTCGCTGCAATGCGACGGCGATCTGCTGATGACCATCGGGGTCTTGTGGACCGCGGCACATCACAAGATCCCTATCCTCAGCGTGATGCACAACAATCGCGGCTATCACCAGGAGGTCATGCATGTACAACGCATGGCGGCGCGTCATATGCGCGGGCTCGACACAGCCCATATCGGCACCACGCTGCGCGATCCCTTCATCGATTACGCCAAGATCGCGCAAGGCATGGGCGTGGCCGCCATCGGGCCGATCACCGATCCCAAAGATCTGGGCCCTGCGTTGAAGCGCGCCATCGCCATCGTCAAGGGCGGCGAACCGGTCCTCCTCGACGTCGTGACGCAGGGGCGCTGAAGATGATGATGCGCCATTGGCTATGCCTCGCCGCTTCGGCTCTTTTTGCGCTCGTCGCTTCGGGTGCGTCGGCCGCGGATGCGCCAAGAGGCGACGCCGCGAAAGGCAAGCAGCTCTTCACCACCAATGGCTGCAGCTATTGCCATGGCACTGTGGGTCAGGGCGGCGGCGGGCGCACCGGCGGATTGCGGATCGCCAATATGGGGTTGGGATTCCCGGCCTTCCTCAACCAGCTGCGTCAGCCAGCGAATGAAATGCCGCCCTATGTGGCCTCGGCGCTTCCCGATGCCGCCGTCGCCGACATCTTTGCCTATATCGCGTCGCTGCCTCCGCCGCCCGACGTGAAATCGATTCCGATCCTGAACAATTGACGGCGATGCCTATTTGGTGGCGGCCACTTCCAGCGTGGCTCGCCAGGTGAATTCGACGAGGCGATAGAGCGAGGATTCCGCCAACCGCTCGACATCGCTGTGGGCGCCATAATTGATGGTGTCGCTCTCGGTGCTGGCCGGCCCGATTCCGTAGGATTGGATTCCTTTGGCGCGCAACTGCGCCATGTCCGTCGCGCCGGTCGACATGGTCGGCAGGACCGTCGAGCCGGGATACAGCGCGGCGCTGACTTTTTCCAAGGCGCGATACATTTCGGAATCGAGCCGTGAGGACGGCGCGACAGGGCGCAAATTCGTGGTGATCGGCTCGACCTTCACCGCCGGATCATTGACCACGCGCTTCATCTCTTCGAAGAATTTCGGGATGTCTTCATCGGGCAATGCCCGCACATCGAAGGTCGCTTCGGCTTGCGAAGGAATGACATTGGGTCCCACGCCCGCTTTGAGAATCGTCGGGACGACCGACGTGCGAATCATCGAAGAGCGTTCGGGCTCGTTCGCGGCGAGATAATTCTGGACCGCCAGTGATGGCTGCGGAGCCATAAGCGCGCGATATCGGGCCGCCCTTTCGGGGGTGCTGATGGCGGCCAGTCTTTCGAAATAGGTCCGCGTCGTTTCGTTCAACCGCATCGGCATCATCAAGCTGCCGACCTTCGCCACCGCTGCGGACAAATGAACGAGCGGATTGTCTAGCCGCGGAACCGATCCATGGCCGGACGTCCCGCTTGCAACAAGCCGGAATCGGCGCGGCACTTTCTCGGTGGTCTGGATGTTGACGACAGGCGCGCGCCCATTTTCCAGCGTCACTCCGCCGCCCTCGGTGAGGGCGAACTCCGCGTCGATCTCGTCGAAATGCTGGCCCACCATGTAGTTGATGCCGACGCCGGCGGGGTCCGCTTCCTCACCGGATTCTGCGAGGAAGATCAGATCGCGGTCCAACGCGGCGCCGCTGCGCTTGGCCAGCAGCATCACCATCAGATTGGCCGCCAGCTTGTCCTTGTCGTCGCGCGAGCCGCGTCCCCAGATGTAGCCATCCTTGAGAACCGCGCCGAACGGATCCACCGGCCATTTTTCGCGCTGCACGCCAACCACATCGGTGTGGGCCATGAGAAGAATTGGCCGTTTCTTGCCGTTGCCCTTCAGGCGCGCCACGATGTTCGCGCGCGACGGCTGCAGCGCAAATGTCTTGACCGGTATGCCTTCCGCCTCGAAGATCTTTTTCAAATAGTCGACGACTTTCGTCTCATTGCCCGGCGGGCTGCTGCTGTCGATCTGAACCAGCGAGCGGTGATGGCGCAAAATCTCCGTTTCCTGTTTTTTCCAATCCACGGCCGGAACCTGAGCTGCGGCTTGCGACACCACCAACACGCAAAGACCTGCGGCAATGCGGGTCCTCGCCATCATCGTGGGAACGGAAAACTGCACCTCGCACTCCTTGAATTGCGTCTACGGCTTGCGGGAAATATTGAACTCGGTGTTGAAACATACCGGTTCGCGGTAGCCGCGCGAGACCGTCACGAGATCGGGATTCTCGTCCTTCAGGGCCTGGAACACCGGTTCGGTCGAGCGCCACAGCCCGTCATGGCCCACGGTCTGACCTGCGTCGTGATGCGCCGGCATGACGACGTCCGGCTTGTAGATGCGCATATATTCCAGCGCCTGCGGGATCGTCAGCAGCGGGAGAAAATCGGCGCGAAATGCGGTGATGGCGAGATCGACGCGCCCTACCCTCGCCATCGCGGCCTTCTCGAACTCCGTCACCACACCCGCACTGTCGCGGTACATGATGCGGAACCCATCATCGAGCGTGATCAGATAGGCGATGGTGCCCTCCGTGATGACGCGCGGGCCGCCGGTGCCGCGCGCGCGGATCGCGGCCTCTTCGGCCTGTTGTGCGGGAGTCAGTTTGGGCAGCAGCGAATCGATGGCGGGGCCCATCACCTCACCCACGCGCCTGTCGGGCTCGCCGTGGCGTCCAAGAATCGGCTCCACCGTGAAGCCGTTGAATTTCAAAAGCTCGCCGCCCTTGCCCATCACCGTTCTGATCTGCCGGGCCGGAATGGATTGCGTCATGAGTTTCTCAGTCGTCACCGGAGCTCCGACCACCATGGCTCCGGTCTGCGCGCCGATGGAAGCCGCGTCCGACATGTGGTCGACATGGCCGTGACCGAGCAGGATGACGTCCGCCTTTTTGACGTCTGCGGCTTTGACTCCCAAGGGCGGAAAGAAGCTGCCGCGATCGTAATACGCATCGAGCAGAATGATGCGGCCATTATAGACAAGCTCGTAATTGGAAAACCCAACCCAGCGCACCGCGAGCGTGTGCGGATTGCGCGGAAACGCGCCGCCGGCCGAGACCAGCGTGGCCGCGCGGCAGGCGGGATCGCGCGAGTCCGTCGCGCCACTCGCGTCAAGCGCCGCGTTGCGGTCGGCCCGCGGATCCGAGAACGGGATTGCGAGCGCGATCGTGGACAGGCTCGCCGTGGCCGTTGCGGCGAGCACAGCCGATAACAGATGCTTCATGCTGTCCCCCAAGGATGTGGTGCCCAAGGATATGGTCACCGCAGACGGTACGTCTGCCGATGCCTCGGGTCGATAGATCAAGGAAAAAGCCCGCCGAAGGATTGGGGAAACTTCGGCCGGTTGAGGTTCGAGCTGACGTCTTCGTAAGCCCCGGTGCGCGCTAGGTTTTTTCCAATCCGAACTGGCTTCCAGGGATGAGCCGCCGGTATTCCGCTTCAGCGACTCCATAGAGGCGATCGGCAAGCCTGACCAGGCCGGCACGATTCTCCACAACGATCAGGCCGCGTTTCGCGACAACAAGGGCATCGTTTTCCAATTTCTGTAAGGCGGTGGTGACCCCTGCCCGCCGAACGCCAAGCATCAAGGCCAGGAATTCATGCGTCAGAGCCAACTCGTTGCCCTCAAGCCGGTCGTGAGCCATCAGCAGCCATCGCGCCAATCGCCCCTCGACATTGCCCCTCGCATTCGCCAGTGCCGTCTGTGCCGTCTGCACCACGAAGCTTTGCGTGAATGCGAGCAATACGGATCTCAGAGTTGCGCTTTTTGCCAAGGCCCGGCGCAAATCATCCGCGGCAATCTGAAAGCCGCTGCCATCCACCTGCACATAGGTGTCGTTCACCCACCGGTCGTTGCCCAAAACGACCGGAATGCCCGTCATTCCCTCTCGACCGACAATTGCCGCTTCGGCCTGTTCATGCCGGCTTTTCGCGACGATCGATACGACACCATCTTCAGGGAAATAGACATGCTCGATGGGCTTGTTCGACTCTTCGAAAGACTGTCGGATCGCAAACACCATCTTTGTCAGGTGGCCTTCCAACAAGCCGTAATCTTGCGGCGATAAAGCACATAGAAGGTGATTGCGGCTTGACCGGGTCATAGCTCTTTCCGTTGGACAAGAGCACGACACTCTCAGTCTAGCTGCGCATGAGCGCGAGACAGCTCCGGATCATACGCGCTTAATCTCTCAATCCCTAATAGCGAAGAAGCTACGCATTCGCACGGTGGCCGCCGTTGCCGCGAGGAAGCCTTTGACGCGGCGCGAATGATTCCGCGCTGTTTCGCGAGCACCAAAAAGAACAGCAAATACCTCGGTATTCTCTCGGCAGTCACGAACAAACGAACCGTAGGCGGATGAATCTCGCCACTGTTGAGACAAAGCCTGATAGACATCGAAATCCGAGGAATGTCCGCTCGGCGACATTCTCTCCCCCCGTTTTATGCCGCATTGCAAACTCAGCACACGGCACTCAACGTCTGAAACGTCGCCAAGGCGATGCCCGCAAGGCGCATGAAAGCCTGCACGTCTAGCGCGCATCTAGAGGGCGACTCGCGGAAATCCTGGGATCGACGGTCATTCGCAACATTACTGAGCGGTGATCTCGCCCTCCCAGTGTCGCGATGGTTTACACGCCCTCCGGCAGAGATTCATAAACCCTTGAAGTTCCTCGCTTGTTATATTTGGCACGCAACTTGCGTCGCTTAACCAAAACGATAGGGGAGGAGGCGATGCTGGGCTTGCCGAGCATTGCGATGGTGGGATTTGGGCTGGCGGCGCTGGTGACACGGCACTGGCGATACAGAATCCATCGCGAGGCACGCCGCAACGCGATGTCGCCGAATCCTGTGCATCTCGCACTTGACCCGGTGAGATGGGGCCATCATGGCGAAGACGCACCTTCAAAAAATCTTCCTCATCCGGCGTTTCAGAAAAGGGCGCACCAAGACCGATGGTGGGAGCGCGCACCTGTCGATCTCCTGAAACCACAGGAGCCGTCTGAAGCGGAATTCGTCAGCATCAATTGCGAGCCGCAAGATTCGACTGTTCGCGCCGCGCAACGTCGTCAAGCCTTCAAAGTCATCTCCAACGCTTAGAGCGCTCGCGAGATCCTACTTCGATTTGATTCCATGGTTCGCGGCCGCTGCGCGGAAGATTCCTCTGTACGATTCCGCACGCTGACTCGAATTGTCCCGCAAGGGTTAACGCGGTACATTGTGCGTTCCAACAGCAATTTGCGGAGAAACCTCGGTGGGGCTGCTAGCGCTCGCGCGCACGATTGAACCGCATTGCCCGAAGTGCAAGATCAAGCCGATTCTGGATCAGCACGAGCTGACCGAAAATGAAATCGGCAATCTGTCGGGACATGCTGCGGAGCAAGTGCGTGCAAAAGGCGGCCGGACCTACGAATGCGGCATCTGCTCGGCGATTTACTCTTATCGCCACGGCTTCAGCACATTCATTTGTTACGGCTGAAATTGCGCGCGGTTGTGTTCGTCGGTCCCGGCCTCAACGTCCCACCCTCGAAAAGAAAGGGGCGAAAGTGACGACTGGTTGGACTCATCTGATAAAGAAGAAAGTCGATAGACCGAAGCACGGCAGCCACCTCTTCCCGCCGAAATGCCTCAGTTGCGGACTTTCGATGAGAATAAAACGGCGGCAGGCCCATCCGGAGCGTGGCCCGCAATACGAGCTCCAGACTTACGCCTGTGTCCGGTGCGGTCAAATTGAGAGGCGAGACGCCGCGACACCCGGTGCGGTATAGGAATTTTGACTTACCGCATTCAAGGCACGGGCGAAGCGAAATGGATCAAATTCCCTCAATCATCGGTGCCGATGTCACTGTTGTCGGCACGCTGACTTCGTCCGGCGACGTCACGGTCGAAGGCATGGTGCGCGGCGATATTCAGGCCAAGGGGCGCGTCACCATCAGTGAGCAGGGGAAATTGGTCGGCAATCTCCATGCGAAGGACGCAACGATACGCGGGCGTATCGAGGGAAATATCCAGGCCGAAAAGGTGATGCTATTCGCGTCGTGCAACGCCAAGGGCGATATCGTTCATGCGCGGCTTACGATTGAAGATGGCGCTCGCTTCGAAGGCTGTTGCCGGCCCTCCGAGAGTCCAAACCATTGATGCGCCTAACTATTCTATGTTCCCACCTGTGCGGTACGGCAGAGCTAACGTGCGGCTTCGTACAGAAAAGTCACATGTCCCGCAG
>DATHDZ010000266.1:0-6438 GCA_035318785.1 Micropepsaceae bacterium
GTCGCGGATCGTCACGGCCTGACCGTCTATATTGTCACCAATGGCGGAGTAAGGCCGAGCGCCAATCCGCGAGTCCATCATGTCATCGTCACGGCGGGTGCCGACGCCGCGGACGATTGGATTGCCGAACGCATCCAGCCCTTCGACATTGCGATCACCGCGGACATACCCCTCGCATCGCGCTGCCTGAAGCAACAGGCTTCGGTGATCGGTCCGTCGGGAAAGACGTTCACGGAAGATACCATCGGCATGGCGCTGGGCATTCGCGACCTGCACCGCCATTTGCGGGAAGCCACGGGAAAGCAGACCTTCAACCCGGGATTCACCAAACAGGATCGCTCGCGCTTTCTCAACGTTCTGGAAAATGAGGTGCAGACGCTGAGGCGTCGGTCAGCAAAATCGGCCAATCCGCAAGAGGAATGAAGGACGCGTTAACGCTTGCCCGGCGAGATTTCGCCTCGCGGGTTGACTTTGTAAGGCTTTGCCCGATATACGCAGCAGTCCTCGCGGTCGCACGACGGCACCGATTGTGTAGTGCCTGTCACGGCGAGGCTATATTCAACATACCGTTTGCTCCAGATGTGCGTGGAAGACGGCAACAGCCGCGAACCGCGTAACCTTCGCCGTTCTGGTGCAACAAGGAATTATTGTGACTCATTCGACTTTTACCACGCTCGGCGTAGCCGAGCCGCTTCGGCGCGCGCTTGCCGCCGAAAACTATTCCGAGCCTACGCCTATCCAAACTCAGACCATTCCCCTCATTCTCGCCGGCAGCGACGTTCTCGGCATCGCGCAAACCGGCACCGGTAAGACGGCGGCATTCGGCTTGCCTCTGCTGCAGATGCTCGCCGCAAATCGGGTGGCGCCCGTGGCCCAGAGCCCGCGCGCACTGATCCTGGCGCCGACACGCGAGCTCGCCATTCAGATCGACGAAAGCCTGCGCGTCTATGGGCGCAATCTCAAACTGCGTCATGCCGTGATCCTCGGCGGGGTCAATCAGAACCGCCAGGTTCAAGCGATGCGTCAGGGCGTCGACATTCTGGTCGCCACGCCTGGCCGTCTCCTCGATCTCGTCCAGCAAAAACATGTCCGGCTTGGTTCGGTGTCGGTTCTCGTCATCGACGAAGCGGACCGGATGTTCGACATGGGCTTCATCCGCGATGTGCGCCGGATCGTTTCGCATCTGCCGCGGCAACGCCAGTCGATGCTGTTCTCGGCAACCATGCCGGCCGAAGTGGCTCATCTGGTCGCAGAGATCCTGAAAAACCCCGTGCGTGTCGATATTTCCCCAGCCACGGTGACCGCCGATCGCATCGATCAGCGGGTTTATTTCGTGGCGACCCAAGACAAGCGCGCTTTGCTGCATGAGCTGCTGCGCGATCAGGAGATGAAGCGGGTGATCGTGTTCACGCGCACCAAGCATGGCGCCAACAAGGTCGCCGAGCATCTTGGCAAAGCCGGTTACGTCGCCGACGCCATTCACGGCAACAAATCGCAAAGTGCGCGTCAACGCGCGCTTGAAGGCTTTCGCGCCGGACGCGCGCGAATCCTCGTCGCCACTGACATTGCCGCGCGCGGGATCGATATCGACGACGTGACTCATGTGGTCAATTTTGAACTGCCGGACGTCGCGGAATCCTATGTCCACAGGATCGGACGCACGGCGCGCGCCGGCAGCGGCGGCATCGCCATTGCATTCTGCGATCCTTCCGAGCGAGACTCTTTGCGCTCGATCGAAAAACTGGTGAAGCTGCAGCTCACCGCCATGGGCGGCGACCGACATGCGCCGGCTGCTAAGCCCGCCCGCGATTACACGCCTACCCGGTCACGCCAGCACCCGCGCGACAACCGGCGCAGTGCGCGCCACGCCGCGTAGTCCCTAGGAAAGGATTCGGCTATGAAAAAGAAGAAATCATTGCCGGGGCCCTATGCGGCCCCGACCAAGGACACGCGTTTCGCCGGCACCTATGAAGTGCTCATACCAGCTCCGGATCGCGTCAAGCCTCACCGCGTGCCGCTGCAATTCGAATCGCAGGAAAGCGCCGATTCGTGGATCCACAGTCCCGAAGGCGTCGATATGATCAGGGACATGCTGGGCGCGCGCCCAAAATAGCTTTCCATGTGTCATGGCCCGCAACAGCGGGCCATCCAGACGGGCGTAAGACTCAATCGCCGCGCAGACGCGCGGCGGCTGGGTGGCCCGATCAAGTCGTGCCATGACAGCTAAGGTGTTTCTGAAACGGCGCTAAACCAGAGGCTCGCGCCTACTTCGCCGCCGCGGTGCGGAACTGCGCCTGCCATTTGGCGGCATATTGCGCACGCGGCACTTCCTCGCCGCGCAAATAGACTTTGTTGATCTTGCGCGTGTTGGCGATGTTGTCGAGCGGGTTGGCATCCAGCACGATGAAGTCGGCGTTCTTTGCGGGCGCTACCAGACCGGTGTTGAAATGTCCCGCCGCGGCGCCGTCGCTTGTCGCCGCTTTGATCGCTTCGCCGGGCGTCATGCCCATGGCGACCATGCTTTCGAGATCGAGATGGTTCTGGAACGCCAACAAATGGCGCCTCTGGCCCGTGTCCGTGCCGCCCACAACTTTCATGCCTGCGGCTCGCAGCACCATCATGTTCTTGCCGTCCGCGGCAAAAGCGGCCTTTGCTTGCGCGAGCTGTGCCGGCGTCATCTTCTTCAGCGGCTCGCCCCAATATTGCTCGATGTGCGGCTGCGAATAGAGCGCCTTCAGAAGCGGATCCTCCAGCCATGCCGGACGCTGCGGTCCGCCCTGAATATTCATCCACGCCGTGATAAGAGACGGCGTTACCCACATGTTGGGCCGGTCGCGCCGCGCGATGCGATCCTTCACGAGCGCGATCATCTCATTGTCGACCACATCGCCGCCCCGCACCGGAACATGGAGCCACCCCTCCATGCCGCCCTTCATCATCAGCTTGGCGTCGGAGAGTTTGACGTTGTGGACGCCGACGGGAACGTTGAGTTTGTGCGCTTCGTCAAGGATGGCGCCGTAAAGCTCCGGCGTCAGGGTCTTCTTCGCGCCGTCGCGGTCGTCGACCCAGATCTTGATGAACTCCGGCTTCATGACAGCGTAATCGCGCACCGCGGCTCGGGCTTCCTCCGGCGTCGATACCGGATAGGACACGTCCACGCGCGACGGATCGCCTTGCGCGCCCGAACCGGGCCAAGCCATGCCGGGACCGGCGGTCTTGAACAGAGCCGCGCCGGGGATGACCTCGTTCCTGACGCGTAAGGGTACGTCACCCCATTTGGTGCGGCCGCCATGCATATCCGAACGATCGACGAGATCGCCGACGCCGACCACCGCGCCGACACCGACAAAGGCCAGCCGCTGCAAATGATCGATCAGGTTCTCGCGGGTGAAGGTCTCCTTCGACATGGTGCCCGCGATGAGATTCTGAAAGCCGAAATGGCCATGCATATCGACGAGCGTCGGCATCACGGTCTTGCCGGTGAGATCGACGCGCGTCGCGCCCGCCGGCAGCGGCACTTCGCCCTTGCGGCCGATGCGGGTGAACTGATTGCCGGTGACGAGGAAGGCGGAGTTCTCGATGGCCGGGCTTCCATCGCCGGTGATGAGGCGCGCGCCTTCATACAGGGTCACGCGCGGCGCTGCCCCTTGCGGCTGACCGCGCACGTCGGAAGCAACGAACGCCGCCAAGACGACGGATGCAGCGAAGAGCAGGCGAGGAAGGAGTTTTTTCGCAAGGAACATGACAGTCTCCTGTGAGATCGCGGCGCGTTATTTTCCCGGGCGGTCGGGTCCTTGGGACAGCATCTTGATGCGATAGAGCCCCTGGCGCGCCGTGATATAGAGCGTCTTCTTATCCGATCCGGCGAAGGCCACATTCGATGGCTGACGCGGCACTTTGATGGTGCCGAGATATTTGCCTCCGGCGTCGAAGATCTGAATGCCCGTCAGCGTCGTGACGTACAGCCTTCCATCGCGGTCGATGGCCATGCCATCGCCGAAACCTTCTTCCCCCGCTTTGATGTCGTGCAGTTCGGCAAAGGGACGCTTGTTCTTGACCGTGCCGTCGGGCTGGATGTCGTAACGGTAGACGGTGGTGCCGATGGTATTGTCGACGTAGAGCGTGCGGCCATCCGGCGAGATCGTGATCCCGTTGGGACGCGGCACGGAATCATCGATGACCATAGGCTGCTTGGCGCCCGGCGGAAGGTAATAGACATAGACTTTGAGCCCGGGCACCACCGGCCGCGGTCCGGGATCGGTGAAATAAATCCCGCCCTTGGTGTCCACAATCAGATCATTGGGTTGGAACAAGCGGAATCCCGGCATGATACTCATGTAGCCGCCATTGGGATTCTTCTTGGAGATCCGCGGTCCGTCGCCTTCCGCCCACAGCATGGTGCCATCGCGCATCAGCGCGATACCGTTTCCGCGATTGGTGTTTTCGCGCTCTATGGCGAGGTTGCCGCCATTCGCATCGAGGTGATAGGTGCGGCTGGCAAGTGTGTCGGAAACATAAAGGCTGCCGTCCTGAACGCCGATCGGACCTTCAGTGTTGAGGAATATCTCGCTCACCAGTTCAGGCTGCACGCCCGGCGCGACGACGCGCGCTATGCCGGGCGGGGATTGCGCGAGGACCGGCAGAGAAACGAGCCCACTCAAAACCGCCGCGCCCAATGCCAGGCTTAGACGCCTGCTTTGGTGCTTCTGCTGTCCTGCTTTCATTTCTCTCTCCACAGATTTCCCACCCACCGTTATCTTGCGCTCGCGAACGGCCCAACTTCCGGCTTGGGCTGCGTGTTGGCCAGATCGCCAAGCTCGGCCCGCGCCCCGCGCGCGATCGCGGCGGCTTCGTTTCCGGCTTGGAAGCAGGTGAAATCGGGGCGGTCCTTCCAAGCGAACGGGCCGCACAGCCGCTTGCCCGCCTTGATCGCCGCGTCGTGGACGATGTTGATCGCCCGCTCGTAATCCGGATCGCCTTGTTTGAAACCCGAGAAATTGCCGAGATCGCCGCTGGCAGCGAACACAGCGGTGATCCCCGGCACTTTGGCGATCTCGTCGGCGTTCTTCAAACCTTCCAAGGTCTCGATCATGACGATGACGACCAGATTGTCGTTGATCGTGTTGCGATAGCCCCCCGGAACGCTGCCCCACATGTTTGGATCGAAGGCGGGACCGCCGCCCTGACTGCGCCAACCCATCGGTGGAAAATAGGCCCAATGCACGACCTCTCTGGCTTCTTCCACGGTATCGACCGTCGGCACGACGAGCACGAGCGCGCCGGTGTCGAGGGCGTGCTGGATTTCCTGCTCGTCCGTATAGGCGATGCGCACGCCGGGCACGGCCTTGGCGTTGGGGCAGGTGCGCCAGGCGCGGCCGACCGCATCCCAGGACGAAGGCGAGTGCTGCATCTCGGTCCAGGTGAAGTCGTAGCCGCCATTCGCCATCGCGCAATAGGTGTTGGGGTCGACGACCCCGGTGACCGTTCCGCCGACCACCTTGCCGCCCTGCATCAATTTGATCTTGGCCGGGTTCCAGATTTTCGATCCCGGCGGCGCATTGAAGACAGGGCCATATTTCCACGCCGACATGTCGAACGGTCCCTGATTGACCGCGCCCGGCGGCGCAACCGCTTTGGCATTGCTGTCCCTGCCCGCGGGCGCCGCGAGCGGAAACGCGTTCGGTGCTTGCTGCGCAGCCGCCTGCCACACGGCGACGCCGAGCACCGCGCCCGCAAAGGATGCGGCGATCAGATAACGCCCACGTCTAAGATCGATCATGATTTCCTCCGCTTGTTCTCGATATCGCCTTAGTAAGCGTCAGTCATTCGTCTCAATCCAAGGGCTGTATGCGCGCGATCCAGCCGTCATGATCGGTGTACCAGACGGTCACCGGATCGGTGGAATTGTCGATCCAGGATTCGCGATCGAAGCCATAGGGTTCGGGAAGCACATATTCGGTCCATTGGGCGATTTTCGGATTGAACCGCACATAGCGCCCGCTGTGGGATTCACCCGCCCAGACTTCGCCGTTCTTGTCGGCATGCGCCGTATAGAGCGCGGTGTAGGGCGTCGGTATGCGGTACTCGACAATCCGCTTCTTCTTGATGTCGAACTCGACCAGAAGGCCGCCGCGCCCGCCGGCCCAATAATTACCCTCCAGATCGAATTCTCCGCGCGCGGGTCCCGTATTCGGGCTGCTGTCCGGTTCGAAGACTTCGCCCGTCTTGGTGTCGACCACGATAACGCCGTCGCGCGGCCAGGCGCCGCCGCCGAAATAGCGTCCATCGGCGCTCATCGCGCTGCCATAGGTGGAGGCGAATTTCTTGGTGGGATAATTCTTCATCACCTCGCCCGTCAGAGCATCCACCTTGCTGACATTGCCGCCGCGCGCCCGCCAGATGAATCCTTCGGGATCGAGCGCGTAATTGCCTCCCATC
>DATHDZ010000267.1:0-2785 GCA_035318785.1 Micropepsaceae bacterium
GTCGCGGCTGCCGATCGAGTTTTACGGCAATGTCGAAGGCGACGGCATCGGCAAGGGGATCGTCGATGTCGTGGTGACGGACGGCTTTACCGGCAATGTAGCCCTCAAGACCGCCGAGGGTACCGCCGAATTGATCATCCATTATTTGCGCGTTGCGCTCAAACGCTCTCTGCTGGGCAGGTTGGGTGCGATTCTCGCGAGCGGGGCCTTCCGGGTGCTGAAGAGAAAACTCGATCCGAGGACGCTGAATGGCGGTGTGTTCCTCGGCTTGAACGGTGTGGTTGTGAAGAGCCATGGCAGTGCTGATGCGTTGGGCTTCGCCAGCGCCATCGATCTTGCCATCGACATGGGTCAATCCGACATGATTGCGCATATTCTTGCAGACCGGGCGGGCGTGTCCTCGCTCCCCGATTCTCCGGACGCAGAGACTCCCAACGGCGCCGCGGCGGCCCAGGCGGTTGCTTCGTGACTGTCACGCGATCCGTCGTTTTGGGCTGTGGTTCCTTTCTTCCGGCAAAGATTCTCACCAATTACGATCTGGCGAAAATGGTGGATACCAGCGATGCCTGGATCTACGAACGCACCGGGATCAAAGTCCGCCACGTGGCGCGCGACGAGGAAACGACCTCGGACCTCGCCTTCGAGGCGGCGACCCGGGCCCTCGAAAATGCCGGCGTGGACGCGAACGACATCGACATCATCATTGTCGCCACGACCACCCCCGACGAAACATTCCCCTCGACCGCCACCCGCATCCAGGCGCGCCTGAACATGTTGGGCGGCGCCGCCTTCGACATTCAGGCGGTCTGTTCGGGCTTCGTCTATGCGCTCTCGGTCGCCGACAATATGATCCGCGGCGGCCAGGCGAAAACCGTTCTCGTCATCGGCGCGGAAACCATGTCGCGCCTTCTCGATTGGACCGATCGGGGGACCTGCGTTCTGTTCGGCGACGGCGCGGGCGCCGTCGTTTTGCAGGCTGCCGAAGGGCAGGGGACCAACGCGGACCGCGGCATCCTCAACACCAAGATCTTCTCGGACGGCCGGCTGCACGATCTTCTGTATACGGATGGGGGGGTCTCCACCACCGGGACGGCCGGCCATCTGCGCATGCAGGGGCGCGATGTCTTCAAGCATGCGGTGACGAATATCTCCGCCGCGATCGAAGCCTCCACCCGCGAGGCGGGTCTTTCCATCGCCGACATCGATTGGTTCGTGCCGCACCAGGCCAACCAGCGCATTCTCGACGGCACCGCGCGCAAATTGAATATACCCTCAGCGAAGGTGGTCTCGACCGTCGCCGAGCACGGCAACACGTCGGCGGCCTCCGTGCCCCTCGCGCTGACGGTTGCGGTGGGCGATGGCCGGATCAAACGCGGCGATCTGGTCCTGATGGAGGCTATGGGCGGGGGGTTCACCTGGGGCGCCGCCCTCTTACGCTGGTAGACGCCTTTCTGAGCTAACACGCCCAAGTCTTTGACATTGACGGGAAATGTCCCTGCGCCTACGGTTTGCATGGCGCGGGAGAGTCGCGCCTCTTGGGGGTTGGGGATGAGCACACGGACTTTGACGCGGGCCGATCTGACAGAAGCCGTTTTCAACGCGGTCGGATTGTCGCGCAACGAATCCTCGCAAATGGTCGAGGACATTTTGGAAGAAGTTTGCGGCGCGCTGTCGCGCGGTGAAACGGTGAAGCTTTCGTCATTCGGAACATTCCAGGTGCGTCAGAAATCCGAACGCGTGGGACGCAATCCGAAGACCGGCGATGAAGTGCCGATAGCTCCGCGCCGCGTGTTGGTGTTCCGGCCTTCGCATGTGTTGAAGGCGCAAATCAACGGCTTGGAAACCGCAGGGTTGCACGACGAGGGCTGAGTGAATGGCCATACTGGGTGCGGCGCAGAAATCGCCGGAAGCGTTTCGGACTATCAGCGAAGTTGCCGCCGATCTCGACGTGCCTCAGCACGTGCTGCGTTTTTGGGAGACGAAGTTCGCCATGGTCAAGCCGCTGAAGCGCGGCGGCGGCCGGCGCTATTACCGTCCCGACGATCTGGATCTGCTCAGAGGCATCAGGTCGCTTCTCTACAGCGATGGTATGACCATCAAGGGCGTGCAGAAGATCCTGCGCGAGCAGGGTCCGCGTTACGTCATGGAATTGGGCCGCGGCTCCACAAGCCTCATCGCTTCGCGTCGCCCCGGAACCGAGCGCGCTGCCGCGCGTGACGAGGCGGGAGACAAGCCGTCCAATGTTCATCGCTTCCCGCGCGAGACCGAACCTCAATCCGGCTTGCGGGAATCGACACGCGTGCACTTCGTCACGCTGCTCGATGAGTTGCTGGCATTGAAAGCGCGGCTTAAGGCCGCGCGCCCGCGCTGACTTGATTTGGCGATTTAGGGATGCGTTGCGGCCCGCGGCGGCCCCGACTATAGTCCGCCTCCCTCGAAGGAATGGGCTGGAGCATCGCTTCGGCCCTTAAAGGTTCGGAGCGTGGCGCAGCCTGGTTAGCGCACCAGTCTGGGGGACTGGGGGTCGAGAGTTCAAATCTCTCCGCTCCGACCAAATAACCAAGCACCTCCAGCAAGTTACGGACCCGGCGGTTTTTTCAAGTTAGCCTGCAGGTTACGAATCAGCCAAATGTCAGCAAGTTGGCTCGCGTCTTGTGGGTCTAGGGCCCCCGAAAGCACTATAGCGCCGCGCCGGATCAAGTCGGCCGCCAGTACTATGTTGCGCTAGGATTTGCAGTCCAGGATTTACTCAAAAGAATTTTGCGGTGGACAACACGCTCACGCT
>DATHDZ010000268.1:0-19964 GCA_035318785.1 Micropepsaceae bacterium
TAAATCGTGAAAATCGAATTTGATCCCGCCAAGAGCGAGAAGAACGCGCGGCTGCGCGGCTTGCCGTTCCATCTGGTGGAAGAGTTCGATTGGGAGACTGCGATATTTTGGGAGGATGGCCGTTTCCCATATGCGGAAACCCGATTTATCGCATTGGGATTTATCGGTCGAAGGTTACACGTCGTTTCACGCCGGTCGCAAACGCCGCAAGAGTGATCAGTTTTCGCAAAGCAAATACCCGCGAGGTCCGTAGATATGAAAAAGAGAAAACCTCTAACTGACAAAGAGGGCGAAGTTCGCGAACTTCTTGCAGAAGATATTCGCGCAATGAAACCTTTGGACCATTTTCCGCAATTGGCAAAACTTGTTCGTGGACGTGGTGAGCGCGGGCCGCAAAAGGCTCCCACAAAGCAGCAGGTCACATTGCGCCTGGACCGCGACATCCTCGACCGTTTTCGTGCGACGGGCGAAGGCTGGCAGAGCCGTATCAACGACGCGCTTCGCAAGGCACGAGTGGGCTGAGATGGCGATTTCCGAGCAGCAGTTTCTCGATAGCGGATCCGACTTCGTCAGAACGTCGGGTGAGGACATCTATCTGTCGGGTGCTACAGCCGCCGACCAGGATTTCATAGCATCGGCCAGGCAGGACATCCCGCTGCTTGTTAGCGAAATCAGAGCGCTTCGTGTGTCTCTAAGAAAGAAATGAGCGCGCGGCGTTCCCCAGGTTAAACTGCCGGGGAATCGGACGAGCCAATTATGCGCCAATATCACGATCTCATCGAACGCGTGCTCAAAGACGGGGTGGAAAAGCGCGACCGCACGGGTACGGGCACGCTATCCGTGTTCGGCCATCAGACGCGCTTCGATCTGGGAAAAGGGTTTCCCCTCGTGACGACCAAGAAGCTGCACGTCAAATCGATCATCTATGAGCTGCTCTGGTTCCTGAAGGGCGACACCAACGTCCGCTTCCTGCAGGAACACGGCGTGCGCATCTGGGACGAGTGGGCGGATGAGAAGGGCAATCTCGGCCCGGTCTATGGCCAGCAATGGCGTTCGTGGCCGAAACAGGATGGCGGCACCATCGATCAGATCGCGCAGCTCGTCGCGGACATCAAACGCAATCCGGATTCGCGGCGGCTGATCGTCACCGCCTGGAACCCCGCCGATATCGGAAAGATGGCGCTGCCGCCCTGCCACTGCCTGTTCCAGTTTTATGTCGCCAATGGGCGTTTGTCGTGCCAGCTCTATCAGCGCTCGGCGGACATTTTTCTGGGTGTCCCGTTCAACATCGCCTCCTACGCGCTTCTCACCATGATGATGGCGCAGGTAACCGGCCTGAAGCCCGGCGAGTTCATCCACACATTCGGCGACGCGCATCTTTATCTCAACCATCTCGATCAGGCGCGCGAGCAGCTCACGCGACGTCCCTATCCCCTGCCGGCGATGACATTGATTCCGGAGGTGACGGACATCTTCGGCTTCCGCTACGCGGATTTCACGCTGGAGAATTACCAGGCCCACCCGCACATCAAAGCCCCGGTCGCGGTGTGAAGGTTCCTCTCACCCTCGTGGTCGCCGTCGCAGAGAACGGCGTGATCGGCCACAAGGGCGCGCTGCCCTGGCGTATTCCCGAGGATCTGAAACGCTTCAAGGCGATCACTTTGGGCAAGCCTTGCATCATGGGCCGCAAGACCTGGGAATCGCTCCCGAAGAAGCCGCTGCCTAGCCGCACCAACATCGTGGTGACGCGTGATCACGCTTTTTGCGCAGAAGGTGCGGAGATCGCACACTCCTTCGAGGACGCGCTTGGCATCGCGGCACGAGGGACACCCGAAGAGATCATGATCATCGGAGGCGAAGCGATCTTCAGGGCCGCTTTGCCGCTTGCCCAACGAATCGAGCTGACGGAAGTCATGGCGGCACCTGAAGGCGACGCTTTCATGCCGCCCTTCGATCGCACCAAATGGCAGGAAGTGGCGCACGAAGGACCCCACGAAGCGGGGCCCCTTCGTTACGCCTTCGTTACGTTAGAACGGCGACAGCTTGGCTAGCAGGCTCATGGCGCCGCTGGTCCTGCTCTTGCTGGTCTTGCGACGCGTACCCTTCGCGGCACTGGCCCTACGGGTTCCGCGTTTGCTCGTCTTCGCAGCGCTACGGGTTTTCGACGCGGCGCGTCTTGCCCGGGTCGCCTTCGGCCGCCCGGCTTTTGTGCTCGCGGCGCTTTTGGCGCGCCCCGTGCTTGCCTTCGAGCGGCGGGCACCGGCCTTGGCGCGCGTGCCGCCGGCTTTCGAACGGCCCGCGCTCTTGCGCCCGGCCTTCGCTTTCGTTCGGCCGGCGCTCACCTTCGCCCCACGTGTGGATTTGCGGGCTGTGGCCGCTTTGCGACCCGGTTTGCGCGCCGACGCGGTGCGCCGCTTACGGCCACGGGCCGCGCCTGCACGCTTGCGACCGGTGCCTTCGTTGTTCTCCGCCGCCATGGGAGGCATACCCATCTGATCGTCGCTGCCTTCGTCGCCGTTATTCGACTTGTCGCCACGCGCCATGTTCTCTCCTCCAATCATCGCGAACAGAAGAAACACCTGAAGCGTGACGGGAGTTCCGAAAAACTTGCTTGCGAAGATTCATTCGATGACGATTTTTGGCGCCGACCGCTCGGCGCGCACAGACAATTTCTGCGCGACCTTTTGCGCCAGCGCGAGAAATGCGCGCGCCTCCGGTCCGTTCGGAGCTTGCGCGACGATGGGGGTTCCCGCATCCGAGGTTTCGCGGATGGCCTGAACCAACGGGATCTCGCCCAGGAAATCGACACCGAGCTGCGCCGCTGTCTCGCGTGCGCCGCCATGCCCGAAAATATGTGTCTCGTGTCCGCAATTGGGACAGATGAACAGGCTCATATTCTCGACGATGCCGAGCACGGGAACTTCGGTCTTGCGGAACATCGCAAGACCCTTGCGCGCATCGATCAGCGCCAAATCCTGTGGCGTCGATACGATGATCGCGCCCTTGAGCGGCACGCGCTGTGCCAGCGTCAGCTGTGCGTCGCCCGTGCCCGGCGGCATGTCGACCACCAGTACGTCGAGCGGCGCCCATTCTACGTCGCCGAGCATCTGCGTGATGGCGCTCTGAACCATCGGCCCGCGCCAGATCATGGGTTTGTCTTCGTCGACGAGGAAGCCGATCGACATCGCCTTCAGACCGAATTTCTCGATGGGGAAAAGTTTCTTTCCGTCCGAGCGCGGCTTTTCCTTGATGTCGAGCAAGCGCGGTACGGAAGGGCCGTATATGTCGGCATCGAGCAATCCGGTCTTCAAACCGAGCGCCGCGAGTCCCAAAGCAAGATTGACGGCCACAGTGGACTTTCCCACTCCGCCTTTCCCCGATGCCACCGCAATGATCGATTGCACGCCGGCGACGCCTTTCGCGCCGGCGGGCTCGGCCGGTCCGTGGCTATGGGCGTGATCATGCGCATGAGGGCGAGCAGCTGGGCGGGGACTGCGCGCATTGCGCTCGCGATGCGCCGTTAATACCGCCGTCACCGACAGCACGCCTGGGAGCCGGGACACCGCATCCTCGCAAGCTTTGCGCAGCGGTTCGGACGCTGGACCCCGTTCGGGAGCCACCTCCACCGCGAAACTCACATGTCCGGCCCGCAAGGCAAGACCCTCGATCAGGCCGGCTTCAACGACGTTTTTGCCGGAAACCGGGTCTCTTATTGCTTGTAACGATTTGATGATGTCGGCCTCGGTGGGGACGGCCATAGGTCTCTCTTTATTGCGCGGGGGCGGATAAGAACATATATAGGCCTCGTCGAGCGAAACCAATGATTGGCGGACTTGCGCTATGTTGGCGCGGTCGCGACTCGGCTGAGGAAAACCCAATGCCTTGGAACAATCAGACCGGCGGGGGACGACCCGGCGGGGGTGGACGCGGCCCTTGGGGCACGGGTCCTTCCGGTGGCGGTACGCCGCCCGATCTCGAAGAATTCCTGAAACGCAGCCAGGAAAAGATACGCCAGGCTCTGCCGAAAGGTTTCGGCGGCGGCGGTGCGCTGATCGTAGGTCTGATCGTGGTTGCCGTCTGGCTGATGTCGGGAATCTATGTGGTGGACCCCGATGAGCAGGGTGTGGTGACGCGATTCGGCGCTTTTGTCGGCCGTACCACGCCGGGCATCAACTATCATCTGCCTTGGCCCATCGAATCGGTCGCGACGCCGCCCGTCACGCGCGAGAATCAGCTGAATATCGGCTACCGCGTGGGCAATTCCGAAGGCGCGCGCGACATTCCCGAAGAAAGCCTGATGCTGACGGGCGATGAGAACATCATCGACACCAATTTCACCGTCTTCTGGGTGATCAAGGACGCCGCTGCCTTCCTGTTCAATGTGGAAAATCCGGACAACCAATTGGATGGAACCGTCAAAGCGGTGGCCGAAAGCGCCATGCGCGAAGTGGTCGGCAAGAACCAGATCGAGCCGATCCTCACCGCCAACCGCGAGCCCATTCAAGATGAGGTCCGCGACTTGATGCAGCGGATGCTCGATGCCTATCAGGCAGGCGTGACTGTGACGCGGGTGCAGATGCAGAAGGCCGATCCGCCGGCCCAGGTCATTGAATCCTATCGCGACGTTCAGGCGGCTCGCACCGATCAGGATCGCATGCGAAACGAAGCCGAAGCCTACGCCAATAAGGTGGTGCCGGAAGCGCGCGGGCAAGCGGCCCGCATCATCCAACAGGCCGAAGGATATAAACAGCAGGTCACCGCCGAAGCGCAGGGTGAAGCGGCCCGCTTCATCTCGATCTATGACCAATACAAAAAAGCGCCCGACGTGACCCGCAGGCGCATCTATCTCGACACCATGCGCGACGTCCTCGGCGACATGAACAAAGTGATCGTCGACAACAAGGGCGGATCGGGCGTGGTGCCTTATCTGCCCCTGCCGGAACTCAAGCAAGGAACGCCGGTCAGGCCTGGCGCGCCCGTCGCCGACGCAACCGCAAGGGGAGGCCGGCCATGAAACGTCATCGCGTCGCCGCTTTCGCCGTCCTCGGCGTGGTCATGCTGATTGTGGTGTTCTCGTCTTTGTTCACGGTTCACCAGACACAACTCGCACTTGTGCTGCAGGTCGGCGAACCCCGCGCGGTCATCACCGCGCCGGGCCTGCACATGAAGCTGCCCTGGCCCTTCCAGAACATCATGTATCTCGACAAGCGCGTGCTTTATCTCGACCTGCCAGCGCAAGAGGTGATCGCCCAGGACCGCAAGCGCTTGGTGGTGGATGCCTTCGCGCGCTGGCGCATCACCGATCCTCTGCGCTTCTATCAATCGCTCACCGACCAGGAGATTGCACAGGTAAGGCTGCAGCCCATTCTGGGATCGAATGTGCGCCGTATACTTGGCTCGCAGACTTTCGCGGCGGTGCTCTCCGGCGAGCGCGCGAAGCTTATGGTGGATATCCGCGAAGGCGTGAATGCGCAGACGAAGAATTTCGGTATTGAAGTCATCGACGTACGCATTCGGCGCGCCGATCTCCCGCAGCAGAACAGCGACGCGATCTATCGCCGCATGCAGCAGGAACGCGTGCGGGAGGCGAACGAATTCCGCGCCCAGGGCGAACAGATCTCGCAGGAAATCCGCAGCAAGGCGGATCGCGATGCCACCGTCATCGTGGCCGAAGCGACCCGGCAGGCCGAGATCACGCGCGGGCAGGGGGACGGGGAGAAGAACCGCATTTTCGCCGAAGCCTTCGGCCAGGACCCCGACTTTTTCGGCTTTTACCGCTCGATGAACGCCTATCAGTCGTCGCTCAAAGGCGAAAATACGACGGTGATTCTCTCGCCCGACAGCGAATTTTTCCGTTATTTCAACGGCGGTGCATCCGCGGGCGGCCGCGGACGTTAAGGATGGAAGCCTGAAGGCGTCGCCGCTCAAAGCGAGAGTTTTCGGGTTTCCTGCTCGTCGTCTTGCGCTAGTGGACCGCCTTGCCGACTCGCCCGCCTCAGCGCATGATGACGCTGGCGGCTGGAGCAAAGGCAGATCAAGGGAATATGAACACGCCTCCCTCGGTCTCTCCTTATGCGACGGCCATTTTGCTAGATAATGCTCCAGGTCGGGCTTGCCCGGCTTGTCGGCAGGCCCGCTAGAGGATCGTTTCATGCGCCAGGATAGTTTCTCCCGCTTGGGGATCGCCCGTTTGAGCGTTGCCGGTCTTGTTTCGGCGATTGCCGTTGCGTCGTTTGGTTTGGGAGTTGACGCATGGAGCGCGCCGGCCGTGCCCACCGCTCCGGCGACGAAAGCCGCTGCCGTCCCCATCGTACCGACAAAGCCTGCAGTGGCTGGGCCAACGGTCGCGCTATCGCCATCGGCTGCGGCGCGCCCGCAAGGCTATGCGGATTTGGCGGAACGGCTGCTCCCCATGGTGGTCAACATCTCGACCTCGCAAACTCTGCGCCGGCGCCCCGACCCGAACGAAGCGCAGCCCGCGCCCCAGGCCCCACAGGGTTCGCCGCTCGACGATTTCTTCAAGGACTTTATGGATAGAGGAAACCGGCCGCGGCGGGTTCAGTCGCTCGGCTCAGGCTTCATCATCGATCCCGCCGGCTATGTGGTGACCAACAACCACGTCATTGACGGCGCAGACGAAATCACGGTCATCCTCAATGACACCACATCGCTTCCCGCGACCCTTGTCGGCAAGGATGACAAGACCGATCTGGCGCTGCTGAAAGTGAATTCGAAGCAGCCGCTTGCGGTGGCGAAATTCGGCGATTCGGACAAATCCCGGGTCGGCGATCTGGTGATGGCGATCGGCGATCCGTTCGGCCTGGGCGGCACCGTCACCACCGGCATCGTCTCAGCGCGCAACCGCGATATCAATTCCGGCTCGTATGACGATTTCATCCAGACGGACGCGCCGATCAATCGCGGCAATTCCGGCGGGCCCCTGTTCAACATGGATGGCGAAGTGATCGGCGTGAATTCAGCGATTTATTCGCCGACCGGCGGATCGGTTGGCATCGGCTTTGCGATCCCTGCCAACCAGACCAAGAACGTCATCGCGCAGCTCAAGGCAACGGGTAAGATCCAACGCGGCTGGCTGGGCGTGCGCATTCAACAGGTGTCGGACGAGATTGCCGAAACCATGGGTCTCGACAGACCGCGCGGCGCGCTGATCGCGGGTATGACCGATGGCGGTCCCGCCGCCAAAGCCGGTGTGCTGAACGGCGACGTCGTGCTGAGCTTCGACGGCAAACCGGTGGGGGACAACCGCGCCCTTCCGCGCATGGTCGCCGAAGCGCCGATCGGAAAGACGGTCAACATCGAGATCCTGCGGAAAGGTCAGCGCAAGACCATGCCGATCACCGTGCAGCGGCTTGTGGAAGACGAGAAAGTTGCAAGCGTCGACAACAAAACGCCGGCAAAGCCCGGCGCTCCGAAACCGCCTGTGACCGTCAATCTCGGTATGTCTTTGGCGCCGGTATCGCCGGATTCGCGGCGTCGGTTCCGCCTTGATCCCAAAGTACAAGGCGTCGTGGTCACCGAAGTCGATGCCGACAGCCCGGCCGGGCAGAAGAACATCAGGCCTGGCGACGTCATCACCGAAGTGGCACAGCAGAAAGTGATTTCGCCCGAAGAGGTCTCGGCCAAGCTCGATGCGGAGCGCAAGGCCGGCCACAAGGTCGTGCTGCTTCAGGTCAGTCGCGGCGGCGAGCTGACCTTTATCGGGGTCAGGCTGCCTTAGGGGAAATGACGCCCCTTTGCCCCGCGCGAAATTGCGCGAGGCACCTCCCCGGTAAAAACCGGGGAGGAAAAGTTACGCCAAGCGTTTCGACATGCGGTAGTTGAGAAAATCCTGGCCGCGCGCCTGGACGATCTGCGGCGTGAGCACGACGTAGCCGTGGCGTTCGAAGAACGGTCGAGACGTGACGCTCGCTTCCACATTCAGCAGCAGGACGCCGCGTTTCCTCGCTTCGCTTTCCAAGGCCACAAGGAGCGCGCTCGCGACTCCAACGCGCTGCCGCTCGGGATGGACATAAGTCATGTCGATGTGGTCCGGGGGTTCATACTGGATGAAGCCGATGAGGCGCCCGCTTTCTTCGGCAACAAACGTTATGCGGTTTTGCATACGCTCGACCCATGCTGCGATTTCGCCCGGCGCGAGCACCCAGGCTTCAATTTGGGCCGGCCGGTAATCCCGGCTTGCCACTTCGCGCACGCTGCGACGGAACACCGCTCCCAGTTCTTCGGTGTCGGCAGGTTCCCAGGGCCGGATCGTGAATGAAACTGTCACGGCTCTTGAATCTCGCTGCTGCGATAGCCTTGCAGATACAGCAAAGAGCGCAGGTCGCCATGGGCGATGCTGGCGCCCGCTGCTGCTGCCACAACGGGCTTTGCGTGATAAGCGACGCCCAGCCCTGCGCGTTTGATCATGTCCAGATCATTGGCCCCGTCGCCAACGGCGAGCGTATCGGAGACAGTGAGCCCAAATCGGACAACGCCTGCCTCCAGGGCCGTTAGTTTCGCCTCTCGCCCGAGAATTGGTTCCGCGACCTCGCCGGTCAGCACTTTGCCGTCGTCGAGAAGGCGATTGCCCTGCTGCTCCTCGAAACCGGCATCTTCAGCCACGCGTGTGGTGAAATAAGTGAAGCCGCCGGACACCAGCAGCGTATGGGCGCCGTGAGCCCGCATCGTCGCGGTGAGGACGCGCGCGCCAGGGTTGAGCCGCACGCGCTCGGCGTACACCCGCGCAAGCGCCTCGAGCGGTAATCCCTTCAGCAACGCGACGCGTTCGCGCAACGCCGCCGGAAAATCGAGTTCGCCTCGCATGGCGCGCTCGGTGATGGCGGCGACTTGCGGTTTTAAGCCCGCCATGTCCGCGAGCTCGTCGATGCATTCGCAGCCGATGATGGTGGAATCCATGTCGGCGACAAGGAGACGCTTGCGACGGTTTTCGTAGGGCACGATGTTGAGATCGAGCAGCCAATCATCTTGCATGATGTCGCGAAGGTTCGCGCGGACGGCATCGGGATCGCCGGCGAAAGCGATGTCGAAGGCCCGGGATGGCGCCAGCCAATCGACGGGGGCCGTCGGCGCAACATCTCTGCACGCATCGTGAATGGCGTGCGCGGTGACCTCCGCGATGGCATGGGCACCGGCTGTGATATTGAGCACATGGGAAAATTGCGCCGGCACGACTCGCCCTTTATGGGACTCTCAAGAACACGCAACCTCGCGCGTTCGGGCCCTCTCCGGGGGGAGGACTTAAACTAAACTCGTCATCGTGAGGAGGGCGGCGCAGCACCCATCTCAATGGATCAAGGAAAACGAATGTCCCTGGACGCCGTACTGATCGCCGGGCCGACCGCAAGCGGCAAGTCGGGTTTGGCGATGGAACTGGCCGAGAATCTGGGCGGCGTCGTCATCAATGCCGACTCGATGCAGGTCTATCGCGAACTCGCGGTACTGACCGCGCGTCCTTCGGCGACCGATGAAAAGCGCATCCCCCATCGGCTCTATGGCCATGTAAAAGCCAGTGAGCGCTACTCCGTCGGTCTTTATCAGGAGGAAGCGGCGGGCGCACTTGCCGAGGCGCTTTCTAACAAACGGGTCGCGATCTTCGCCGGCGGCACGGGACTCTATTTCGACGCGCTGACCAAAGGGTTGTCGCCCATTCCGGCCGTCCCGGTGGAAATCCGAGATGAGGTCCGGCGGCGATTCGACGCTATGGGTCGTGAGGCCTTCTTCGCCGAATTCGCGACGAAGGATCCATCGACCACATCCAAATTGCGCGTCTCGGATACTCAGCGGGTCTTGCGCGCCGCTGCCGTCCTGGAAGCGACCGGACGCCCACTGACCGAGTGGCAGGAAATGAGCGGGAGTCCCGTTCTGGCCGGATTGCGGGTGGTGCGCCTGCTCCTCGCGCCACCGCGCGAGGTCTTGCTCGAGCGGATCGATAGGCGCTTCGAGACGATGGTGGCCCAGGGCGCGCTCGAGGAAGCACGGCTGCTCCTTGGCCTCGACCCCGCACTGCCCGCAGCCAAAGCGCTTGGCATTCCTCAGCTTCAGGAGTATCTCCTCGGCCGTTCGACACTGGAAAGCGCCATCGCCGGGGCGCAATTGGCCACGAGGCGCTACGTGAAGCGTCAGATGACCTGGTTCCGCACTCGGATGAGCGAATGGAATTGGTTTGAAGAAACTCGATTGAGCAATATTATTACATCAATCAGAGTTGAAGTCATATGAAATTGCTTGACGCTTTGCTGCAACGCAACTAAGCTGTTAACTTGAAAGCTAAGGCCTGGGTCATGAGACATCTCCTTGTAATTATGAAACCGCGGTGCGGACGAAGCTGAGGCTTCCCAGTCCGTAGACGCGGTTTTTTCAGGGGCGGTAACGCCCCTTTCGTTTGAGTCTGAGACCGTTGGCGCCGTAAGGAGCGCAGTATGAACAAAGAGATGAGCATCGCGCCTCCGGCCAACCTGGCGGACGGCATGGAGCTGACCGGGGCCGAAATCGTGGTTCGCGCGCTCAAAGACCAGGGTGTGCGTCATATTTTTGGCTATCCCGGCGGCGCGGTGCTGCCCATCTATGATGCGCTGTTCCAGGACAATGAGCTGGTCCATGTGCTCGTGCGCCACGAGCAAGGCGCCGTTCATGCTGCCGAGGGCTATGCGCGCTCCACCGGCAAGCCAGGTGTCGTCCTGGTGACGTCCGGCCCGGGTGCGACGAATGCCGTGACCGGCCTGACCGACGCGTTGATGGATTCGATACCCCTGGTGGTGATCACCGGACAGGTGGCGACCCATCTGATCGGCAATGATGCGTTCCAGGAATGCGACACCGTGGGAATCACGCGTCCCTGCACCAAGCATAATTGGCTCGTGCGCGACGTGAAGGATCTGCCTCGCGTGCTGCACGAAGCTTTCGTCATCGCCACGACCGGCCGGCCCGGCCCGGTGGTTGTCGATATCCCCAAGGACGTGCAGTTCAAGAAGGCCAAATATATCGGCCCGAGTCACATCCGGCACAGAACCTATCGGCCGCGCCTGGATCCCGACATGGACGTTATCCGCACCGCCGTGCGCATGATGGCGGCGGCGAAGCGCCCGGTTTTCTACACCGGAGGTGGCATCATCAATTCCGGGCCGGAAGCAAGCCGGCTCTTGCGCGAGCTGGTCAAGCTGACGGGCTTTCCCATCACCTCGACGCTCATGGGGCTTGGAGCCTATCCCGCTTCCGACCCGCAATGGCTCGGCCTGATCGGCATGCACGGAACCTATGAGTCGAATCTTTCGGCCAATCGCTGCGATCTTCTGATTGCGCTCGGCTCGCGTTTCGACGACCGCGTGACGGGACGCGTGGACGCGTTCTCGCCCGCATCGAAAAAAATCCATCTCGATATCGATCCCGCGCAGATCAACAAGAACATCCGCGTAGATCTTCCGATCATCGCCGATGCGGCGCGGGCTTTGCGCGCGATGATCAATGTCTGGAAGGAAGAGAAGCTCATCGCCGATCCGGGATTGCCGGCTTGGTGGAAGCAGATTGCGGACTGGCGGGCGAAGAATTCGCTCGGCTTCAAAAATTCCACCAAGCTGATCAAGCCGCAATATGCCATCGACCGGCTCTATGCGCTGACGCGTGGGCGCGAGGTCTACATCACGACCGAAGTCGGCCAGCATCAGATGTGGGCGGCGCAGCGCTTCAAATTCGAAGAGCCGAACCATTGGATGACCTCGGGCGGTCTGGGCACGATGGGCTATGGGCTGCCCGCAGCGGTCGGGGTTCAGATGGCGCACCCCAATGCCCTGGTCATCGACATCGCCGGCGAAGCCTCGGTCCAGATGACCATGCAGGAAATGTCGACGGCGGTGCAGTATGATTTGCCGATCAAGATTTTCATCTTGAACAATGAATATATGGGGATGGTGCGGCAATGGCAGCAATTGCTGCATGGCGGACGCTATTCGCACTCCTATTCCGAGGCCTTGCCCGATTTTGTCAAGCTGGCGGAAGCCTATGGCGCGGTGGGATTGCGCGCGGAAAAACCGGACGAGCTTGACGACAAGATCAAGGAGATGATTGGCGTGAACCGGCCGGTGCTGTTCGACGTCCGTGTCGATCCGCACGAGAATTGTTATCCGATGATTCCGTCCGGTGCGGCGCATGACGAGATGATCCTTTCGGATTCCGAAGACGAACGCGAGGTTTCCGAAGAAGGCAAGATGATGGTTTAGTCATGCTGGGGGACCATCGGGAATTCGCCGGGGAATGGGCGCAGGCATGGAATTCGCACGATCTCGAGCGGATTCTGTCGCATTACGATGAGGCCGTGACGCTGGTCTCGCCCAGGGCGCGCCTTGTGCTCGGTGTCGAAGACGGCGCGGTGCGCGGGAAAGCCGCTTTGCGCGATTATATGAAGCGCGCGCTGGAGAAAGTGCCAGATCTCACCTTCACGCTTGATCGCGTATTCTCTGGTGTGAACAGCGTTGTGATCGAATTCCACACCAGCGACGGACGGCACGGCGCCGAATTGATGGATTTCGCCAAGAACGGGCGCGTCGCTCGCGTCATCGCCCATTACGCCTCGGAATGAACATGGCCCTAATAGACACGCGTATCGAATCCCACACCATCGTCGTCACGGTCGACAATGAGCCGGGCGTGCTGGCCCGGGTCATCGGCTTGTTCGCCGGCCGCGGCTACAACATCGAAAGCCTCACCGTCGCCGAAACCGACCGCGCCGCGCACACCTCGCGCATTACCGTGGTGACTTCGGGCACGCCGGCCGTGATCGAGCAGATCAAGGCGCAATTGGGACGCCTCGTTCCGGTGCACCGGGTCGTCGACATCACGACCGAGAAGCCCGGCATCGAGCGCGAGATGGCGCTGTTGAAGGTCGCCGGCACCGGCGACAAACGCGTCGAGGCGATGCGCGTCAGCCAGGTCTTTCGTGCCAAGGCGCTGGATACGACCCATTCGAGCTTTGTCTTCGAGATCACCGGCGCACCGGGGAAGATCGACGCCTTCATCGAATTGATGCGGCCCTTGGGCCTCGTCGAAGTCAGCCGCACCGGAGTCGCTGCCATCTCCCGCGGCGCCGAGCCGATGTAGGCGCTGTCCGAACAGTGAGAGTGGTTGTTTGCGCACCCAGGTCGTGATCATCGGTGCCGGTCCGGCCGGCCTGCTCCTCTCGCGGCTCCTGTCACGCGACGGCATCGACAATGTCGTCCTGGAGCGCCGCAGCCGCGCCCATGTCGAAAGCCGCATCCGCGCCGGGGTCTTGGAACCGGGAACGGTCGATCTTCTGGTCGCGGCCGGGGTTGCCGATCGCATGCATCGCGAGGCGCTGACCCATGACGGTTTCCATCTCGTTTTCGACGGACGCTATGCGCATGTCGATCTGACGGGGCTCGCGGGCGCTCCGGTCACGGTCTATGGCCAAACCGAGATCACGCAGGATCTGGTCGCCGCCTGTCTCGGCACCGACACGAAGCTTATCTTTGAAGCCCAAGCGGTGACGCCTTGCGATTTCGACGGCGCCAGGCCGCGCGTGACCTATGCAAAGGACGGCCAAACTCACGAGATCGCCTGCGATTTCATCGCAGGCTGCGATGGGTTTCACGGTGTCTGCCGGTCGAGCGTGCCGCCGGGTGCGGTGACGCTTTATGAGCGCGTCCTGCCTTTCGGCTGGCTCGGAATGCTCACAGAAGCGCCGCCGGTCTCGGACGAACTGATTTATGTGCGGCACGAGCGCGGTTTTGCTCTGTGCAGCATGCGGTCGAAGACTCGCAGCCGCTATTATGTCCAGGTCCCGGAGTCCGCTTCGGTCGAAGACTGGTCCGATGAGCGATTTTGGGACGAGCTGCGCCGGCGCATTCCGGGCGATGCAGGGGAGCGCCTGATCACCGGTCCAGCGCTGGAAAAGAGCATCGCGCCGCTCCGCAGCTTTGTTGCCGAACCGATGCGCTTCGGCCGCCTATTCCTGGCCGGCGATGCTGCCCACATCGTGCCCCCGACAGGCGCCAAGGGCCTGAACCTGGCTGCGGCCGATGCGGGCGGGTTGGCGAAGGCACTGACGGCCTATTACGGCTCTGGCGATGGAACGGCGCTCGAATCCTATTCCGAAACCCGCCTGCGGCACGTGTGGCGGGCAGAGCGCTTTTCCTGGTGGTTCACCGCGATGACGCACCGCTTCGAGGGCGATGCGTTCGCAAGGCGGCTGCAGCAGGCCGAGTTCGATACTGTCGCGGGCTCGCGCGCCTTCAGAACGGCGCTGGCCGAGAATTATATCGGGATTTTTCGCAAGGACTCCCCATCCTAAGCTCGATCACATCATTCTAAGGCAGCTAGCCTCAAGGATGAACTTGACCCCGGGTTCGGGACGGTCTTTACACCCCGCAGTTTCATTCAACGCCCTGAGCGGGCAGGGCGGAAGAGGAAGGGCGAGACATGCGCGTTTATTATGACCGGGATGCCGATCTGAACCTGATCAAGAGCAAGAAGGTGGCCATTATCGGGTTTGGCAGCCAGGGCCACGCCCATGCCCTGAATATGCGCGATGCCGGGGTCAAGGATGTGGCTGTCGCCTCCCGGCCCGGCGCCTCGGCCAAAAAGGCCGAAGCGGCCGGTTTTCAGGGCATGAACGTCACCGACGCCTCCAAATGGGCGGATGTGATGATGTGCGTCGTGCCCGATGAGCTCCAGGCCGATCTCTACAGGCACGAGATTGCTCCTCACCTCAAAAAGGGCGCCGCGCTCTTTTTTGCCCACGGCTTCAATATCCATTTCCGGCTCATCGAAGCGCGTTCCGATCTGGACGTGGCAATGGTCGCCCCGAAGGGGCCCGGCCATACCGTCAGGGCGGAGTACCAGCGCGGCGGTGGCGTCCCTTGTCTCCTCGCGGTCCACCAGGACGCCAGCGGCAACGCCCATGATCTCGGTCTGGCCTACGCTTCCGCCATTGGCGGGGGGCGCGCCGGGATCATCGAGACCACTTTTCGGGAGGAATGCGAAACCGACCTCTTCGGCGAGCAATCCGTGCTCTGCGGCGGAGTGGTGGAACTGATCCGGGCCGGCTTCGAAACCCTGACCGAGGCCGGTTATGCCCCGGAAATGGCCTATTTCGAGTGCCTGCACGAGGTCAAGCTGATCGTCGACCTGATTTATGAAGGCGGCATCGCGAACATGAATTATTCCGTCTCCAACACGGCGGAATATGGCGAATATGTCTCCGGCCCCCGAGTCATCACCAAGGAAACCAAGGCCGAGATGAAGCGGATTCTCACCGACATCCAGTCCGGCAAATTCGCCCGCGACTGGGTTCTGGAGAACAAAGCCGGTCAGCCCTCGTTCAAGGCCATGCGAGCAATGTCTGCTGCTCATCCGATCGAGGAGGTGGGCGAGCGGTTGCGCGCCATGATGCCGTGGATCGCCAAGAACCGCCTGGTGGATCGTTCGCGGAATTAGTCCGGGCACAGTGTAGGCCAAGTCGCGCAAAATCGTCCGTATGCGCCCCGTCGTCGACCTCTTCAGGCACCCCTTTTCGAGGGCGGGATTTTCGTCACATGACCCTCACGGTCTCGTGAGGCCTTGCCGCTGCCCCGATCAAAAATTTCGTCGGCGTTGACGCGGCATTAAGGGAAACGCGCCAAAAACGCCGAGTCCATTCCTTGCGCGTTGCGGAACAAAACGGCATAAAGGGCTGTGGATAGATTGAAAACGGCTCGTTATTCCGGGCAGTTACGGGTATTCGTGAATAATCACGAAAGAATCCGAAGCGGAACGATTATCGATGGCGAAGGAACGGCGCGGCGTTAGAACAGGAAGCATTTCTGCTTCCCATACGCGCGCGTCTGCGTCACCGCACGATCTCTTCCGTATTTCGCTTAACGACGGGCTTCTTCTCCTTAGCTGCCCCTAGGCGCTGGCGGTCCCCTATCCGGGACGGGCGTTTGGGGGAACATCAGTATAAGGACGATTGAACCGCCGACAAGCGAACGGAAGGATTTCGGGACATGGCAACGGATATGACGGTAACGAAAGAATCGTACACGGATAAATCAGACCGTGTACGGATTTTGGACACGACGCTGCGCGACGGCGAGCAGTCGCCCGGCGCGGCGATGACGCATGAAGAAAAAATCGAGGTCGCGATGCTCCTCGACGAGATGGGCATCGACATCATCGAGGCCGGCTTTCCGGTCTCCTCCAATGGCGATTTCGAAGCGGTCAGCGCCATCGCCGGGTTGGTGAAGAATGCGGTCGTCTGCGGCCTTGCGCGCGCGGGCTTCAAGGACATCGACCGCGCGGGCGAAGCGCTGCGCAACGCTGGCCGTCGCCGCATTCATACCTTCATCTCGACCAGTCCCGTTCACATGAAGCACAAGCTGCAGATGGAGCCTTCGGCGGTGCTTGAGGCGGTTGCGGCCTCGGTCGCGCGGGCAAGGTCCTGGACAGACGACGTGCAATGGAGCGCCGAGGACGCGACACGCACCGAGCACGATTTCCTCTGCCGGGCGGTGGAACTGGCGATCAAGGCGGGGGCCACCACCATCAATATTCCCGATACGGTCGGCTATGCCACGCCCCAGGAATATTTTGAGCTCTTAACCATGCTCGCCAACCGGGTTCCGGGTGTCGAGAAAGTGGTGGTTTCCACACATTGTCACAACGATCTTGGTCTGGCGGTGGCAAACTCGCTCGCGGGTGTGTTGGCGGGGGCGCGCCAAGTGGAGTGCACGATCAACGGGATCGGCGAGCGCGCGGGCAACGCCGCGCTGGAAGAAATCGTTATGGCCCTAAAGGTCCGCAAGGACCGTATGCCTTTCGCGACCGGCGTGAAGACCGAGATGATCGCGCGCGCGTCAAAGCTTGTCTCCAACGTCACGGCATTTCCCGTCCAGTACAACAAGGCGATCGTCGGAAAAAATGCTTTTGCCCATGAGTCCGGCATCCACCAGGACGGGATGCTGAAAAACGCCCAAACCTATGAAATCATGAACCCCGCCGATGTCGGCGTGTCCGGAACCGCGCTCGTACTAGGGAAACTCTCCGGCCGGCACGCCTTCCGCGACAAGCTGGCTTCGCTGGGCTATCAGCTTGGCGACAACGCGCTGCAGGACGCCTTCCGCCGTTTCAAGGACCTCGCCGACAAGAAGAAGCACATCTTCGATGCGGATATCATCGCTTTGGTCGATGATTCTGTGATCCGGGGACAGGATCCCATTCAGGTACAGGCGCTGAAGGTCATTGCGGGCAAGGACATTGCGCCATCGGCAGAATTGGCGCTTATCGTGGGGGGCGAAGTGCGCTCGGGAGTGGCGGGCGGCGATGGCCCCGTAGACGCCATCTTCAACGCCATCCGGCAGCTCTATCCGCATCCGGCCTCGCTGCAGTTGTTTCAGGTGAGCGCTGTCACCGAAGGAACGGACGCCCAGGCAAAAGTGAGCGTAAGGCTGGAGGAAGACGGCCGCACGGTTACCGGCAAGGGCGCCGATACCGACACAATGGTGGCTGCGGCCTATGCCTATGTGAATGCCCTCAACAAGCTTTTGGTAAAAAGAAAGAAAACCATGCCAGAAGCATTAACAATTGCACGGTAGATTTCATGCGGTACGTCGCTCTGGTGACGGCCACGGGATTGACGATTGGACCCTCTTAGCGAGGGAGTAAACGGGAAACCAAAATGTTTGGGAGTTTGTTAGGAATGCTTTCCAGCGACATGGCGATCGATCTGGGGACCGCGAATACACTCGTCTACGTAAAGGGACGGGGCGTGGTGCTCAATGAGCCATCGGTCGTTGCGATGATGACGAAGGGAGGCAAGAAGCACGTGCTCGCCGTCGGCAACGACGCGAAGCAAATGCTTGGCCGCACACCCGGGAACATCGAAGCCATCCGTCCCATGCGAGACGGTGTGATCGCGGATTTCGAAGTCGCCGAGGAGATGATCAAGCACTTCATTCGCAAAGTGCACAATCGACGCTCCTTCGCCAATCCGATGATCATCGTCTGCGTGCCGTCGGGTTCCACCGCGGTGGAACGCCGCGCCATTCAGGAGTCGGCGCTTTCGGCCGGCGCCAGGCGCGTGTTCCTCATCGAGGAACCCATGGCGGCGGCAATCGGCGCCGGGCTTCCGGTGAACGAGCCCACCGGCTCCATGGTGGTGGACATCGGCGGCGGCACCACCGAAGTCGCGGTGCTTTCGCTCGGCGGCATCGTCTATTCGCGTTCGGTGCGGGTGGGCGGTGACAAGATGGATGAAGCGATCATCGCCTACATCAGGCGTCATCAGAATCTTCTCGTTGGCGAGGCGACGGCCGAGCGCATCAAGAAGGAGATCGGTTCCGCGGCACAACCCGCCGATGGAAGCGGCATCACCATCGAAATCAAGGGTCGTGACCTTCTGAACGGCGTGCCCAAGGAAATCACCATCACGCAGCGGCAGATCGCCGAGGCTTTGACCGAGCCTGTCAGCGCCATCGTGGAAGCGGTGAAGGTCGCGCTCGAAGCCACCCCGCCGGAACTTGCGGCGGACATCGTGGACAAGGGAATCGTCCTCACGGGAGGTGGATCGCTCCTGTCCAATCTCGATCAGGTATTGCGCGATGAGACCGGCTTGCCGGTTTCCATCGCTGATGACGCGCTTTCCTGCGTAGCGCTCGGTACGGGGCGCACATTGGAGAACGCGAAAAACATGCGTCACATGCTCTCGACGGCGTTCTAAAGCGGCGAACGGCGAGAGGAGCTGGGAGTAGCGTAGCGTATCGAGTTGGCCGCTAAGGGTTGTTGGGAATGGCGGGCTTTGGTTGGAGACTGACGCGCGGTCGGGGGGCGAAACAATTCTCCCTGGCGGTTTGTGGCGTGTTGGCTGTCGTCATCGCCTTCCTCGGCAAGGCGGAAGCCTCCATCTTCGACAATGCACGCGCCACGCTATCCGATTGGACAAGTCCGGGATTGAGCCAGTTGCGTGCGCCCCTGCTCGCGCTTGAGCAATGGATCAACAATATCGGCACGGTTTTCACCGTCTATCGCGAGAACATTCAGCTCCGCCAGGAAAATGCCGAACTGCACAAATGGCAGAATGTGGCGCTGTCGCTCGAAAATCGCATGCAGCGTTATGAGCTTCTGCTGCACGCCGTTCCCGATCCGCGCCTGGCTTCGATCACCGCGCGGGTCATCGGCGAGTCGAACAGGCCCTTCATCAAGACGATGATTCTGAACGCGGGCACCGCGCAGGACGTGAAAAAGGGCCAGGCCGTGGTCGATGATCGCGGATTGCTGGGCCGCATCTATGTCAGCGGCGAACGCACCTCTTGGGTCATCCTTCTGACCGACCTGAACAGCCGCGTGCCGGTGGTGATCGAACCCTCGCACCGGCGAGCCATCCTTACCGGCGACAACACACCTGCGCCGCGGCTGGAACTCGACGTCGGCGACGGACCGATCAAGGCGGGCGACCGGGTTATCTCGACGGGTGACGGCGGTCTCTTGCCCCCCGATGTTCCGGTTGGCGTGGTCATGGGAGAGGGGGACGATATGCGCGTCGCACTCTCAGCCAGGCCCGACACGGCCGATTTCGTTCACGTTATCGACTACCACATTCCGGAGCCTCCGCGGGCCACCGATCCGGTCGCCGGCACGCCCGCTATTGGACCGGCCACAGCGCGCGACAGCACGCCTCCTGCCGCCGTGGCGGCCATCGTAGCCGCAAAACCCACGACACAGCTCAATACCGCGCCGCTTCAATCGCAGAACCTCGCCGCGCCTCAATTCGACGGACAGAATGAGGAACAGGACCGGTGACGAGCGCGGTCGATATGCTGGAACATTTGGTTACACATCCCTTCCGTTTTCTATCGTCGGCTCTCCCCGTGAGCCTGACCTTGCTGTTTGTGATGCTGGCGAATCTGCCGGTGTCGTTCACGGGCGGAGTTTTACCTGCGCCGGCGCTCGCTCTGGCGGCG
>DATHDZ010000269.1:0-3014 GCA_035318785.1 Micropepsaceae bacterium
CCGATAGAACAAAGCCGGTAACGCCACATAAAGGATGAAGAAGTCCATCCAGGCGAGACCGGAATCCGGAATCGCCTTGAATTTTCCGCAGCCGAATCCGAGGAAGATCAAGCCAAAGAATGGCAGCGCCAGATTGACGACTTCGAGCATGCGGGCTGCCTACCGGCTGCCCTTGAATTGGTCAATCTTTCCGCCGGTGAACGCAAAAGCGGCTTGGCCAAGCTCAGGCGTTCCCCGTACCGTAGGGGGAAGCCGGGCGTCGTGCTTGGAAGCGGAAAATTGGGACGACCATGAAGCTCCCGCGCAACTTCTTCAAGCCACTCGCGATCGGCGCGCCGGCCCCGCTGCGCGACCTTCCGGTCAAGCTGGAACGCATGATCCACTTCGTCCCGCCGCACATCGAGAAGGTACGCGCCAAGGTGCCGGAGCTGATCGCGCAGGTCGACGTTGTGCTTGGCAATCTCGAGGACGCGATTCCGGCCGATGCTAAAACCGCGGCCCGCGCCGGTTTCATCGCTATGGCCCAGGCCAACGACTTCGGAGCGACCGGCCTGTGGACACGCGTCAACGCACTCAATTCACCATGGCTGCTCGATGATATGCTCGAGATCGTGGCTGCGGTTGGTTCAAAACTCGATGTGGTTATGCTGCCGAAGGTAGAGGGACCGTGGGACATCCATTACCTCGACCAGCTCCTCGCCCAGTTGGAAGCGAGACACGCGGTCACCAAGCCCATCCTGATCCATGCCATCCTGGAGACCGCCGAGGGCGTCGACAATGTTGCCGACATCGCGACCGCATCGCCCCGGATGCATGGCATCAGCCTGGGGCCAGCAGATCTTGCGGCTTCACGCGCGATGAAAACGACACGGGTCGGCGGAGGGCATCCGGATTACGTCGTGCTTGAGGATGCGCAGGGCGCTGAGAAGCGCAAGAAATTCCAACAGGATCTGTGGCATTACACCATAGCGAAGATGGTGGATGCCTGCGCGGCGGCAGGCATCAAGCCATTCTATGGCCCGTTCGGCGACTTTTCCGATCTGCCGGCTTGCGAGGCGCAATTCCGCAACGCCTTCCTGATGGGCTGCGCCGGCGCCTGGACGCTGCATCCGAGCCAAGTGCCGATCGCCAAGCGCGTGTTCTCGCCCGACCCGGCGGAGGTGGCTTTCGCCAAGAAGATCATCGAGGCCATGCCCGACGGCACCGGTGCGGTCATGATCGACGGCAAGATGCAGGACGATGCCACCTGGAAGCAGGCCAAAGTGGTTGTCGATCTCGCCCGCCTGGTTGCGGCCAAGGATCCGGAGGTGGCGGCGCGTTACAGCCTTTGACCCTCTGGCGTATGCCGCAATCCTGGACTATGTCGGTCTGAGCATGGGCAAAATGCGCAACGCGAAGTTCAAGATCGGCCAGGTGGTTCGTCACCGCCTGTTTCCGTTTCGCGGTGTCGTGTTCGACATCGATCCGGAGTTCAACAATACCGAGGAGTGGTACCAGTCGATCCCGGCGGAGGTTCGGCCGCACAAGGATCAGCCGTTCTATCACTTGTTCGCGGAGAATGCGGAGAGTGAATACATCGCGTACGTGTCCGAGCAGAATCTCTTGCCCGACACGTCGGGCGAACCGGTGCGCCATCCTCAGGTCGCCGAGGTGTTCGAGCAGGACGAGAAAGGAAGCTACCGACCGCGCAACTCACTGCTGAATTAAGGCCTTGGGTTTTGACGACGGTCTACTGAATCGCTCGCGTGGCTCTCGAGAACGAAGGTGGACGAGCCGGCGCCGATCCAGATGATCTAGAGTGTTAACGTGGCGGCGCTGTTTGCTGGCCCTCAAGCTTCTTGCGCGCCTCCTCGCCGCGTTTCTCCAACTCCTCCTGTAACCGCTTGTTCTGGTCCGCGACTGCCTTGGGATCGCTCGGTGGTCCATCGAATGCCTTGGCGAAGTCGGCAAGCGGCAGCGGAATGCTGAGAGGTTGGCCAGTGTCGTTCAAACCCTGCACGTGCATCGTTTGGCCTGTCTTCATCGCGCCGATTAGATCATTGCTGACCTCGTAATCGGACATGCAACCGCCTGGCACGCACATTACGTATGGGGCGCCCATGGGCTGACCCTGGTCGATAATGATACGCGTCCCGGGTTGAAGCGCCACGCCGAGCGGTACGGTGACGCGTAGGACCTTTTTCTCCTCCCCTTCCGGGGCAATCACGACCGCACCAACGACCGGCTCGCCGGACTCCAAACGTCCACCCTTGCCGGTGAAGCAGACTTGCTTGGGGTTGGGCTCGGGGCTCGTCTGGCAGACCTTGGTCCACGGGGCGTAGAGGAGCTGCGGTGGCTCTCGTTGTGCCTGCTGATCGGCCGGAGCGGGAGCCGCCTTCTCTGGCGCTTTCGGCTGGGCCTTGGGTTGCGCCTTCGGCTGCGCCTTGGGAGCAGGTTGCTGCGCCAGGGCGTGCGGCGCGGGTGCAATCGCGGCAAGTCCGACGGCGGTCACCATGACAAATGCACGCCGGAGCACCTGCGCACCTAGCGGTCCTGAATGCTTCATTTGAATGCTCATTGCGGTTTTCGACGACGCCGCGGCGAGGACTCCAAATGCCTACCATTCCAAGACGGGCACGCCCAGAGGCACGGCTTCGCGCCGGCGCTCGGATGGCGCCAGCAAAGGGGGTGGTCGACTAGGTCATCCAGGGCGCCAAGCCGCGCAGCCGAAGGCACCGATGCGCGAGGAAGACGTCCCAGGCGATTCTGGAGTTGCTTGGGCCGTTATCGCGTTGGAGCGGCCTGCTGGCCCTCGAGCTTCTTGCGCGCCTCCTCGGCCCGCTTCTGAAGTTCGTCCTGCAACTGCTTTTGCTGTTCCTCGAACTTCTTGGGGTCGGTCGGCGGACCATCATAGGCCTTGGCGAAATCCGTGAGCGGGACCACCAGGCTGATGGGTTGGCCGGCGCCGTTGATGCCTTGGATGACGAGCCCCTGCCCTTTCTTCAGCTTGCCAATCAGTTCGCCACTGGCTTCGT
>DATHDZ010000270.1:0-19065 GCA_035318785.1 Micropepsaceae bacterium
TGGTCGAAGCCGGCCGGGCGCCCGGCCCGCCTGGGGTTGATGTTGAGGCCGACATAGCCGTCGCGCACCGTCACGGCCCTGGTGGGGCGGGTTTTGGACGAGGTCGTCATGCCGAACATCGCCTCGTAGAACTTGCTCAATTGGGCGTAGTTCTCGCTGACGATGGCGACATGGTTGAGCTTGGCGAACACTCGGGCCTCCCGGTCGATATCTATGTCCGCAACGCTACCCGAAACCCCCGATTCCCGCCAGTGAGCGAGGTTTATGGCGTCTCTTGCCGGAGGTCTTGACGGGCAAGGCCAACGGCTTTATTGGTCATCTTCTTATTTAACCAGATGGTTTTATACGGCATGTCGCCCGATGTTCTCAGCAGCAAATTCGCGGCCCTCGCGGACCCCACGCGCCGCGCGATCCTGGCACGTCTCGCTTTGGGCGAAACATCGGTGACGGAGCTGGCCGAGCCCTTCGACATGAGCCTTCCGGCGGTCTCGAAACATCTCAAGGTTCTAGAACGCGCCGGTTTGATTGCACGCAGTCGCGAGGCGCAATGGCGCCCCTGCCGGATAGAACCCGATGCCCTGAAGGACGTGGATCATTGGCTCGAGGAATATCGCCGCCTTTGGGAAGAGCGCCTCGACCGTCTGGATCATTATTTGCGTCAATTGCAGATGAAGGAGAAGAAGCGTGGCCGAAAGCACAAATAGTCTCGTGGAAAAACGGGTCGTCATCACCCGCATCTTCGATGCACCGCGCGAGCTCATGTTCAAGGTCTGGACCGATCCGAAGCACATGGCGGAGTGGTGGGGACCGAATGGTTTCACCAATCCTGCCTGCGAGCTGGATCTCCGCATCGGGGGCGCCATCCGCATCGACATGAAGGGGCCCGACGGCACCGTCTATCCGATGACGGGCGTGTTTCGCGAAATCATCGAGCCAGAGCGGCTCGTCTTCACCGCTTGGTGCGTTGCGGACGAAGACGGAAAGTTTTGTGTCGAAATCCTCAACACCATCGTTTTCGCCGAGCACAACGGCAAGACGAAGCTCACGGTGCAGGCTGTCGTCGTCAAATCGACTCCGGAAGGGGCCGGAGCGCTCGCAGGCATGGAGCCAGGCTGGACCCAAACCCTGGAACGGCTCGATGATTATCTCTCGAATCTCTGACGATATGAGACAGCGCGCCGCCCACGACCCGTCCGCTCAGGAAAGCGCGCGCAATCCGGCGCGCATATCGTCGGGACTGACGTGGGTCAGAAGGCGCTCGGTCGCCGCATGTGCCCGTTTCCAAACCGGGGTGGCCGCGGCCAACAGAGCCCGCCCGGACGCGGTCAGGGCAAGTCGGCGGCTGCGCCTGTCCGCGGCATCGACCGTCACCTTGATCAAGCCGCGGCGTTCGAGCGGTTTGAGATTGGCGGTGAGCGTCGTGCGATCCATCGCCAGCAAAGCCGCAACGCTGCCGATTTTCGGCGGCTCCGGGCGATTGAGCGACATCAGCAGCGAGAACTGGCCGTTGGTCAGCTCCAGCGGCCGCAGCACATCGTCGAAGCGCCGAGCAAGCGCGCGTGCGGCGCGTTGAACGTGAAGGCAGAGGCAGGTGTCGCGGACGTGGAGCGTGAATTCAAACGGCGGCTCATGTCGCTTTGACATGCGCCAATTATGTTGATATCAACATAAATGTCAAGATCAGCGTGAGGAGCTCCCCATGGCCTATGTCGATGGATTTATCGTGCCCGTCCCGAAGAAGAAGCTGCCGGCCTATCGCCGCATGGCGAAGAAGGCGGGCAAGATTTGGCGGGAGCATGGTGCGCTGGAATATCGCGAATGGGTCGCCGATGACGTCAAAGTCGGCAAGTGGACGTCCTTTCCGCGCAGCGTGAAGCTCAAGCCCGACGAGACGGTGGTTTTTTCGTGGATCGTGTACAAATCGCGGGCGCAGCGCGATGCCATCAACGCCAAGGTGATGAAGGATCCAAGGCTGGCCGATATGATGAACCTCAAAACCATACCGTTCGATGCCAAGCGCATGATCTGGGGCGGCTTCAAGCCGCTGGTCCAAGCCTAGGCCTATGCCGGTCTGGGAATAATCTTCACCCCATTGTCGATTTCGGGGATCATCGCTCGTCGTATTAGCGAAACATGTCTGACAGGGGCAGGAATTATGCCGCGTAGCACGAAGAAATCCGTAAGCAGGACCAAGGGATCAGCAAAAACCGCCAAGGGCGCGCCGCGCAAGACGCCGGCGCCCAAGGCGCAGGCATCTCGCGTCCTCGTCATGGTCGCCACACGCAAGGGCGCCTGGCTGTATCATGGCGATGCCGGCCGAAAGACTTGGCGGGTCGATGGTCCGCATTTCCTCGGCCACATCGTCAATCATCTGATGCTCGATCCGCGCGATGGCCGCACGCTCCTCGCTGCGGCGAAGACCGGACATCTGGGCCCGACCGTCTTCCGCTCCACCGATCTCGGCCGCAGCTGGAAGGAAGCAGCAAAGCCGCCGGCTTTTCCCAAAGCGCCCGAGGGTGAAAAGGGGCGCGCCGTCGATCACACCTTCTGGCTTGCACCCAGCAATGCGAGCGAGCCGAACGTTTGGTATGCGGGAACCTCGCCGCAGGGCTTGTTCCGCTCCGATGATGGCGGCGTCAATTGGGAACCGTTCTCCGGTGTAAACGATGATCCGCAATACCGCGTCTGGATGGGCAGCGTGCAGGACGGCACGCCCGACGGCCCGAAGATGCATTCGATCATTGTCGACCCGCGCGACTCCGCCCATCTCTATTTCGCCATGTCGGGCGGCGGCGTGCATGAATCCCAGAATCGCGGCAGAACCTGGACGCCACTCGTGCAAGGCCTCGAAGTCGTCGGGGGATTCGATCCGGCCAATATCACCTTCCACGATCCGCATTGCGTGCGGCTCTGTCCCAGCAATCCGGACCGGCTCTATCAGCAGAATCACTGCGGCATCTACCGGCTCGACCGGCCATCAAAGGAATGGGTGCGGATCGGCAAGAAGATGCCCAAGCGCGTCGGCGACATCGGCTTTCCGATGGTGGTCCACCCGCGCGACGACAACACGGCCTGGGTCTTCCCGATGGACGGCATGACGGTGTGGCCGCGCACGAGCCCGGACGGCCTGCCCTCCGCCTATGTCACGCGCAATGGCGGCAAGAGCTGGCAGCGCCTGGATTCGGGCCTGCCGGCAAGCCAGGCATGGTGGACGGTGAAGCGCCAAGCCATGGCGGCGGATGCGAGAGATCCGGTCGGTCTATATTTCGGGACCACCAGCGGCGAGTTGTGGATGAGCCGCGATGAAGGCAAAAGATGGGCGCCCATGGCAGGGCATCTTCCCGAGATCTATGCGGTGGAGGCTGCGGAAATATGATTTTGCTACAGCGAATTTCGTCGCATCGAGGTTAGGCCGGTGAGAGTCTTGATCCCCGCTCCGCTGCATTCCTACACGGGGGAGCGGGAGGTCGATGCCGACGGCGCCACGCTCGCCGATCTTCTCGCCGATCTCGACCGGCGCTATCCGGGCTTGCGATTCCGCATGATCGACGAGCAGGACAGGATGCGGGCGCATATCCGTTTCTTCGTCAATGGCGAGCAGACCTTCGATCTGGCGCGCGCCCTCTCCCCCAGTGATTCGGTACAGATCGTGCAGGCCTTGAGCGGCGGGTAGGGCGGTGCCGCGCGCGGCTTGGCACGGCGCAAAACTTAGCTTAATCAAGGGCCAACGAAAAACCGGGAGGCGGCGATGGCGGACAATGGGGATAAGGACAAGAACGGCCATGGCGGGCCGATTTTGATCCTGCTGCTCATTCCGATGCTCGTGCTCTACGTGCCCTTCTACAATCGGATCGAGCCGACCCTGTTCGGCTTTCCGTTCTTCTACTGGTTCCAGTTGGGGTGGATTTTCGTCAGCATGGTCATCACGGCCGTCGTCTATTACGCCACCGAACCCCGCTAAGAGACGAGAAAATCCGCCATGCCACTGAACCAGACGGCCCTGATTGTCTTTGTCTTTTTCTTCGGTATCGTGACCTTTATCGGCTTCGCCGCGGCGCGCTGGAAGCGCGGCGACCTCGACCAGCTGCACGAATGGGGCCTGGCCGGAGGCAAGTTCGGCACTCTCATCACCTGGTTTCTGCTCGGCGGCGATCTCTACACCGCCTACACTTTCATCGCGGTCCCGGCGCTGGCGTTCGGGGCAGGCGCGCTTGCCTTCTTCGCGGTGCCTTACACCATTGTGGTCTACCCCTTCGTGTTCGTGGTTTTCCCTCGGCTATGGTCGGTGGCGCGCGCGCGGGGCTACATCACGGCCGCCGATTTCGTGCGCGGGCGATATGGCGATCGCTGGCTGGCGTTGGCGGTCGCGCTGACCGGGATATTGGCGACGCTGCCCTATATCGCGTTGCAGCTGATCGGCCTGGAAGTCGTCATCGCGGCGATGGGCGTGCAATTGGCGGGCGCATTCGTCTATTTGCCGCTGATTATCTCTTTCGCGATCCTTGCCGCGTTCGATTATTTCAGCGGCTTGCGCGCGCCTGCGGCGATCGCGATCGTCAAGGACATCATGATCTACATCACGGTGTTCGCCGCTGTGATCGTCATTCCCTTGGAAGTCGGCGGGTGGAGCAAGGTGTTCTCGGCGGTCCCGCCGGAAAAGCTTCTGCTTCCCGACAATTTGGGCGCCTATACCGGCTACGGCACGCTGTTCCTGGGTTCGGCGATGGCGCTATTCCTCTATCCGCATTCGGTGACGGGCGTGCTGTCCTCTTCGAGCCGGCATGTGATCCGGCGCAATGCGGCACTGCTTCCGGCCTACTCGTTCCTGCTCGGATTGATTGCGCTGCTCGGTTTCATGGCGCTCGCGGTGGGCGTCGACAAGATGCCGGCCTATGCCAATTCGTTCAAACAATTCGGCGCCAATTTCGCCGTGCCGGCGCTGTTCCTGCAGGTGTTCCCGTCCTGGTTCGTCGGCTTCGCCTTCGCTGCCATCGGTATCGGTGCTTTGGTTCCCGCGGCGATCATGTCGATCGCGGCGGCCAATCTTTTCAGCCGCAATATCTATCGCGAGTTCATCAATCCCAATTGCCAGCCGCAGCAGGAATCGCGCATGGCCAAGACGACATCGCTTGCCGTCAAGGTCGGCGCGTTGATGTTCATCATTTTCCTGCCCCATGAATACGCCATCCAGATGCAATTGCTGGGCGGCATCTGGATCATCCATACCTTCCCCTCGGTGATCTTCGGGCTCTATACGCGCTGGCTCAATTCCAAGGCGCTGCTGATCGGCTGGGCGGTGGGCATGATCACGGGCACCTGGATGGCGGCGAGCAATCTTTTCAGGCCGATCTATCCGCTGGAGATTTTCGGCACCACGGTCCCGGGCTATATCGCGATCTATTCCTTCATCCTCAATTTCGCGATCGCCGTGGGACTGAGTCTGGTGTTCAACATGGCGGCGCGCAAACCCTCCGACGAGACGCGCCCGTCCGATTACTACGCGCTGGAAGGCATCGGCGGCGGCGGCCACTGACCCGCCTTAGCCAACATAAATTTGTCATGCCCGCGAAGGCGGGCATCCAGGTAGTGGTACAATAAAATTGTCATGCCCGCGCAGGCGGGCATCCAGGCATGCGCGGCTATTACGTCTATATCCTAGCAAGCGACCGGAACGGCACGCTCTATGTCGGCGTGACGAACGATCTCGCGCGCCGCGTTTACGAACACCGCAATGACCTCGTCGAAGGGTTCACCAAACGCTACGGGGTGCACAGGCTTGTTTGGTTTGAGATTCATGGAGACATCAACGAGGCGATTCTTCGCGAGAAGAGAATCAAGAAATGGAACCGATCATGGAAATTGCGGCTGATCGAGAAAATGAATCCGGATTGGATCGATTTGACTGAGAAATTGATGGCGTGATTCGACAGCTTGCTGGATGCCCGCCTGCGCGGGCATGACAATAGGGGCAGATGCCCGCCTGCGCGGGCATGACAATAAGAAGCTGGCGCCTTGTCAGCCTTTGTCTTCGTAAAGCCAGGCGAGGGCTTCGTAGCTGGCGTTCTTGACATAGGCATTGCGCAATTCCCGGCGCACGCCGTCCGCATGATAGAATTCACCATAGAGCCGCGCCGCGAGCTGCACCCGCCCGGTGCGCAAATATCGCAGAAGCGGAAAGGCGCCGAACGCCGCCTCGACGCTGTCCGCTTCATCCAGGCATTGCGCCAGACAAAGCGAATCTTCCAGCGCCATGCCGGCGCCTTGCGCGAGATATTGCAGCATCGGATGCGCCGCATCGCCCAGCAAGGTCACGCGGCCCTTGCTCCATTGCTTGATCGGCTCGCGGTCGCACAACACCCACATCCGCCATTCGGTAATCTTGCGGAGCATGAGCTGCACTTCATTGCAGGTGCCCTGAAACCGTTCGTGCAATTCGGCCGGGTCGCCATAGGAATTCCACCCCTCCTCGTAGCGGTTGCTGTGAAAGGTCGCGACCAGATTGAACAGCTCGCCGCCGCGCAGGGGATAATGGACCATGTGACATTTCGGTCCGGCCCACAGCACCATGTCGTTGCGCCGCAAATAATCCGGCACATCGGCCGCCGGAAGCACCGAGCGATAGGTGATGTGTCCGGCAACCCGCGGCTTGCCGTCGCCGATCAATTGGCCGCGCATCGTCGACCACAATCCGTCCGCGGCGATGAAACCGGGCGTGTCATAGCTCATCCCCTCGGCCGTCATGATGCGGACGGAATTTCCATCGTCTTCGAATGACTTGACCTGGCGCGACGTCTCCAGCGTGATCAGCGGCGAGGATGTTGCCGCATCGAGCAGCGCGGCCAACAGATCCGCCCGGTGGATGAGGGCGTAGGGCGCCTTGAACCGCTCCTCGAAGCCGCCAAGTGGAATCGACACCACCTGCTCGCCCGTAACAGCGTCCATCATCATGAGTGCCTGCGGAAACACCGCGAGTCGCTTCACAGCCGGCTCGACGCCCAGCTCACGAAGGCAGCGCCAGGAATTGGGCCCAAGTTGAATCCCTGCGCCAACCTCCTTGATTTCGGGGGCCTGTTCCAGCAGGCGGGTCGGAAACCCGTGGCTGGCCAAAGCGAGCGCCACGCCAAGCCCGCCGATGCCGGCACCGGCGATGACGAGCGGATGGGAATTGTTCTTCAGGCGATCCATCGGCCGATTCTAATCCGCAGAGTGGCCGATCACTGCCCGGCGCCGCGCTCTTCGCGCCACAGAGCGAGTTTTTCCTGCACCGGCCGATCGGAGAAGGTGAAAAGCACGAGATCGTCCTCGGCGCGGAATTTGCGCCACGCCCAGGGTGGACAGACGAAGACGTCCCTCGGTGAGAGCGCGAAGCTCTTATCCCCGATGATGGCCGTACCGCGTCCTTCCGCAACCGCGAAAATCGCGCCATCCGTCGCGCGGTACGGCGCGGTGTTGAATCCTTTGGGGATGAGCTGAATGGCCGGGCCCATAGTCGGCATCGCCCAGTCGCCGGTCCGCGGATGCGCATAGCGCATGCGGATCGCGTGACACGGATCCAACGGGGACGAAATCTTCATCCGTTCCAGCGTCGCGCGCGCTTGATCATAGGGATAGCGCATGAGCGGCGAATTGAGCGAGACCGGTGAATCGTCGATGGGAAGGAGGTTCGCGCCATAACGCGTTTGGCTGGTTTCTTTTACCCGCGTGACCTCTTGCTCTTTCTGGTTCGAATTCTGCGAGAAGCTCGCGTCGAGCAGTCCGACCAATGCGATGTCCAGACCGTCCATCCAGACAATGGGCTCCTTCGTTTCGTTCTGGTGGTCGTGCCATTGCCAGGACGGCGTCAGGACGAGATCGCCCGGATACATCTCGAAACGTTCACCGTCGACCGTGGTGGTGGCGCCGTTCCCTTCCAGGATGAAGCGCAGCGCCGCTTGGCTATGGCGGTGCTGCGGCGCGATTTCGCCGGGCATCACCAGCTGAATCCCGGCATAGAGCGAATGGGTGATTGACGACTGATGGGGCAGGCCGGGATTCTCCAACACCAGCACGCGCCGCTCCGCTTGTTCGGCGGAGATCATTGCCGCCGATTCGAACAGCAGCGGCCGCACTTCCGCATAGCGCCAATGGGCGGGGATGACGGGGCTCACCGGCTCCGGCGTGACGAGGTTTCGCATCACCTCCCACAGCGGCGCCATGTTCTTCTGCGCGAGCCGCCCGTAATAGCGCGCGAATTCGTCGGCGTTCTTGCGCAATGAGGCTTGGCTATCCATGGTTGTCACCGTGATCGGACATTCGGCGCCATGTTAGTTCCGCGTCCACGGCGCCGCTAGACGCGGTGGGCGCTATAAAGCTGCTTGGGAAACAATTCCTCTATGGTTAGCAGCCTTTTGCAGACGCCCTGCTCATGCGCATAGCCTAAGAACGCCTCCAAGGTCTTGCGGTTGGGCTCGATCCCGTAGGGGAAATAATCCTCCCCCATCAACTCCATGCCGCGCCGCGCATATTCATTCCCCCAGGGAATGGGAACCAGCGAGACGGTCCCGTCCACCACACGGGCGATGCTGCGGCGCCGCGCTTCGTCGAAGGCATAAAACAGATTGCGCGCCGCCCACGGATTCTTGTCGAGCACTTCGCGGCGCACCGCCACCGCATGCATGATCGGAAAAATGCCGGTCTTCTTGTAATAGTCCTGCTCGATCTCCTGATAATTTTCGAAGAAGCGATGTATCTTGCGATCGCCCGCAAGGAACGCATCGGGCGGGCGCGCGGCAAGCACTGCGTCGATTTCGCCGGACAGCAGCATCCCGTTGAGCGATTTTTCGGGCATGCTCGTGATCTTCACGCCCTTGGGCAGTTTCAGATCGACCTTCTCCACCCGCCCCGGTTGGTTCACGCCCGCCTGGATCCAATTGATGGAAGCGAGCTTCAGGCCATATTGGTGGACCAGGAAGCCGCGCGAATAGACCGCGGCCGTCTGCGCCCATTCGGGGATGCCGACCCGCCGGCCGGCGAGATCGGTGATCTTCTTGATCGGACCGCCCCGCCGCACATAGAGCGAGGAATGCCGAAAGACCCGGGATGGAAACACCGGCAGCGCCCAGAAATTCTTGTCGCCCGCTGCGATCAGCGAGACATATTTCGCCATCGAAATCTCGGAAACATCCCACTCCTTGTAGACGATGAAGCGGTAGAAGATTTCCTCGACCGGGAAGGTTAGGAAGGTGAGGTCGATGCCTTCGGGGCGGACACGGCCCAGCGCCAGATCGCGAACATGATCATAATCGGGTGTGGCCGCCGTCAACGCGAGCTTGTTCATTCAGGACTCCGGATAATTCTTTGCTTTGATTCTGGATTGCCGCAGCAAGCGTAGCTTGCAAGGTGGCGCGGCATTGCTCAATGGGCGAATTCACCACCCTTGGCGAGCGGTATTTCGCCGCCGGCGCGTTCGTCCTGGTTGCGTTTGGCGACATACATCGCGTAGAGCGCGACGGCGCAGCAAAAAAGCGGAATGGACGTGAGAACGAGCAATGTCGGCCGCGGAATGCCCATGGCGAGCAGATAGCCGCCGGCGATCGGACCGGCCAGCGAACCGACGCGTCCGATACCAAGCCCCCAGCCGGCACCCATGGCACGCATATAAGTGGGATAGATCGTGCCCGCGAGCGCGTTCAAACCGATCTGGCCACCGAGCACACCAACGCCGGCGATCAACATATGCGGTAGGAGAACACCGTAGCTCGTATGCAGGCCGAGAGCCGCCACGATGGGAGCCGTGAGCAGGAAAGTGAGTGCGACCACACGGATACCCAATCTGTCGAGCAAGAACGCGATGAGGAAGCTCCCGATCGCGCCGCCAAATTGGAAGAGGCCCATCGCGCTGTTGGCCTGCGCATCGCTAAATCCATCATCCGAGAGCACGGTCGGCATCCAGAGCGTGATGAAATAATGGCCCGTGAAACTGCAAATGAACGCCACCCACAACAGAATTGTCACCACCGCGCGGCCTTCCGTCAGAAGGCTCAGCGGGGAATTCTTGCGGCTCTCTTCGCCGACCACGTAGCGTGTGATGCCTGTTAGATCGATCTGCGGGCTAAGCCTGCGCACGATGGCAGCAATCTGCTGGGTCGGCCCGCCGCTGACGATGAGGAAGCGAACCGATTCCGGCAGCGCAAGGGCAAGCCCGATGAACATCGGAATCGCCGCAAGTCCGCCGATGAAGAAGACCGAGGACCACCCATAATCTTTGATCGTCGCGGCCGCGATGAAGCCGCCGAGGCCCGCGCCGACATTGTAGCCAACGAACATCAGGCCGATCACCGTCGCGCGCAAACGCACGGGCATATATTCCGCGGCCAAGGCAATTCCGGACGGAATGGCTCCGCCGAGGCCGAAACCTGCGCCCAAGCGCAACAGATAAAGCTCCTGGGGCGATGTCGCGAAGCCCGCAGCGAAGGTGAAGGCACCGAAGATCATCGCGCCGGCGATGATGATGTTCTTCCGGCCGAGCCTGTCCCCCAAGAAGCTCAAGACCATCGCGCCGAAGAAATAGCCAACCAGATGAGCGGTGAGAACGAAGCCGAAATCGCTGCGGCTCACCTGCCATTCGCGCAAGATCGCCGGCGTGGCGAACGACAAAGTCTGCATGTCGTAGCCTTCGAGCACCATCAGTGTGCACAGCCACAACGCGATTACGATCTGCGGCCGCGCCAGCTTCTTGCCTTCGATCAGCTCCGCGACGTTGAGCGCCCGTTCGACAGCCATCGGTCCCTCCTGGGCCGAAATCTATGTTTCGGCTCCAGATGGGAGATTGACAGAATTGATCGGTGAATCAACCGTCCATCCCTCGCCCCCAACGCGGGCAGGGGCTAGCGGGCGGGAGGGCAGGTGTCTGCCCTTTGCCTCAGCCTAACTCGGCCACCATCGTGCGGAATTCTTGATCCGTCACCAGCCGTTTTTCTGCCGTTCCCAGCGATTTGACCTTCTCAAGAATGGCGCCGTGTTTTTCGGCGGGCGCATTCAGACCCAGCTCATCAAGCTTGATCTTGATGTTGGCGAGGCCGCTCTTCTTGCCGAGCGCGATGCTGCGGCTGGCGGCAACAACATCGGCCGAGTAAGGCTCGATGGCAGATGGCATGTGGAACTGAGCGGCGACCCCGCCGCTCTCACGGCAGAAAATGAATTTGCCCACCACCGGCTTCCAGCTGTCGACGGTGTATTTCCCTCTCGTCTGCACCATCTCGGAAACTTCCCGCGCCTTGGTGAGGTCCAATTCGACCGGGACGTGATAGAGGAACTGCAAGGCGAGAGCGACTTCGCAAATGTCCGCGTTGCCGGCGCGCTCGCCCATACCGTTGATGGTGCCCTGGATCCAATCGGCGCCACCGCGGACCGCGGCAATCGCGGCCGCTGTCGCCAAGCCCATATCATTGTGGCCGTGCCAATGGATCGGCACAGATTTTCCCACCCACGATCTGACCTGGCTCACCAGAAGTTCGGCGGTTTCCGGCGCGCAAACCCCGATCGTATCGACCACGGAAATTTCATCGGCGCCGGCTTTCAAAGCCGCACCGTAGATATCGCGCAGGAACGAAAGATCGCTGCGCGTGCTGTCCACAGCGAAGAAATTGACGCGCTCGATCCCTTTGTCTTTTGCATATTTGATCGAGTCGACAACACTGTTCATGACTTTCTCGCGGGTAAAGCCGAAAGCCTTCATCTTCATGTCGCTGGTTGTTATTTCGAGGAGCGTGTAACGCGTACCTAGTTCGACATGAGCATCGATGTCGGCCTTCATGCAGCGCGCGAAGCCCCAGATTTCGGAACTTAAATTTGCATCGAGGATACGCCTGACCGCCTGGGTGTCTTCTTCCGAAACGCGAGGGAAGCCCGATTCAATCCGTCCAACACCGAGTTCGGCCAGCTTGCGAGCGATTTCGAATTTGTCATTCGCGGAAAAGCAGATGCCGGTCGACTGCTCGCCGTCGCGAAGCGTCGTGTCGTAGAAGCGGATCGTCTTGCTGCGGTCGAAACCCTTCTGTACGACATCCAGTTCGTTGAGTGGCGTGGTCCAAATCTGATCTGCCCGGATGTTCATGCTCTCTTCTCCTACTGCCCTTGGTACCCAACAAGACGCGTGCTGGGATCATGCAAATCTTTGTTTGATGCCCCGAGCCCACGTGATACCAACCGTTTCAACTCGGGGCCTCCCTATATCCTGTCCCGGCGCCGAGTGGAAGGTTACGATTGGCCTTGGAGATATAGCACGATGAAATTCCTTTCTTTTCGCGCCGGCAAGGCTGCGCATTACGGCATTGTTGACGGTAACAAGGTCGTCGATCTGACGCCGCGCCTGAAATATCCCGATCTCAAAGCATTGATTGCGGCCGACGGACGTTCGGAAGCCGAGCGCGCGGCCAAAGGCGCAACCGCCGATTTCACGCTCCAGCAAATCGCGTTCGATCCCGTGATCCCCAATCCCGACAAGATCATCTGTATCGGCCTCAACTATACCGAACATCGCGAAGAGACCGGTATGGGTAAAGGGAACGCCTACCCGACGATCTTCCCCCGTTGGGCCGATACGCAAGTGGGTCATCTTCAACCGCTCATCAGGCCGCGCGATTCCGACAATTTCGATTACGAAGGCGAACTCGTCGCCATCATTGGCAGGAAAGGGCGTCACATCACGCAAGCCGACGCCATGAATCATGTCGCCGGATATTCCTGCTACAACGAAGGCTCGGTGCGCGATTACCAGAGGCACGCCAGCCAATTTACGCCAGGCAAGAATTTTGCTTCCAGCGGCGCCTTCGGTCCCTTCATGGTGACGTCCGATGAAATGGGCCCGATCGGCGACCAGAAGATTCAAACCCGTCTCAACGGCAACACCGTGCAATCGTCGACGCTCGACATGATGATTTTCTCGATTCCGAAGCTGATCGAATACATCTCCATCTTCACGCCGCTTTCGCCCGGTGACGCTATCGTCACGGGTACTCCCGGGGGCGTCGGCTGGGTCCGCAAGCCTCCTTTGTGGATGAAGGCGGGCGACACGGTCGAGGTCGAGATCGAAGGCGTCGGTGTGCTCAAGAATCCCGTCATCGACGAGGCCTAAGACACGATGGCCGCGGCCGAGGCGCTGCCGCCCGAGGCCGGCGTTCCTGCCGGCCTCATCGCTGCGCGCCTAGACCGGCTGCCCATGACGCGAACGATTTGGATACGCGTCATCCTTCTATCGCTCGGCGGTTTTTTCGAATTCTATGATCTGCTGTTCACCGGCTATATCGCGCCGGGGCTGGTGCGCAGCGGGATTCTCACGCCGACGACGCCCGGATTGTTCGGAACGAGTGGCATCGCAAGTTTTGTCGCTGCGTTCTTCGCGGGACTCTTCATCGGGACCTTGCTGTTCGGCTTTGCGGCGGACCGGTTGGGGCGGCGCACGATCTTCACTGTGTCTCTGCTCTGGTACACGGTGGCCAGTGTCGTCATGGCGTTCCAGAACGACGCCTTCGGTTTGAATCTTTGGCGGTTCATTTCCGGACTCGGCGTCGGCGTCGAGCTCGTCACCATCGACACCTATCTTGCTGAGCTCGTGCCGAGGGCATATCGCGGCCGCGCCTTCGCCATCAACCAAACAGTGCAGTTTGCCGCCGTTCCTGTGGTCGCCTTTCTCGCCTTGCAATTGGTGCCGATCGCTCCCTTCGGAATCGACGGTTGGCGCTGGGTGGTTCTGATCGGCGCGACGGGCGCGGTCTTCGTGTGGTGGATCAGGCTTCAGGTCCCTGAGAGTCCGCGCTGGCTGGCGAGCCATGGCCGCACCGCGGAAGCCGACCGGATCCTGTCCGATCTAGAACGACGCGTGCAGGCCGAATCCGGCGCGCCCCTGCTTCCGGTCACGGGCCCGGAACTGCCGACGGCGCGCGGCCACTTCTCCGAGATTTGGCAAGGCCCCTATCTGTCGCGAACGGTGATGATGATCGTCTTCAACATTTTCCAAGCGGTGGGATTCTACGGCTTTGCGAATTGGGTACCGACGCTTCTTATCAAGCAAGGCATCGCGGTGACCACGAGCTTGCAATACACCTTCATCATCGCCATCGCGGCGCCTTTCGGGCCCTTGCTGGGCGCCACGCTCGCCGACCGCTTCGAGCGCAAATGGTTGTTGATGTCCGCGGCACTTGGCGTCGGACTGTTCGGCCTCGCTTTCGGCGCGTTCACTTTGGCCGTGCCGCTTGTCCTGTTCGGCGTGCTGGTGACGCTGTCGAACAATGCCATGTCGTTCCTCTATCACGCCTATCAGACGGAGCTTTATCCGACGCGCATCCGCGCAGCCGCTGTCGGCTTTGTCTATTCCTGGAGTCGGCTGTCCACCGTGTTCAGCGCTTTCATCATTGCGTTCTTCCTGGAGCGCTTCGGCACGGGCGGTGTGTTCGCCTTCATTGCCGGCAGCATGTTGATCGCGGCATCCGCGATTGCGTTGCTCGGCCCGCCGACCAGCAACCGCGCACTGGAAGTGATCTCTCAGTAGAACGCCTCTCAACCTTCCATGATAAATTCCGGCCATGACAGAGAAGAGTGCTAGTCAGGAAACACAACTCGATGGGGGCGGCCGCACGGATGTGAAACGGCTGGGCAGCATAGTCGCGCGGTAGACCGGTCCCTGGGCGGCCGCCGTGCACGCCCTGCTGCGCCACCTGGCGATCGTCGGATTTGAAGGAAGTCCGCGCATAGTCGAACCTGAATTTGATAGCCAAGGGCGGGAATTGCTTACCTTCATTGAAGGAGAAATTGCCCACCCAAATCCATGGACCGATGAGGCTGTGGCGGACCTTGGGAGAATGTTGCGACAGCTGCATGATGCCACTGCGTCATTCCGCGCGCCCGAAAATGCTCTCTGGCAGAATTGGTTTATCCGCGAGGTCGGCCAGCCTGACATCATCGGTCACTGTGACGTTGCGCCCTGGAACGTCGTTTTTCGCGGAGGCAAACCCGTGGGTCTCATCGACTGGGAGTTTGCCGGGCAGGTTGATAGGCTCACTGAAGTCGCCATGGCTGCGTGGCATAGCGCGCAACTATATGATGACGATGTTGCCGCGAAAAACGACGTGCCTTCGGCGATGACGAGACTCTACCAAGCCCGCATCTTTTCGGATGCCTACGGGCTGTCGCTCACTGAACGGCACCGATTGAGTTACCGAATGCTAGAGTTCGCATTACAAAGCGCTGCAAATGACGTGATTGAGGCAAGGATCACGCCAGAGTCCCAACATGTTTCGGGTCTCTGGGGGATTGCGTGGAGAACCCGAAGCGCCGCATGGCTGATGCGGAACCGACCTGCCCTGGAAGCCGCACTTATGTGAACAGCCATGCCGCAGCTGCGTTGGATCGCGCGATTTGACGTGGCTTGAACCCACTTGCGGGTACGTACCATTTTTGATACATACCTCTCATGGTCGTGGCGAAGAAGATCGCAGTTGTCTTCTTTCGTGCGGACAACGGTTCGGAGCCGGTCCGCGATTGGCTACTCGATTTGTCAAAAGCGGACCGCGTGAGCATTGGCGAAGACGTGCGGGTGGTGGAATTCGGCTGGCCGATTGGAATGCCGGTCTGCCGACCGCTTGGCGGGGGACTCTACGAGGTAAGAACAACGCTGAAGGACCGTATTGCTCGCGTGATCTTCTCGATTGCGGAAGGCGACATGATCCTGTTGCACGGCTTCATCAAGAAAACTCGCGCCACGCCGAAGAACGATTTCGATCTGGCGCAGACGCGACTGAAAACATATCGGCGAAGGAAAAAATCATGAAACGTGTGAAGAAGAATCCTCATCGCGGTTCACGCTTCGAGGATTTTTTGGCCGAAGACGGCATTCTCGACGCCGTTACCGCGGCGGCGCAAAAGCGCGTCGTAACGTGGCAGGTCTCGCAATTGATGGAACGGCAGAAGATATCCAAGACGGAAATGGCCAAGCGCATGAAGACCAGTCGCGCCGCGCTGGAACGTCTGCTTGATCCTGACAATCCGTCGGTGACGTTACAAACGATTGGCCGCGCCGCGGCTGCGTTGGGCCGCAAAGTGGAAATCCGATTGGTGAAAGCGGTGTGAGCGCTTAACTGTAGCGGAAACGATTGGTGCTAGAATCCGCCGATTTTATCGGCCGCCGCGCCGCTCGCTTTGTAAAATCGCTGTTCCATCCTCGAAGCCATGCCGTCGCGCGCCAGCGTTTCTTCATATTCCTGGCGCAGCGCCGGATCTTCCATGTGGTAGGGAATCGCGTTGCCGCCCTTGCTGAGATCGATCGCCCAGTAATCGCGCATCTGTTCGCCCGGGCGGCCCGCCTTGAGCGCGGGATGATTGTTCGGTCCGTGCCAGGCAAGCACGCGCAAGCCGTCTTTCGCCACGCCGAAATGCTGATGAAACCAATCGCCGCTCATCGGCGCCGCGGTGACGATCCCGCCATAGTCGTAATCCTGGCGCAGCACCTTATCGGCGTGTCCGTCGCGCCAGGGCGTCGCGCCTAGGTTCTCCGGCCAGGTGTAGGTGTAACCGCGTCCTTTCAAACAGATCAGTACCGCCGTCGAATGATGCTTGTGCGCCTTGGAATAACGCCCGGTCTCATATTGGCCGATGAATTGATAGAAGCGGTTGCCCGCCATCATCGGCTCCATGCGGCGATAGCCGGGCGAGCGGCGATTGTCCAACGGCAGTTCGGTGCTGATGATGTCGGGGATCAGATTGGTTCGCCGCATGGCGAGGCCCCGCACGGGATCGGGCTCAATGTCGTCCTTCGGCTTGAAGAAATCTTCGGCGCCCGAGAAGCGCTCGCGGAAATCATGCGGGCAGTTGAAGACGAAGTCTGGACTGTCGATAAGATTCATGACATTGGGCGCCGAGGTACCGCACAGCAGAATCGCCGGCGCGCTTCCCGCATTGATGATGCGGTGGGATGCGTTCAGCGGAATGGTGAACAGCGATCCTTTCTGCCATTCGAAGACATGGCGCTTCGCATCGCCCTCCTGCCAGACCTCGGTAGAGCCGCGGCCCTCCAGCACCAGCACGATCTTCTCGTAGAGATGGCGCTCGACGTTCAATGCACCCGCGCCCGGAACCTCCACCACATACATGCCCCACAGGCCCTCGGTCCCGTAAAGCTGGATATAGGAGCCGCGTCCGCCCAGCCGCTTCCAGGGCGCCATTGGCAGGTCTTGCACGCACGCGGCGCCGATGCCGCGATAGACCGGCACGCCCTCATCTTCCATGAAGCGGTCATAGGGCAGTTTCGGCCGCTTGAAGGCGCCGAAGCCGGCGTTCTCGCCCGCCTTCGGTTCGTGCCAATGCGCGTCTTTGACAGCGTCGTGCATGCCACGGCCATAGCACCGCCAAACATCCCGCGCCACCGCAATAAATCCTAAAATGCGGGATTGCAGAAATGAGGCGCCGCACGCACAATGCGCGCCATGGCGGGCCAATCCAGTCACGAGCGAATGCTGCGCGTCCTCGATCTGATCGAGGAGAGCGCTACCCCTCTCACCTCCGACGACATGGTGGACCGCCTGGGGTTCACCCGGTCCACGCTCTACCGCCATTTGAAGAATCTCTCCGATGCGGGGCTCGTGACCTCGTTCCCCGATGTCGGCTATGCCTTGGGCCCGCGTGTTGCGGAACTCGACTACAAGATGCGCAACAGCGATCCCCTCATCATCGCCAGCCGCCCGGTGATGGCGGAACTGGTCGAAGCGGTTCCGGGCATCGCGCTGTTGTGCCGGCGCTATCGCGACCGGGTCCTTTGTGTGCATCAGGAGAGCCGTGGGGCTAGCTTTTCAAGCACCTATGAGCGCGGGCGCGCGCTGCCTCTGTTCCGGGGCGCTGCCTCGCGGATCATCCTGGCCCATCTGCCGGCGCGGAACATTCAGCGTCTCTACGAATCCGACCGTCGGGCTTTTGCCGAAGGGCGTTTGGGAAAATCCCTCGATGCGGTCAAGGCCGCTCTCAAAGAGATGCGTCAACGCGGCTGGGACATCACCGAAAGTCAGGTCACCCGAGGCGTCACCGGCATCGCCGCGCCGATCTTCGATGATCGCGGCGGCGTGCTCGGGAGTCTGAGCCTGACGGTTGGACGCACAAGGCTGGCCGAGGCGGAAATCCGCGCCATCGCAGAACGCGTGGGTTTTTGCGCCCGCATCGTGACCAAGGCCCTTTCTGGTGAAAAAATCCCATATTATAGGACTTGACACCATAAGGCGCAGGCTTTTACCTGAGCTACCCCCTTTTTCGAAAGGCGCCCCATGCCGCGCAGCTACATCGTCGATGACCCGGTGAAACAGCAATTCCTGCTCGATCGCGAAGCGCTGGTGTCTGACGCGGTTCTTGAGGACGAGCGCAGCCGGATTTTCGCCAAGAGCTGGATCTATGTCGGCCATAGTTCCGAACTGAAAAAGCCGAATGATTTCGTCACGCGCAGAGTGGCCGGACGCCCGGTGATCTTCTGCCGCGACGGCAAGGGCGATATCCAGTGCCTGTTCAACACGTGCCGCCATCGCGGCGCGCTGGTCTGCACCGAGCCAGAAGGCTCGCGGCGGAGCTTCCGCTGCATCTATCACGGCTGGACCTATCGCAATGATGGGCAATTGGCCGGCGTGCCGGGTGCCGAAGCCTATCGCGGCGAATTCGACAAGAATGCGCTCGGCCTGAAGAGGCCCGCACGCTTCGAATCCTATCGCGATTTCTGGTTTCTGAGTCTCGATCCCGAGGTTCCCGCTTTACGCGAATATCTCGGCCGCGCGACAGACTATATCGATCTCGTTCTCGACCAATCGCCTTCGGGGCGCATGGAGATCGTGGCGGGTGCGCAGGAATATGACGTCGGCGCCAATTGGAAGCTGATGGTCGAGAACAGCGTCGACGATTACCATTTGCCGACCACGCATTCGACCTGGCTGAACTACATGGCCAATTCGGGCGTCAAGATCGAAACGCCCAAGGACGGAATGGTGCTGCCGACGCGGGGCCTCGCGGTCGACCTCGGCAATGGGCATTTCACCACCGACAACATCAATTTCCGCGGCC
>DATHDZ010000271.1:0-12549 GCA_035318785.1 Micropepsaceae bacterium
TCAAAGCACTTCTGCCGCGGCTCACCGCCAACATCCCGCCCTCTATCAAGATCGACACGATTCTCGATCGCACGACGACGATCCGCGCCTCCGTCACCGATGTCGAGTTCACGCTGGCCCTCACCATCGGCCTCGTGGTGATGGTGGTACTGCTATTCCTGCGCAATCTCTGGGCCACCCTGATCTCGAGCATCACCATCCTTCTCGCCCTGCTCGGCGCCGGGGTGGCGATGTATCTGCTCGATTTCAGCCTCGATAATTTGTCGCTGATGGCGCTCACTATTGCTGTCGGCTTCGTGGTCGACGACGCCATTGTCGTCGTAGAGAACATCTATCGACACCTTGAGCAGGGCGACTTGCCTTTCGACGCAGCGCTCAAAGGTTCGCGCGAGATCGCCTTCACCGTCCTATCCATCAGCATTTCGCTCGTGGCGGTATTCATTCCGCTTCTGCTCATGGGCGGGATTGTCGGCCGCCTGTTTCGCGAATTTGCCCTGACCGTGACGGCGGCGGTCGCCGTCTCGTGTCTGGTGTCGCTGACGCTCGCTCCGATGCTGTGCGCGCGCTTCATGGGAGAGAAATCGCGTGCTCCTGGCCGCCTTCATCGTGCCATCGAGGCGGGGTTCGGCGGTTTGCACGCGTTCTACCGGCGCACGCTTGATGGCGTGCTGCGGCATCAGGCGATCACCCTCGCGGTGTTTTTCGCCACGATGGCGCTGACGATTGTCATGGCGATCCAAATCCCCAAGGGATTCTTTCCGATCCAGGATACCGGCATGCTCCAGGGTTTGGCGGAAGGAGCGCAAGAGGTTTCGCCGGAAGAGATGATACGTCTGCAGCGCGAACTCGGGGAGGTGCTCCTTAAGGATCCCGATATTGCCGGCTTTGCTTCACAGACCGGTAGCGTCGGAGGCAACGGCAACGCCCAGACGGCGAACACCGCACGCTTCTTCATTGCCCTGAAACCGCGCGAGCAGCGCAAGCTGACCGCCAGTCAGATCATTGATCGGTTGCGCCCCGAAATTGCCAAGGTCAAGGGAGCAAATTTGCGCCTGAACGCCACGCAAGACATCACGGTTGGTGGGCGGGCACGCCGCGGCAGTTTTCAATATACGCTGCAGGATGCCAACATCGCCGAGCTGACCGAGTGGTCCGAAAAGCTGGTCGAGAAGCTGAGCACTTTGGCGCAAATCAATGATGCGGCGAGCGATCTTCTGGCAAATGCACCGCAGCTGAAGATTGAGATCAACCGTGATCAGGCCTCACGCTTCGGTATTTCGCCGCAGATGATCGATGCCACGCTCAATGATGCCTATGGCCAGCGGCAAATCACGCAGTATTTCACCCAGCTCGACACCTACTGGGTGATTCTGGAGATCACGCCGGAGCTGCAGGGCACATTCGCCTCGCTGGACCGCCTCTATGTGAAGTCGCCGCTGACTGGCGCCGCAGTGCCGCTTTCAACGCTCGTCAGCCTCAATTCGACGGAAGTTGGGCCTCTCTCCGTCACGCATCAGGGACAGTTCCCGGCCGTCACCCTATCATTCACCCTTCGAGCGGGTGTCGCCCTCGGCGAAGCCGTCAGTGCCATCGACCAAGCTGTACGCGAGATTGGCATGCCCGGCACCGTTGTCGGCGGATTCACGGGCAATGCGCAGGCATTCCAGACGTCGCTTACCGACGAGTTGCTGTTGATCGCAGCCGCGCTCGTCGTCGTCTACATCATTTTGGGCGTGCTCTATGAGAGCTTCATCCACCCGCTGACCATATTGTCGACTCTGCCCTCGGCCGCCGTCGGCGCGTTGCTGGCGCTGCGCTCCGCGCATATGGACTTATCGGTGATCGGCATCATTGGCATCATTTTGCTGATCGGCATCGTCAAGAAGAACGGCATCATGCTCGTCGACTTCGCCATAGCGGCCGAGCGCGACCGGCATATGGCGCCACTCGACGCGATCCGCGAGGCATGCCTGTTGCGTTTCCGTCCGATTCTGATGACGACGGCGGCGGCGCTCCTTGCCGGCGTACCGCTCGCGATCGGCGCCGGTACCGGCTCGGAGCTTCGTCAGCCTCTGGGCTACACAATGGTCGGCGGACTCGCGCTGAGCCAATTGCTGACGCTTTACACGACGCCGGTCGTCTATCTTTATCTCGATCGCCTGCAAGTGAGGCTCATGGGGGGCCATAAATTAGAAGCCAAGAGCACCGGAAAGATGGGTGCAGCGCCGGCGAAGTGAGGGCGCTTCATATGGATTTCTTCAACACGCACCGCCAAGCTTTGGCTGTGCAGCGCGGCTGACACGTCCTTGGCTTGCCGGCACGCCTTGCGGAACGGAATGCCGTCGCGAGAGTTGTCTGCCGGACAACATTGCGGAGGAAGCAAGTGTCTGCCAAGGCAGGGGAAATCGCACGAGAAACCGCGGGTTACAGATGCCAGGATTGCGGCCAAGACATGCTGGTGCGCGTCGGGCAGCCCATCCAGCCCTGTTCGAACTGTGGCATGGGAAGCTTCGATACCGGTTGGCTTCGCCGGCCCAAAGACGGATCGCCCGTCGTTGTGCGGGCCGAGTCCCAAACCGCGCCCTCCGAATAGGTTAAGCGGGGTCGCGCGATTCGCGTAGCGGCGGTTGCCAATTAAGGCACCTCAGCACGCCGCGCCCCATCACCCATTCGAGTTCGCCCGGAGAGAGAAAATCGATCTCCTCGGTGAACATCGTCACCGCCTGGCGATAGGAGCAGCTTCTTGGCAGGCGCGAGAAATCGCTGCCCCAGAAGGATCTCTCGGCGCCGAAGCCCTCGATGATGCGCTTCAACGGATCGTGGAGATTGCGGAACGGGTAGCTTTGCGTCGAATAGCAGGGAAGCGCGGAGACCTTGACGAAGACATTCGGATAACGGGCCAATGCGCACAGTCTTTGCGCAGCCGCCGCCGCATGCTCGTCCATGGTCTCACGCGCAAATCCCATATGGTCGATGATGATCTTCAAACCGGGATGGCGTGCCGCGATTGCGGCGATCTGTGGCAGCCGTTCCGGCGCGTGGACCATCACCGGCATTTGCAAGCGTTCCGCGGCCGGCCAAAACCAATCGGCGACGCCATTGGTCAGCACGGGCCGGTCGTCGTCGCGATGGAATGTCAGGCGCACGCCCAGCATGCCGCGCTGCTGCTTCATTTCGGCAAGCCGCGCGGATGCGGACGGGTGGCCGAGGAACAGCCGGCCCATGACGGCGAAACGATCGGGGTGTTGCTGCGCCGCCGCCAGGCACAGGTCGTTTCGGTCGCCGTCCAAGGATGGCGGGATCAGGATGGCACAATCGACGCCCGCCCGATCCATCAACACCAGCAGGTCCTCGTGGCCCAGGGGAACGGGAAGGTGTGCCCTGTTTTCCATCCCTTCTCCCCATGGGCGTTCGGGCGTGTTGGCGGCCCAGATATGCACCTGCGTATCGACGACGATAATGGCGAGCGCTCCCCTGTTCGGCGATTTTGCCCCAACCATAGCAGCGCCACCGCGGCGTTAAACACCAAACAATCGGCAGGGGATTCATCCTTTCTTGGCAGACATGCGCTAATCTCCCACGGGGTAAATACGGCGCGACAATGTCGGACGAGAGTGTGATTGCCGCACGGCTCTTGCCGGTGCGATATGGGCTTGCGCGGCTCGTCGTGCCGTTCACGATCTTTTCGGGCGCATTGTTGCTTTTCGCGGTCGAGCCCCTGATCGCGAAAATGATCCTGCCGTGGTTTGGAGGATCGGCGGAGGTCTGGATCGCGTGCCTGTTGTTCTTCCAGGCGGCGCTCCTCGCCGGTTATCTCTATGCGCATCTCTTGACCACGCGCGTCACACCGGCGTGGCAATGGCGCGCGCATCTGCTTCTGCTCTCGCTGAGTCTTCTCTTTCTTCCCATCATTCCGAGCGAGCGCTGGAAACCGTTGGGCGGCGAGGAACCGTTGCCGCTTATTCTTGCGCTTCTTGCCGCCACCATCGGTCTGCCTTTCCTGCTGCTTTCGGCGACGGGGCCGCTGATCCAGGCATGGCTTTCCCGTTCAGGAACGCACGCAAGCGGGGGCCATCGTGTCTACCGCCTTTACGCACTTTCCAATCTTGGTTCCTTGATCGCGCTGTTGAGCTATCCCGTTTTGATCGAACCATGGCTGCCGACGCGGCTGCAGGCCTGGAGTTGGTCGCTGGTTTATGTGGTCTTCGTTTTGTTGAGCATGGTCGCCGCGTGGATCTACCGCGACGCCGTTCCGCAAGCCGATGGAACCGCGGCCGATGCCGGGAAGCCCCCGAAGATGCAGGATCGCGTGCTCTGGTTTGCGCTCGCCATGAGCGCGTCCATTCTGCTGCTTGCGGTCACGAATCACATGTTGCGGAACATCGCCGCGATTCCGCTCCTTTGGATCGTGCCGCTCAGCCTTTATCTGCTCAGCTTCATCATCTGCTTCGACAATCCGCGCTGGTACTACCGTCCAGCTTGGTACGCGCTTTTCGCGGCGGCGACAGGCGTGATGATTTATTTTGTCGTCGGAGCCTTCTTCGCCAATGGCTATGTCTCGCAGCTTGCCTTCTACAGTGGCGGCCTGTTCGTCTGCTGCATGGTGTGTCATGGCGAACTGGCTTCCTTGAAGCCCGCCCCGAGTTATCTCACGGCTTTTTACCTCATCATCGCGGCAGGTGGCGCCGCAGGCGGCTTGTTGATCGCCGCGGTGGCGCCCTCCCTATTGCCCGACGACTATGACCTCGCGATCGTCTTGCCATTGGTGACGCTGCTGGTGATCTGGGTCGGCTGGCGCCGCTTACCCGCGGCGACGCCGAGATGGCTGCGTCGGAACGCTCTTCTTTGCGTTCTCTATCTCTGGCTGTTCGTCACCGCATCCATGGCCATCAAAATTCACGCCGATCTTGCGGGAACCGTTATTTCCATGCGGAATTTTTACGGTCCCTTGCGAGTCATGGATCGGCCGGCGGTTGGCAGCCGCGGGGAAATGATCCAGCTCCGCAACGGCAATGTCATTCATGGCCGGGAGTTCCTCGCGGCGGACCGGCGCTGCGAGCCGGTCAGTTATTATGCGCCCGAGTCGGGCATCGGCGTCGCACTGCAAGAAATGGGCAATCAGGGCCCGCTCAATGTCGGTGTCATCGGCTTGGGTGCCGGGACGATCGCCGGCTACGGTCGTAAAGGCGATGTGTACCGCTTCTATGAGATCAATCCGCAGGTGCGGGAGGTGGCGACAAACGTCTTCCATTATCTGTCCTGCCCGGCGCAATGGAGCATCGTCCTCGGCGATGCTCGGCTATCGCTTGAACGCGAGACTCCGCAGCGTTTCGACGTTCTCGCCGTGGACGCCTTCGCCAGCGATGCCATTCCGGTCCATCTGCTGACGACGGAAGCTTTTCAGCTTTATTGGCGGCATCTCAAACCGGATGGCGTCTTGGCTGTCCATGTCTCGAACCTCTACGTCAATCTAGCCCCCATCGTTGTGCTCGCAGCGGAGAAAAGCGGAAAAATCGCACGTGTGCTTGCCAACGCCAGCGATGCGGCCGACGTCGTCGATGGCTCTCAGTGGGTCCTCGTGACTTCGCGGCCCGAATTTTTCTCGCGGTTGCTAAGGCAGCCCAGCACGATCCCCGCCAGCGAGCGGGCCTGGACCGACGATTTCAGCAATCTCTGGCAGGCGCTGAGGTAAGCTACCGCTCCGGGAAATTCCCAAAGCCGCCATAACCGCCGAAGCCGCCGAACATCGGAAAATCGCAGCCGCCGGGGTAGGGTGGATATTTCGGCGTATAGCCGCCGCGCGGCACAGCCGGGCGGGCCGGCGCGTTTTGTGCGGTCGTCGCCGCAACGTTCTTCAGGAGCGGGTTGCCGGAAGGACTTTGCCCCGGTGTCAGACCCGAAATTTCCAGCACCAGCTTGCGCCGCAGCGCGCGCGAGAAATCCGCAAAGCCCTTCGCCGGCATCACGAAAGCGCCCGGGCCGCCGATGACGCAGCCTTGAAAATATTTGTCGAGGTCTTGCGGCGTTGAATCGTCCATGATCGGAAGCGCGTTGATGGTGATGTTCTTGGCAAGCACTTCGTCGCGCACATCCATGACGCGACGGCCGGCATTGTTGACGCCGTCGCCCGACACATCGATGACCTGTTTGGCCGACCGATAAGGACCTCGCTCAAGCATGCGCTGCGAGAGCTCCAGCGCATCGGAGATCGAGGTGCCCCGGCCCGAATGCCGCTCGGCAGAGATCAACGTTCGGATGAAATCTTCGGCGCTCTTCTGATCGCGAACGATCATCCAATTGACCGGCACACCCATCCAGCCATAGGCGCGGCTTGAGAAATAGATCGCCGACACGCCGATACGGCCCAGCGAGCCGGATTGGATCGCCTGGATCACTTCCTTGCTGAGAAACGCTTCGGCGATGCCTTTGCGCTGCAATTCGGCCTCTTGGTAATCGATGCTTCCGGAGGTATCGATGGCAAGGACGAGCTCGACGTCGACCTCCTGCGGCCCCGTGGCCGAGGGCAATGTCGGCGGCAATATCGGCGCGGCCGCCGGTGCCGCCGCGAAGCCCACCTCAGGTCCTACGAAAGCGAGCAAGGCGCTCGCCGCTATCGCGCTCAACAACGCCTTGACGTTCCGACGCATGATACGCCCCACCTCGCCTGTGGCCTTTGCAAGGCGAGGTTATACAGAACCGGGATCAGCGGCAATGTTGGGCCGTTTAATGGATGATCTGTCATACTTTGCGCATCAAGCCGGTTGCGCCAAGGCGCTTCACGGGCCAAGCTAACGAAAAGAGGGAGGAAAAACCGTGCTGGCCGTCGCGCGCGCCGGAAAGAAACGCCATCCCTATCACCGCCGCCGGCGGGCGGGGCAGGGTGCGCGCCCGAATGCCAACGGAACCCCAGTGCTTGCTGCCATCGATGTCGGCACCAATGCGTGCCGCCTTCTGATCGCGGTGCCGGAATGGCAAGCGCAAACGGGCGACGGCCAGGCATCCACGATTCCGCGCGTGATCGATTCCTACACCGCCAATGTGCGTCTGGGCGAAAGCCTGGAGCGCACGGGCACGATCTGCGAAGCGGCTCTCGATCGCACCGTCGCGGCGCTGAAAGTCTGCGCGTCCCGGCTGAAGCGGCGAAATGTGACCCATGTCAAAGCGATCGCAACCGAGGCCTGCCGCCGCGCGACGAACGCACAGGAACTGGTAAAGCGGGCGGCCGCGGAAGCCGGTATCTGCCTGACCATCGTCACGCCGGAGGAGGAAGCGCGGCTCGCTGCTGCTGGGTGTCTGCAACTGATCGGCCGCGAATTCGAAGGCGCGCTCATTTTCGACATCGGCGGCGGTTCGACCGAATTGATTCTCGTCCGTCGCGACGGCATGCGCGTTCCGGCTCGGCACGACATCGTCGCATGGACCTCCGCGCCCGTCGGCGTCGTGAAACTGGCCGAGCGCCATGGCGGAAGGCAGCTTGCCGCAAAGAGCTACGCCGCCATGCGGTTGGAGCTTGCCGATGTGTTTGCCTCGATGAGACGCGAGCTCGGGCCGGACCTGTTCGACGCCAAGCGCTATCATCTGCTCGGTACGTCCGGGACACTCACGACCCTTGCCGGCATCCAGCTCGGCTTAAAGCGCTACGAGCGCAGCCGGATCGACGGCCAGTGGCTGAAGCGTGATGACATTCTGGCGATCACCGACGCCATCGTGACCCGCGATTTTCCGGAGCGCGCCGCGATTCCCTGTATCGGTACGGATCGCGCAGATTTGATTCTCCCGGGTTGCGCCATTCTCGGCGCGATCATGGAGAACTGGCCTTGCGCCACGCTTCGCGTTGCCGACCGGGGGCTGCGCGAGGGATTGTTGATCGCGTTGCTGCGCGAATCCGAGGCGGCGCCGGTCCGCATCCCCGCGGGCGCAGGGATGGGCTGAGCAAATCCATGCCGACAAAATCGCCGGGCGGACGCTCCTTGCGCGTGCGCGTCCGTACCAAAGGCCTGACAGTCTCCTCGACTCGGTGGCTCGGCCGCCAGCTCAACGATCCCTATGTCGCCGACGCCAAAGCGAAAGGCTACCGCTCGCGCGCCGCCTTCAAATTGATCGAGCTCGACGACAAGTTCCATTTTCTCAAACCCGGCGCGCGCGTGCTCGATCTCGGCGCAGCGCCCGGTGGTTGGAGCCAGGTCGCGCGCACCCGCATTGGAGAGAAGGGTCGAGTCCTGGCCGTGGATATTCTCGACATCGATCCGATTGCCGGCGTGGAAGCGATGAAGCTCGATCTCATGTCGGCGCAGGCCCCCGCAGCGATTCGTGCTCAACTCTCCGGGCCGGCCGATGTCGTGCTTTCCGATATGGCGTCTCCGACCACCGGTCATCGCGCCACCGATCATCTGCGAACCACCGCGCTTTTCGAGGCGGCCCTGGAGTTTGCCGAAGAGGTCCTGAAGCCCGGCGGCACCTTTGTCGGAAAAGTGTTTCAAGGCGGTGCTGCGCCGGAACTTCTGTCGCAGCTGAAAAAATCCTTTCGTGACGTGCGCCACGTCAAACCGCCGGCCTCTCGCGCGCAATCCGTCGAGCTCTATCTCGTGGCAACGGGCTTTCGCGGACGCTGAGAAGCGTTGCCGCGACCGGAACTATGGTTTGCGCGGCACGTTCCTTCCGGGTATCCCGCAAAGGAGAACAATATGACGACAATGCAGACGAATTTGGGCCGGGGCGAAGTCCCTCGGGAAGAAACCGCATCTTTGATTGCAAGCGATAAGGTCGAGGGAACGGCCGTGTATGGACCCGATGCCGACAAGATTGGCCGCGTCGAAAATCTGATGATCGATAAATGGACCGGCAAGGTCGCCTATGCGGTGATCAGCTTCGGCGGCTTTTTGGGTATGGGCCACGATCACTACCCCCTGCCGTGGTCGATGTTGAAATATGACGAGAAGCTCGGTGGCTATCGCCTCAACATCACAAGGGAGCAGCTTCAGAACGCGCCCCGCTACCGCGAAGACGACCGTTGGGATTGGACGAGCCCTGAACACCCAAGGCAGGTCGACGAGCACTACCGGCCTTTCGCGTTCATTTGAGACAATGAGCCAATTTGTGGCGCGGGCCTTTTCGAGAAGGGGCCTGCGCCGCAGGCGTTTTGACCCCCGCTAAGCAGTTCGTCGCCTCGCCCTTGCTTAGATTCTTGCTGAATGATAGGCCCTGCCACCTGAATAGGGCCACCCTTTGACGATACGCGAAGCGCTGACGTTCGACGACGTTTTGCTGGTTCCTGCTGCCTCCACCGTGCTGCCGGGCCAGGTCGATACGCGGACGCGCCTCACCCGCACGATTGAGCTCGGCATTCCCCTGATTTCCGCCGCCATGGACACCGTCACCGAGGCGGCCCTGGCCATTGCCATGGCACAGGCCGGCGGCATGGGCGTCATTCACCGCAACCTCACGCCCAAGGAACAGGCCGATCAGGTCCGGCGCGTGAAGAAATTCGAATCCGGCATGGTGGTGAACCCGCTGACCATCGGGCCGGGCGCGACCCTCGCCGATGCGCTCTCCTTGATGGAGCGCCACCATATTTCCGGGATTCCGGTGGTCGAAGGCACCGGCAAGCCCGGCAAGCTGGTCGGCATTCTTACCAATCGTGACGTGCGCTTCGCGCAAGACCCTCTCCAATCCGTCCGCGAGCTGATGACCAAGGAGCGGCTCGTCACGGTGCGCGAGAACGTGCCCATGGAGGAAGCCAAGCAGCTTCTTCACCAGCACCGCATCGAAAAGCTGCTGGTCGTCGATCAGGATTACCGCTGCGTCGGCCTCATCACCGTCAAGGACATCGAAAAGGCGCAGAAATTTCCCAATGCCTGCAAAGACGAGCGCGGCCGCCTGCGTGTGGCGGCCGCCACCAATGTGGGCCCGGAGGGCGCTGAGCGCGCCATCACGCTTCTGGAAGCGGAATGCGATGTGATCGTGGTGGACACGGCGCATGGCCATTCGCAAGGCGTGCTCGATACCGTCGCGCGCATCAAACGCGAATCCAATTACGCGCAAGTCGTTGCCGGCAATGTGGCCACGGCCGACGGCGCCAAGGCGCTGATCGATGCCGGCGCCGACGCGATCAAGGTCGGTATCGGGCCGGGCTCGATCTGCACCACCCGCATCGTCGCAGGTGTCGGCGTGCCGCAGCTCACCGCCATCATGGATGCGGCCTCGGCGGCGCGCAAAGAAGGCGTTCCGGTCATCGCCGATGGCGGTATCAAATATTCCGGCGATCTGGCCAAGGCGATCGCGGCCGGTGCCGACGTCGCGATGGTCGGCCAGCTCCTGGCCGGGACCGACGAAAGCCCGGGCGAGGTGTTCTTGTTCCAGGGCCGCTCCTACAAGGGCTATCGCGGGATGGGCAGCCTTGGCGCCATGGCCCGCGGCTCGGCCGACCGGTATTTCCAAGCCGAGGTGAAGGACACGCTCAAGCTCGTGCCCGAAGGCGTCGAGGGTCAGGTGCCCTATAAGGGGCCCGTCGGCGCCGTCGTCCACCAGATCATCGGCGGCTTGCGCGCGGCCATGGGCTATACGGGCTGTCCCACCATCGGCGATTTCCACCAAAAAGCGGAATTCGTCCGCATCACCAATGCCGGCATCAACGAAAGTCACGTCCACGGCGTTCTGGTGACTCGGGAAAGCCCGAACTATCCGCGGCCGCAATAGACATAGCGACGTGCCCGAAATGATCCGGCCGCGCGATCCCCTACAATGACTCCCGCCGCGCGCATTCAATCCGCCATCGAAATCCTTGCCGGTTTGGATGAGACCAAGCTGCCGGCCGATCGGTACGTGCGCGATTGGTTTCGCGCCCGCCGCTATGCCGGGTCCAAGGACCGCGCCGCGGTGGCCCAGACCGTCTATGACGTGCTGCGCCATCGCGGTTCTCTCGCCTGGCGTATGGGTCGCGAGGACTCCCGTTCATTGGTCATTGGCAGTCTGCTTTCCCAGAACGGTTCCACCAATGAATGGATGAAGCTGTTCGACGGCACGAATTATGGGCCAGTCCCGCTCAGCGAAGACGAATTGCGCGCCGTCGCAACACCGGCAGGCGATCCTCCGCCTCACATTCGCGGTGAATATCCCGCTTGGCTGGAGCCGGAGCTTGCGCGCTCTTTGGGTGACACGCTCCAAGCCGAGATGCAGGCGATGCAGGGCCGTGCGCCGGTCGATCTTCGCGTCAACACGTTGCGCGCGGCCCGCGAGGAAACCCTCGTGGGTCTCGTTTCGCTCGGCATCAAAGCGGAGCCCACGCCCTTCGCGCCTTTGGGAATCCGTATCCCTTCCGCCGAAGGACTCGGCGCGCTTCAGCACACGCGGTTTTTTCAGACCGGCGCCTTCGAATTCCAGGACGAAGCGTCGCAAATCGCCGCCTTGCTCTGCGCCGCCAAACCCGGGACGCGCGTGCTCGACCTCGCGGCGGGGGCGGGCGGCAAAGCGCTGGCGATGGCGGCCGACATGGAGAACAAGGGCGAAATTCTCGCTTTGGATATCGACGCCGTAAGACTGAAGCAGATCGGGCCACGGGCGCGCCGTGCGGGTGCAACGATCATCACCGCAACCGACAAGCGCGGCGGCCCGCTCTGGGGCAATGGCAAATTCGATTCCGTGCTGGTCGATGCGCCCTGCAGCGGATCGGGCGCCTGGCGGCGCAATCCCGAAACCAAATGGCGACTGACACCCGATGCGCTGCGCGAACGCACAGAGCTGCAAGCTTGGCTCATCGATGATGGGGCGCGCCACACCAAACCGGGCGCGCGTTTGGTTTACGTCACCTGCTCGGTTCTGCGCTGTGAAAACGAAGATGTGATCGAGTCATTCCTCGCCAGGAACTCTGAATTCAGGGCGATTCCCGCGGCGGACATCTGGCGCTCGATCACAAAGTGCGAGCCGCCCCCCGGGTTGCAGCACTATTTTAAGGCAAGCCCGCTAATGACTGGCACGGATGGCTTTTTTGCCTGTATCATGACCCGGTTGTGACGGGGGCGGGGGCCTCGAGCGTACGGTGAAAGGCGGGGGTTTGGTCATGGATCGTAGCCTTGTGGGCGTGCTGTTTGTCGCTGTCGTCGCGAGTTCTACCTGCCTGGCCGCGACGGAGGCGGAAGCGCCGGTGCTGACCGAATCGACTTTCCTCAAGGCCGCGGAGACTGCGGTAAATACTGGCGATATCGACGGCGCGGTCCAACTCTTTCATTCCGCCATCATCTATGCGCCCGGCGACCCGGTGCCTTATGAGCGTCTGGCCGAGTTCTATGTGGTGGGCGGCCAATCGGAACTGGCGCAGCGATTTTTCGCTATGGCTTTGGATGTGCAGCCCGCCTATGCCCCTGCGCTTCGCGGTATCGCGCTGCTCGATCTGGCGGCCGGCGACCGGGCCGGCGCCCAGGCTCAGCACGAGGTCCTGATGCATGCTTGCGCCACCTGCCCGGAAACGGCCCAGGTCGAAAAAGCTCTGAACATCAATCCCAAGCCGTAGACAGTCGGGGTCTGCCTGAATAGTTTCGGGCCATGCCTCCCGTC
>DATHDZ010000272.1:0-2876 GCA_035318785.1 Micropepsaceae bacterium
CGCGCTCATTCTGGAGATTTTCGGCGAGCGGGCCCGCACGCGGGAAGGCCGGCTGCAGGTCGAGCTCGCCCATCTGACCTATCAGCGCTCGCGCCTGGTGCGCAGCTGGACCCATCTCGAACGCCAGCGCGGCGGCTTCGGCTTCCTGGGCGGGCCAGGCGAAACCCAGATTGAGACCGACCGGCGTCTGATCGGCGAGCGTATCGCCAAGATCAAACGCGAGCTGGAGGAGGTCAAGCGCACCCGCGGACTGCACCGCAAAGCCCGGAAACGCGTGCCTTATCCGGTGGTTGCGTTGGTTGGCTACACCAATGCTGGAAAGTCGACGCTGTTCAACCGGCTGACCGCCGCCGACGTCATCGCCAAGGACATGCTGTTCGCGACCCTGGACCCCACCATGCGGGGGCTGAAACTCCCCTCAGGGCGTCGCATCATTCTCTCCGACACCGTTGGTTTCATTGCCGATCTTCCCACTCAGCTGGTGGCGGCCTTCCGCGCCACCTTGGAGGAGGTGCTGGAGGCAGAGATCATCCTTCATGTCCGCGATGCCGCCCATGACGAATCCGAGGCCCAGAAGGCCGACGTCGTTCACGTGCTGAAGGAGCTGGGCGTCGAGAAGGACGAACGGCGCATCGTCGAGGTGCTCAACAAGATCGATCTGCTGGAGCCCGAAACACGCGTAGGCTTGCTGGCCCGAAACCGAGGTAAGACGCGGATGTTGACGGGCGAACAGATCGCCGTTTCCGCCCTGACCGGGGCCGGGGAGGATTCCCTGCTGCAGCTCATCGACAGCCTCCTGGGCAGCCAGGAACAGATGATGCGGCTGACCTTGGCGGTGGAAGACGGCGCAGGGTTGGCCTGGGCCCATAAGAACGGGCGTGTTGTGGAACGCCGGCAAGGGGAAAAGGGGATCTACCTGGTGATCTCCGGCGATGCCGCCGCTGTGGATCGTTTCTCGGCGCACTTCCCGGGCCGCCTGACGATCATCGATTCGGATCAACGCCGTAGGGCGATTTCCTCGTAATTCACACCACATTCACTCCACAGCCTGTGGACATGTGGATAACAGGCTCACTCACCTCGGCAGGGCCCTCATCCTGAGCTTGTCGAAGGAGACCCTGCCATCCCGTGAGCCCGCGTGCTTCGAGACGCACAGCTGCCTCCCGAGGAGAGAGAGAATATGGATTGCCAACGCATCTCTACGTCTCGGCGCGTTTGGCGTCCTGCCAGAGCGCTTCCATCTCTTCGAGCGTGGCTTCGTCCAGCGTCCGGCCGCGCGCCGCAAGACCGGTTTCGATCGCCTTGAAACGCCGCACGAATTTCGCGTTGGCGGTGCGCAAAGCATCTTCGGGATCGAGCTTCAAATGGCGCGCCAGATTGGCCATGGCAAAGAGCAGATCGCCGAATTCCTCCGCCACATGCACGAGATCGCCGGATGCGGCCGCTTCGGCGAGCTCGCGGCTTTCCTCGGCGATCTTGTTGGTGACGGTGACGGCGCTCGGCCAATCGAAGCCAACTTGGGCGGCGCGGTTCTGCAGCTTCACGGCCCGCATCAATGCGGGCAGGGCGCTCGGGACATCGTCCAGCAGGCTCTCCGGCTTGACGGCTTTCGCGGCGCGTTCCCGGCGCTTGATCTCGTCCCAAGCCAAGGTGACGGCCTCGGGCGTCTTGGCGCCGCCTTGGGCAAAAACATGAGGGTGGCGGCGGATCATCTTGTCGCAAATGGCACGCACGACGTCGGCAAAGGCAAAGCGGCCTTCCTCCTTGGCCATCTGGGTATGGAACACGACCTGCAGCAGAAGATCGCCGAGCTCGTCCTTCAGGGCCGCATAGTCCTTGGCCTCGATGGCCGAAGCGACCTCATAGGCTTCCTCGATTGTGTAGGGCGCGATGGTGGAGAAATTCTGTTCCAGGTCCCATGGGCAGCCGCGGATGGGATCCCGCAGGCGGCGCATGATGGCAAGGAGCTCGGAGATGTCGCCCAAACTCGGGTCGTCGGTCTTATCGGTCATGGGCGGTCAAATATGGGTAGGGGCCGACAGTCCACCGGCCGATGCGGCTCGTCCAGCGCTTTCAGCAGGTAATCTAAATATCGTATAAGCAATATTATGGGAAATTATATGGCGATGTTATACTTGCCATCCCCATACGCTACTGATATGGTTTGATTCATAGGGAGTTAGCCATGTCGAAGTCCATCTTTTCAGCCCCCCATTTCAACGATGAAGCCTCCGCCTACGCCTATGTGGAGGCCCGCATTTGGCCCGATGGCCGCGTTTGCCCGCATTGTGGCGTCGTGGACAAAAGCGGCGCGCTCAAGGGCAAGAGCAACCGCCCTGGGCTCTACAAGTGCTATGCCTGCCGGAAGCCCTTTACGGTCAAAATCGGGACCATCTTCGAGGCGTCCCATATTGCCATGCGCGACTGGCTGACCGCGATCCACCTGATCTGTTCCAGCAAGAAAGGTATCAGCGCGAACCAGCTCCACCGGACCATGGGCATTACCCTCAAGTCGGCCTGGTTCATGGCGCACCGCATCCGCTTGGCGTTTGATCCTGGTGAGAACGCTCCTCCGCTCGGAGGTTCGGGCAAGACCGTCGAAGCCGATGAAATGTTCATCGGGAACAAAGCTGGAAAGAGGAAGCATCCAGGCGCGGGCGGCTATGCTCACAAGCGCGCGATCCTGGCCCTGGTAGAACGCGGCGGTCATGTCCGCTCATTCCCCATCGGAAGCGCCAACCGCTCGGAAATACGCCCCGTGATGCAGGAGAACATCGACCCGGCAACTCAGGTCTATACCGATGGAGCGAACTATTACCGCTTCATGCCGGTTGCGAAGCATTCAACGGTCGATCACTCCAAGGGCGAGTATGTCC
>DATHDZ010000273.1:0-2782 GCA_035318785.1 Micropepsaceae bacterium
ACAGCCGCGATCGGGACCTTGAGTTTTGCGGCCTCCACCGCGCGATTGAGCCGCTGTAACTCGCGGACACCAATGATGCCGTCATAGGCTTTCACACTTAGGCCGCGTCGCTTCTTCGGCGCCGGTTCGACTCCGTTCGGGTACGCTACGCAACCGCCTTTTCGCACCAGACCGAGAAGGATCTTTTGCGCCGGTCCACCCGCATAGAAGAGAGCGGCGTCGAAGCCCTCCGGCGCGAAGGAGCGCGCGGCCTTCTCGACATCGCCGCTCTTTCCGTCCACGGCCTTATCCGCCCCGAGGCGGCGCACGAAGGCCGCGCCATCGGCGCCAGAAGCCGAAGCGAATACCCGTGCTCCGCGGAGCTTCGCGAATTGGACTGCGAACAGGCCGACGCCGCCGGACGCGCCATGAACGGCTATTACGTCGCCCCGCCGGAGCTTGAGTGTGTCATCGATTCCCTGAAGCGCCGTAAGCGCGGCCAGTGCCACGCCCCCATGTTCGTGGCTGAGTCCTTTGGGCAGTTGCGCCACTCTCTCGGCAGGGACGGCGACATATTCCGCGTGGAAGTCCATCTTCGGGTAGCTGGCGCCATAAACCCGATCCCCTACGGCGAATCTGCGGATGCGCGCGCCCACCGCGACAATCGTCCCCGAACCCTCCGTGCCGAGCACGACCGGAAAATGAAGGCGACGACCCGTCGGAGACCAGCCATCTCGAATCTCGGCATCCCAGGTCTCTACGCCCGCGGTGTGTGTTGCGATCAGCACTTCGTCCGCGGCGGGCACGGGCACCGGTAGCGTGTGGAGCGAAACGGCGTCAGGTCCACCGAAGGCATCGATTGCGGCAGCGCGCATGGTTTCGGGCAGTCGGCGCGCCGGATCATGCGTCTTTACGCGAACATCGCGGCGCAACTTGGCGGCATTCTTCGTTCGTGAAGCGAGATTTCTTTGCATGATGCTCAACCAGCAAGCTGAGCGCGCATTCTGCCGCGTGCCCAGCCGCGACGTAGCGGCTGGACATCAACGGCAAGTCATAGCGATTGGTTCCACCTAGGCGTGTCCGGTTACCAGCCACAGAAGAAGGATGATCGGAATCGGAATCCCTATGAGCCAAAGCAGTGCAGAGCGCATTGTTTCGCCTCTCATTTTTTGACGCATGGTGATAATGACTGAGGCGAGCAGTCGTTCCCCAAAGCTTGCGCTTCCGTCGCCGATCTATGGCTTGCGCCGCAGTTCGTAGAAGGCGATTGCCGCCGCATTGGAGACGTTGAGACTCTCCATGTCCCCGCCCATCGGAATGGAGGCGGAAACATCGCAGCGCTCCCGCACCAGCCGCCTCAGACCCACGCCTTCCGCTCCGAGGACGATCACGCCATCGCCAGGAGGCGCAGCCTCGCGCAGAGTCGCATCGCCATCGGCGGCCAGTGCGATGCGCCAAAACCCGAAGCGGCCGAGTTCTTCGAGCACGCGCGCGATGTTTACGACTGTCACCCGCGGAACGATGTCCAGAGCCCCGGAGGCGGCCTTGGCCAGCACCCCGGATTCGGGCGGTGCGTGCCGGTCCTGGACGATCACCGCGGCGATGCCGAAAGCGGCGGCGGAACGCAGGATCGCCCCTTCATTGTGCGGGTCCGTGATCTGGTCGAGGACGGCCACAAGACGGGGGCCGGGCTTGGCGCCGGCCAAGACGTCCTCCAGATCAAGAGCAGGGAGGGGCTCGCAAAGGAGAGCGACCCCTTGATGCACCGCGCCGGGCGGCAGCATCCGCGAGATGCTGTCCGGGGCCGCCATCGTCGGTGCGATTCCGCACTTGACCAAGGCTTGGCCGAGCTCGATTTGGGCCCGGTCTGTGACCAAGGCCCGCCGGATCTTGCGGCGCGGATTGTTCAGGGCCGCCCGTGCCGAATGGAGCCCGTATAGCCAAAAGCTGCTGGCGGAGGCTTGGGCCGGCCGCTCGGTTCGACCCTCCCGAGTCGGGCTGGTCTTGCGCTTTTTTATGGCCACGCTAGGCTACTCCATCTGTAGTTGGGGGCGGGTACAAAGCCACAGGCGGTGTGCCGTAACCTATTGTCAACTCTCTATTGACAGGGCGCCCCAAATCACCAATATGCGCCCTCCGCAGTTTTCCTCCGGAGCGATACCGCTTTGCCGGCGTGCCATCATGTCCCTGGCCTCCGGTTCTTGGCGTTAGTTAAGGCGAATGCATGCGGCCATTTTGGACGGTTCTTGGCGCCATTCTCTGGCATCACACGGGGGAGTGTCCCGAGCGGCAAAGGGGGCGGACTGTAAATCCGCTGGCGCAGCCTTCGTAGGTTCGAGTCCTACCTCCCCCACCAATCGGAAAGCGAAGTCGGTAAACAAGTCAGAAATCGGAACGGGAGTTGTGCGGCAAATGAGACACCGCTTCGGGCATCGAATTCTGGCTTCTGGGTTCCAATATTCGATTTCCGACGCGGGTGTAGCTCAATGGTAGAGCAACAGCCTTCCAAGCTGATGACGAGGGTTCGATTCCCTTCACCCGCTCCAACCTTCGCCCGCTGAAAGGGCTTCGGTTGGCACGCCAGCAGGGTGGCGGGCTCAGAAGAAGAAAATAGAGGTGCATGTATGGGCAAAGCGAAATTTGAGCGGACGAAGCCGCATTGCAACATTGGGACGATCGGCCATGTTGACCATGGCAAGACGTCGCTGACGGCGGCGATCACCAAGGTTTTGGCCGAGAGCGGCAAGGCGCAATACACGGCCTATGATCAGATCGACAAGGCGCCGGAAGAGAAGGCGCGCGG
>DATHDZ010000274.1:0-2078 GCA_035318785.1 Micropepsaceae bacterium
CGTCAGCGTGACGATGGATACGGTGGCGCAGGTGCAGGGTTATCTGCTCGCCCATCAGTACGAGGGACTGATCAGGAAATCCAAGCTCAGGGGCCGCCGCCGCTAGCGTTTGCGGCAAGCCGCGGTCTGAAATCCAAGTCACAGGTGTGCGGCGTTCGCTCACCAAGCCGGGGGGCGAATAGTCATGAGATTGATCCTGTTGGGGCCGCCCGGCTCGGGCAAGGGGACCCAGGCGCAGCGTCTCGTCCACAAGCATGGCATCGTCCAGCTCTCCACCGGTGAGATGCTGCGTGCGGCGGCGGCGGCGGGGACGCCGATCGGCCTGCAGGCCAAGGAGATCATGGCGAGCGGCGCGCTGGTGCCGGACGAAATCGTCATCACAATCATCTCCGACCGGCTCGACCAGCCGGACATGAAGAACGGCTTCATCCTCGACGGTTTTCCGCGCACCGTGCCGCAGGCGGCAGCCCTCGACGAACTCCTGAAGAAGAAGCACATCAAGCTCGATGCCGTGGTCGAACTGCGGGTCAACGAAAGCGCGCTGCTCAACCGCGTGGAGACGCGGGTTGCGGAAATGCGGGCGCGCGGCGAGGAAGTGCGAATCGATGACACCCCGGAGGTGCTCTCGAAGCGGCTGGCGAGCTACCGGACCCTGACCGAGCCCCTGATTCACTATTATTCGGAGCGGCGGAAGCTCCTGACCGTCGATGGCATGATGACCATCGAACACGTGACGCGCGAAATTAACCGGATCCTGGCCGCCATCGGCGCGGTGGAACCCAAGGTAGCCGCGCCCAAATTGACCACGGGAGCGGCCAGGAAGACCGCCGGGACAGCGGGCAAAAAGGCACACAAAACCGCCGGGAGGGCCGCCAAGGCGGCTGCAAAGGCCGGGAAACCGGCCTCCAAGGGGGCCAAGAAGGCCAAAAAGGCTGCCAAGAGAACCGGCACTAAAACTAGCAGAAAGCCGGTGAAAAAGTCCGCCGGAAAGGCTCCGAAAAAGGTCACGAAAAAGCGAGCTAAACGATAGAGACGGTTGACGAAACCGAGTGGAATCCTTTAATAAGCACAGCATCCAAGTCGGATAGTTTCAGACGATGCCGGGCCCCGAAAGAATCTGAGGGGACGGGCGTCGTGTTCGCGTTTGCGGACACCTGCCCGAGTTAGCAAGAACTTAAATAGCCGGTCCGTGAGGGATCGGTGACAGGAGAGAAGTCCGTGGCCCGTATTGCCGGCGTGAATATCCCGACCAACAAGCGCGTTCTGATCGCGCTCCAGTACATCCATGGCATCGGCCAGAAGAATGCGGCCGAGATCATGGAGAAGGTCAAGATCCCCGCTGAGCGGCGCGTCAGCCAGCTCAGCGATCAGGAAGTTCTGCAGATCCGCGAAGTGATCGACCGCGACTATCTGGTCGAGGGCGATCTTCGTCGTGAGGTCGGTATCAACATCAAGCGTCTGATGGACCTCGGCTGCTATCGCGGCCTGCGTCATCGCCGCGGCCTGCCGGTTCGCGGTCAGCGGACCCATACCAACGCGCGGACCCGCAAGGGCCCGGCCAAGCCGATCGCCGGCAAGAAGAAGTAAGAGGGCGAATAGCGAATAGGGAGTGGCGAGTAGTTCTATTCGCTACTGGCCTTTCGCCACTCGCCCTTTAGGTGTAGCCGCTGGCACTACGGCGGCGTTTGAGATCACAGGAAAGGTTTTGGAATGGGCAAGGAAGCCACCCGCGTACGCCGCCGCGAACGCAAGAACATCGCCTCCGGCATCGCGCACGTGAATTCGTCGTTCAACAACACGACCATCACCATCACCGACGCGCAGGGTAACACCATTGCCTGGTCGTCGGCCGGCACGATGGGCTTCAAGGGCTCGCGCAAGTCGACCCCCTACGCCGCGCAGGTTGCGGCCGAGGACGTCTCCAAGAAGGCGCAGGAACACGGCATGCGCACGCTGGAGGTTGAGGTTGCTGGTCCGGGTTCGGGCCGCGAATCGGCGCTTCGTGCGCTGCAGGCTGCGGGCTTCACCGTCACATCGATCCGCGACGTGACGACGATCCCGCACAATGGTTGCCGTCC
>DATHDZ010000275.1:0-3617 GCA_035318785.1 Micropepsaceae bacterium
GCAATGCGCATCAGGCTCAGCAATTGCGGCGACCAGCGTTTCAGCCATTTGAACATGAATCTCACACTCCCTTGGCCCCGATCATAATGGAGGCCTCACCCTTGGCACAGGCCGACGGCGCTAGGTTGCGGCGCCGGGGGAGCGGCGGGCAAGATAGTGTTCCAGCCAGTGAATATTGTACTCGCCATCCAGGATATCGGGTTGCTTGATCAGCTCCTGGAAGAGGGGAATGGTGGTTTCGATTCCGCCGATCACCAATTCGTCCAGGGCGCGCCGGAGCCGCATCAGGCATTCGTTCCGGCTCCTGCCGTGCACGATGAGCTTTCCGACGAGGCTGTCGTAATAGGGCGGAATGCGATAGCCCGCATAGACAGCCGAATCCATCCGAACGCCCAAGCCGCCCGGTGCGTGGAAATCGGTGATCTTTCCCGGCGAGGGATGAAAGGTGAAAGCATTCTCGGCGTTGATGCGGCATTCGATGGCGTGCCCCGCAATCACCACATCGTTCTGGTCGAGCTCCAAATGGCTGCCGTCGGCGATGCGGATCTGCTCCCGCACGAGGTCGAGGCCTGTGACCAATTCGGTCACCGGATGCTCGACTTGCAGCCTTGTGTTCATCTCGATGAAGAAGAACTGCCCGTTCTCGTATAGGAACTCCACGGTCCCCACGCCCAGATAACCGAGCGTGGTGAGCGCTTGCGTGACGACCTTTCCGATCTGGTTGCGGGCTTCGACATTGAGGGCGGGGGAGGGCGCCTCTTCCCAAACTTTCTGGTGACGGCGCTGCAGCGAGCAATCGCGCTCGCCCAGATGCAGCACTTTGCCGTGGGAATCCGCGATCACCTGGATTTCGATGTGACGCGGCTTCTCCAGATATTTTTCCATATAAACGGAGTCATCGCCAAACGCCGCCTTGGCTTCGGCGCGCGCTGTGGAAAAGGCGAGCGACAATTCGGACGGAGAGCGCGCCACCTTCATGCCGCGGCCGCCACCACCGGCTGACGCTTTGATCAGAACCGGGTAGCCCATTTCCTTGGCAAGGTCTGCAGCTTCCGATTCGGAACCGATAGCCCCGTCCGAGCCGGGGACCGTGGGAATACCCAGCGATTTCACCGCTCGCTTTGCCGCGATCTTGTCGCCCATCAGCCTGATGTGGTCGGCCTCGGGCCCGATGAAGGTGATGCCGTGCGCCTTCACGATGTCGGCGAAATGCGCATTCTCGGAGAGGAAGCCATAGCCGGGATGGATGGCATCCGCGCCGGTGATCTCGCAGGCGGAAATGATCGCGGGAATGTTCAGATAGGATTGGCTGGCAGGCGGCGGCCCGACGCATACCGATTCATCGGCGAGCCGCACATGCATCGAGTCCGCGTCGGCGGTGGAATGGATCGCGACGGTTGCGATGCCCATTTCCTTGCAGGCGCGATTGACCCGGAGGGCGATCTCGCCGCGGTTCGCAATCAGGACCTTTTCGAACATTGCCGGTCAACCCGAACTGGACATGAGATGCGACAACCTTACTCGATCAGCATCAAGGGTTCGCCGAATTCGACCGGCTGCGAATCATGGACGTAGATTTCTGCGATCCGCCCGGCAACAGTCGAAGGCACCGGATTCATCGTCTTCATCGCTTCGATGATGCAGAGCGTGCCGTCGGTCACAGAGTCGCCGACCTTCACGAAAGGCGCCGCTCCCGGCTCGGGCGATAGATAGACCGTTCCCACCATCGGCGATGTGACCACCGTGCCCTGCCGACGCACGACCTCCGGCTCGGTCTGGGAAGGCTGCGGCTGTTGTGCAGCGGGACTCGGCGTCTGCGATGCGGCCGCCGGTGCAGTGCCGCGCGCCACTCGCACCCGCACGCCCCCCCGCTCAATCTCGATTTCGGAAAGACCCGTTTCTTCAAGCAGCTTCGCAAGTTCGCGCACAATTTCCGGATCGACCCCGGGCGTGCTTTCACCCTTGATGGCCTTGGCGATCCGGTCGCGAAGCGGCTTGGATTTGTTCTCGCTCATTTCGTACCTTTGCCGGCGCCCACCAGCTCCGCCATCGCTTCCACCGCCAGCAGATAGCCGGTGTCGCCCAATCCGCAGATCACACCCTTGGCAGCTTCGCTCACATAGGAATGATGCCGGAAGGCTTCGCGCCGATGCGGGTTGGAGAGGTGCACCTCGATGATGGGCTTATCCAAGGCCTTGAGGGCGTCAAACAGCGCGATCGAGGTATGGGAATAGGCCCCGGGATTGATGATCACGCCAGAGCCTTTGCCGCGCGCCTCGTGAATCCAGTCTATCAGCACGCCTTCATGGTTTGATTGGTGGAACACGATCTTGAGCCCGTGCTGTTTGGCCCGTGCGGCCGTAGCCTTTTCTATGTCGGCCAGGGTGGCGCGGCCGTAGATCTCGGGCTCGCGGAAGCCGAGAAGATTGAGGTTCGGCCCGTTAAGGACATATACCGGTAGGATCATGGACGGAATGCCCCCGAAAATGCGGTAATGGCGTGATGGGACGGCGGAACGATGCCATGCGGAAGCGGGGTTATACGTTCCCGCCATGAAAAACGGAAACAGGAGTGAGAGCCGTCGATGTCGTTGCGGTTGAGTCTTAACGGAGAAGCCCGGGAATTTCCTAGTCCTTTAACGGTGGAAGGCTTGCTCAAGCATTTAGCGCTCGATCCGAGAAAGGTCGCAGTCGAACGCAACCTCGAGATCGTGCCGCGGTCTACCTATGAGCAAGTCGGGCTCACCGAAGGCGACCGGCTAGAGATCGTTCATTTCATCGGCGGCGGCAATGAAGCGGGGCCGGTGGTGCCGGCTGCCGACAAGCCCTTTGTCGTCGCCGGCCGTACCCTACGCTCGCGCCTCATCATCGGCACGGGCAAGTACAAGGACTATGCGCAGAACGCGGCCGCGTTGGAGGCCTCGGGTGCCGAGATGGTGACGGTCGCGCTTCGCCGGGTGAATGTCATGGAGCCGGGGGCGCCCCGCCTGGTCGATTTCATCGACCAGAAGAAATATGTCTACCTGCCCAACACCGCTGGTTGTTTTACGGCCGAGGATGCCCTCCGCACGCTCAGGCTGGCACGCGAGGCGGGTGGCTGGACGCTGGTGAAGCTCGAAGTGCTGGGCGACCGCAAAACGCTCTACCCCGACATGATCGAGACCTTGCGCGCGACAGACGTGCTGATCCGCGAGGGCTTCCAGGTGATGGTCTATTGCACCGACGATCCGTTATTGGCCAAACGGTTGGAAGAGATGGGCGCGGCCGCCATCATGCCGCTCGCGGCGCCGATCGGTTCGGGGCTGGGAATCCAGAATCCGATCAACATCCGGCTCATCGTCGAAGAAGCAAAGGTGCCGGTGATCGTCGATGCGGGCGTCGGTACCGCATCCGACGCGGCGATCGCCATGGAGCTTGGCTGCGATGGCGTGCTGATGAACACGGCGATCGCGGAAGCCAAGAACCCGGTGATGATGGCGCGCGCCATGCGTCTCGCGGTGGAGGCGGGCAGGCTCGCTTATCTGTCGGGACGGATGGCGAAGAAGCGCTATGCCGACCCCTCAAGCCCGCTGGCCGGTCTCATCTAGGGGCGGCAGTGGTATTCAGTGAGCCTCGCCG
>DATHDZ010000276.1:0-3653 GCA_035318785.1 Micropepsaceae bacterium
TGGTGATCTATAAGCAAAAGCCCTCAGGCTTCTTCGCTACGCCGATGTCCGGCTATCTGACGCAGCTTCATTGCGACAGCGTGATCGTCACGGGCACTACGACATCGGGCTGCGTCCGGGCAACCGTGCTGGATGCGTTCAGCAACAATTACCGCGTCGCGATGGTCGAGGACGGTTGCTTCGACCGCAGCGAGGCGAGCCACGCCATCACGCTCTGTGACATGAACGCGAAATATGCCGATGTGGTGAAGGCGGACGAGGTCCTCGGCTATTTCGACACGCTGAAGCAAGGCATGTTCAGCCTGCCCAAGGGCGTCCCGGTCTCATAGACCGGCCGCTTCTTTCGCCGCTGCGACGACGGTGTCGAACATCGTTTCGGTGAGCACGCCGGTGTTGGTGTTGTAGCGCGAGCAATGATAGCTCGCGAGAATGGTCAGAGCGCCGCTTTGGTGGCGCGCGCCATGCGCAAAAGCGTGATCTTTCTTCTTGAGCGCGAGCATCGAGACGACGCTGTTATGGGCGATCTGTCCGAGCGCAAGAATGGCGCGCAAATTCGCCATCGCGGCCATTTCGGCGGCAAGGAATTTCCGGCAAGTTCCGATCTCGATGGGGAGCGGCTTGTTCTCCGGCGGCACGCATCTCACCGCGTTGGTGATGCGCACGGCGACGAGTTCGAACCCGTCATCCGGGCGCGCACGGTATTCTCCGCGCGCAAGGCCGTGGCGCTTCAGTGAGCCGTAGAGCAGTTCCCCCGCATAATCGCCGGTGAAGGGGCGCCCGGTGCGGTTGGCGCCCTTCAATCCCGGCGCCAGGCCGACGATCAGAAGCGGCGCATCCAATGACCCGAAGCTCGGAACGGGGTCGTTGAAGAAACTCGGATGGTCGGTGCGGTTCCGCTGACGGAACTCGGCTAGCCGCGGACATAGCGGGCAATCGGCCGGTGGCTGATGCGGTTGTTCCATTATTCCTCCGCCCTTTGATGGGCGGAGGGTTGATACCCCAAAAGGAACTGCGAAATCCCCCGAACTTATGCGCTTTCGAATTGGCTCTGTGCTTGGGGGATGCCCGGCCCCGGCCGGCCGCCTTCGCGCATGATCATGGGTTTGAGCTCTTCCAGCTCGATGAAATTGTCGGCCTGCCGGCGCAGCTCATCGGCCACCATGGGCGGCTGCGTGCGGATGGTCGAGCAGACGGAAACCCGCCGGCCTCTCCGCTGGACGGATTCGACCAGTTTGCGGAAATCGCCATCACCGGAAAAGATCACGATATGGTCGACCTGCTCCGACATCTCCATGACGTCGATGGCGAGCTCGATATCCATATTGCCTTTGACGCGCCGCCGCCCTTGTGCGTCGGTGTATTCTTTGAGCGGCTTTGTGACCACCGTAAACCCATTATAGTCGAGCCAGTCGATGAGGGGCCTCAGCGGAGAAAACTCCTGGTCTTCGGCAAGGGCGGTATAATAGAAGGCGCGCACCAAGAGACCCTTGCGCGCGAACAGCTCCAGGAGGCGCTTGTAATCAATGTCGAATTGGAGCCCCTTGGCGGCTCCGTAGAGATTGGCGCCATCTACAAAAAGCGCAATCTTCTCCTGGGGATAGAAGAGCATCTTATGGCCTCCACTCAAAATCGAAATCGATAAAATAGACCGGACCTAATGGGCCGGGTTTACCTGGGACGTGGGGGAGGGGAAAGGGCGCCGTGATCCTGATAGCGCTGGGAGCCAATCTTCCTTCCCCTGCCGGCAAACCCGCAGACACGCTCAACGCCGCGCTCGCGGCCTTTGCCGTTTCGAGCATAACGATTGAGAAGCAATCCGGTTTCTATCTATCTGCGGCTTGGCCCAACCCCCACGATCCGCCCTTCATCAATGCGGTTGCGGCCGTCCGTACGGACCTGTCACCGGCCGCTTTGCTGGCCGTGCTGCACGGGGTGGAAGCGTCATTCGGCCGGAAACGGGCGGAGCTCAATGCGCCCCGGACACTGGATCTCGACATCCTCGATTATGACGGGAGGGTCGAGCAGGGCCCCCCGATTCTTCCTCATCCGCGCATGGAGGGCCGCGCCTTCGTGCTGCTGCCGTTGCGTGACGTCGCACCCGATTGGCGCCATCCGTCGAGCGGGCACTCCATCTCCGAGCTGATCTCCGCCCTGCCGCCGACCGACATCACGCGGCTCCCATAGGAAGCAGCATCGACGGCTTTTCCCGCTGCTGATAGTTTGCGTCCAACCCATGGGAGGAGTGAAACATGACGAGGAGATCGCTATTCGCCGCTACGGCCCTGGCATTAACCTTTGCCACGCCCGCACCCTTTGCCGCCGAAAACAATTATGTCCCGACCCGGACCATTCTGCAGCAGACCGACGTCCCGGGCGGCAATTACACGGTGATCCTCGCGCTCACCGATATCGCGCCCGGCATGGTGGCGGCACGCCACACCCATCCCGGTGTCGAGATTTCCTATGTGCTGGCGGGGGAAGGCGACTTCATCATCGAAGGCAAGGGCAAGATGCATGTGAAGGCCGGAGAGAATTTCCGGTTGGAATCGGGCGTCAAGCACAGTGTCCAGAACGGTGCCGGGCCGATGAAGATTCTCGCCGTCTACACCATCCCCAAGGGTGCCGCGCTGGCCACCCCGGCTCCGGAATGATGTTGCCGATTGCGGGGCGCCGCCCTATCTCGGAACTTTGAGACTTCCGAAAATGTGTGCGCGCGTTCGCCTCGTCACCGATTATTCCGAGCTGAAGATCAAGTTCTGGATCAAAGCCAATGCGACCGCCCCCAACCTGCGGCCGAGCTGGAACCTTGCGCCGACCGACCCGCTCACGGTCATCGTGCTGGACGGCTCGGGCGAGCGCATGGTCGCGACGATGCGCTGGGGCCTGATCCCATCCTTGTCCCGGGACGAGAAGCTCGCTTTTTCGACCTTCAACGCGAGGGCCGAAGGCCTGGAGACCAAGGCGACGTTTCGCGACGCCTGGAACGCCGGCCGCCGCTGCCTTGTCGTGACCAACGGCTTCTATGAATGGGACAAGCGGGTGGGGGTGCGACAGCCCTATTCGATAGCGCGAACCAACGATGAGCACACAGTGATGGCCGGGCTGTGGGAGGAATGGACTTCGCCCAAGGGTGAGCGGATCAAGACCGTCACCATCATCACCTGTGAGGCGAACAGCCTGATCAAACGCCTGCATGACCGCATGCCGGTGATCCTCGCCGAGGAAGACTGGCCGAAATGGCTGGGCGAGGCGCCGACGAGCGAGGCGGAGCTCAAGGCGATGCTGAAGCCCTATCCCGCCGAACTCATGAATCTCTGGCCGGTCGACAAGAAGGTCGGCAACGTCCGCAATAACGGACCCGAACTCATTCGTCCGGTGGCGCTTACGCTCCCCGAGCAATCCGATCTGTTGGCCCTATTTGACGACAAGGGTCCCAAGCTGGATTCGTAAGCGTCGAGTTGGAATACCTCCCCCTTTTGGGGCTTTGCACGGCGGAGACGCGCGCTCCACAAGAACTCTTCTGCTTGCACAATCGGCAGCACGAGCGCCGAAGGTTGCCGCGCTCGCGGCGCCGCTTCTACTTCCGCAAACACCGCAACGGAGCTTAGGGAAGCTTGTCGAAAAACATATAGATGGCGGCTATTTTGCCGTCG
>DATHDZ010000277.1:0-16519 GCA_035318785.1 Micropepsaceae bacterium
GATGGCGTTGACGCGCCCGAACTGGAAGCGCGTTGCGCCGAGGAGCGCAAGCTCGCTCTGGCGGCGCGCGATTTTCTCGCCCGCCGCCTCCAAGGTACCGCGGTAAAGCTCACCCATGTGGTCTATGACAAATATGGCGGACGCGTGCGCGCGGATGTGGCAGACGCGTCGGGCGATATCGCACATGCCTTGCTGGATGGCGGATGGGTGCGCCCCTATCACGGCGAGCGTCGCGAGCCGTGGTGTGGCGTGACCTGAGCGGGACCTAACCCTTGTTCAGCGCTGCGAGACGCCCGCGGTGGTATCGCCCCTGCGCGCCGCGCTGGTGGAGGGAAGTCCGGTGGCCGCCGCGCCAAGAATTTTCACCGATGTGCTCGATGTCCCCGCTTTGTCGAACTTCAACGTGATGAGGAAGCTGTCGCCTTCCTTCAGCGGTGCCTTCAACCCGACCAGCGTCAAATAGCGTCCACCCGGTCCCAGATTCACCGTCGCGCCGCCCGGGATATCGATGACCGGCATGGGAATCACGCGCGCCGTGGCCTGCGGTGAATCGTCGTGCAATTCGACATGGTTCGCCATGGCGGCGTCCACGCTCAACAGGCGATCCGGCTCCTTCACGCTCACGATGTGCAGGTAAATCGGCGCGCTCGTCGCGGTGCCGCTCGCCTTGGCCCAGGCTTCGGTCACATCGACATTGGCTTTGGCGGCAAGGGCCGCGGCTCGCGCCTTTGCGGCCACGTCGCTCGGCACTCCCGCCGGAGCCGCCGGGGCGGCAGGCGCGGTGCCCGGCGTCGGAAGCGGCAATGTGGGCTGCGCAAAGGCCAAAGACCCGAATAACGCCAGAGTCGCCCCGGCCGCGGCCCAAAAAGCCAGCGATTGAGGCCTGAATTCGACATTGGTCATGGCGTCCTCTCTGCGGCAGCCATAAATTGCTGCGGAACTTTAGCGTTCGACCAGGAATTTGGTTGCACTTCGAAATAAGGCATTCTGGAGCCGATAGGGTTGAAGCAGACTCCAGGCCCCCCTTTTATAGCCTATAGGCACATAGCCGATGAGGAGAACTTTGCCTAATGACGGGTAAATTTCTTGTGGCCCTCGGGCTTGCAGCCGTCGCGTTGATCTTGTTGGGGGGGCTTTACACGCTGTGGATCGGCGGTGAGACCTCGCGCAATTGGTCGAATCGGCTGATGCGGATGCGCGTTCTGGCCCAATTCATCACCGTTCTGATCATTTTGGCGGTGTTGTACTTCAGCGCCCGCTGACATCAAATCCCGGAGGCCCATCAGCAAAACCCTTGAGCGGACGCGATTTTCGATGTTCATACGGCGCTTCCGACAGGTCAGGACCAGCCATGAACGCCCGCACCCCCAAAACGCTCTACGACAAGATCTGGGACAGCCATCTCGTGCATGAGGCGCCGGGCGAGGCGAGCGTCATCTATATCGACCGGCATTTGGTTCACGAGGTGACCAGCGCTCAGGCTTTCGAGGGCTTGCGCGAAACCGGACGCAAAGCGCGCCGGCCGGAGCTGGCGCTGGCCGTCGCGGACCATAATGTGCCGACTACGGACCGCAGCAAGGGCATCAGCGATCCCGATTCCGCCAAGAGCGTCGCGACCCTGGAGAACAATGCGCGCGAGTTCGGCATCGAATTCTTCGGCATGAACGACATCCGCCAGGGCATCGTTCACATCATCGGCCCCGAGCAAGGCTGGACGCTTCCCGGACTCACCATCGTCTGTGGCGACTCGCATACCGCGACGCATGGTGCGTTCGGTTCGATGGCCATCGGCATCGGCACGTCGGAAGTCGAACATGTGCTGGCGACGCAGACTCTTTCCACCACACGCTCCAAGAACATGCGGATCATTGTGGAGGGCAAGCTTCCGATCGGCGTGACGGCGAAGGACATCATCCTGGCCATCATCGCCAAGATCGGAACGGCGGGCGGTACCGGCTATGTCATCGAATATGCCGGCGACACGATTCGCGCGCTGTCCATGGAAGGGCGCATGACGGTCTGCAACATGTCGATCGAAGCGGGCGCGCGCGCCGGCCTGATCGCGCCGGACGAGACGACTTTCGACTATCTTCGCGAAAAGCCCCGCGCGCCCAAGGGCGCGGCGTGGGAAGCCGCTGTCGCGTATTGGCGTACGCTGAAATCCGATGAGAGCGCCAAATTCGACGCGGAGATCCATCTGAACGCCGCCGACATCGCGCCCATGGTGACCTGGGGCACGAGTCCCGAGCAGTCGCTTCCCATCACCGGGCGCGTGCCCGATCCGGCCACGGAGGCCGATTCCAACAAGCGCGAGGGCATGAACCGTGCGCTCGCCTATATGAATTTGAAGCCCGGCACGCTGTTGCGCGAAGTGAAGATCGACCGCGCCTTCATCGGCTCCTGCACGAACGGCCGCATCGAGGATTTGCGCGAAGCGGCGAAGATCGTGGAACATGAATTGAAGAAGGGCCGCAAGGTCTCGTCCCATGTCGGCGCCATGGTGGTGCCGGGCTCTGGTCTTGTGAAAGCGCAGGCGGAATCGGAAGGCCTGGACAAGATCTTCCTCGCCGCCGGTTTCGAATGGCGCGAGGCGGGATGTTCGATGTGCCTCGCCATGAATGCGGACAAGCTGGAGCCGGGCGAGCGTTGCGCCTCCACCTCCAACCGCAATTTCGAAGGTCGGCAGGGGCGCGGCGGGCGGACCCATCTGATGAGCCCGGCCATGGCGGCAGCATCCGCGATCGCCGGCCATCTCGCGGACGTGCGCGAATTCCAGTAGGATATCCCCTTCCTAAACAGGAGGGAGACTCACATGCGAATTGTGCACATCGCGCTTTCGACGCTTATCGTCGCCTCCAGTTTGCCGACTGTGCCCGTCCTTGCGGCACAAGCCACGGAGGCTTTCTACATGAAGGCTTGCGCAGACACCGGTTATGAGGCGCCGATCTGCACATGCCTCGCCAAAGCCTATGCGCCGGTGAAGGACGTCAACGCCAACGCATTGTCGGCGATCATGCAGGACTTCATCCTGCAGGGCGACGCGAACCCGGCACTCGCGGACGCCAAGCGCGACATGGTCATGCAGAAGATCACCGTCAGCGACGCCGATCTTCAGAAGGCGATCGCGATAGCCAAGACGGGCGCCAAGTGCACGCAATAGGCGTGTGAAGGGACCTGGTTTGGTTTGCTCCGCGAAGACGCAAGAAACATGGTTAACGTCTTCCTTAAGAATCGCGGAAGACCACGGGTTTTCTTGGTTAACGGACGGTCGTTACCGCCGGATTTTCAGCATCTACCTTCCTATGGTAGATTTCTACCATAGGAAGGTAGAAATGGGCCTCAATATCAAGAACCCGCGCGTTGAAGGCAACATCCGGAAATTGGCCGAGCGGACGGGCGGTTCTCTGACAGATGCCGTCGACCGCGCTGTCATTGCTGAGCTTCGCAAACTCGATGGCAAGGAGCAGGAAGGTAAGACCGTACTGCCTTTGTTGGAGCGGCTGCAGCCCCTTCTCGACAAATTTGCAGCTCAGAGAATTGACTGGCGCAGCTCCAAAGAAATCATGGACGAGTTCTACGACGAACATGGCCTGCCGAAGTGATCGTTATCGATACCTCGGCACTGATCGCGATTCTCAGCCAGGAACCGCCAAAATCCCATCTCGTGGCCAAGATCGAAGCCGCGACTCCCCGGATCATTTCGCCGGTCACACGTGTCGAGACCGTGATGGTAGCATCGCGCATGTTTCCACAGCCTATAGAGGCTGTGAACGCGCTACTGCGAACGCTCGAAATTGAAACCGTCCCGATCGACATTTCCCAATCTGAACTGGCGGCGAAAGCATTCATCGATTACGGCAAAGGGCGTCATCCTGCCCGACTGAATTGCGGCGACTGTTTCGCCTACGCGGCGGCGAAGGCGTTGAACGCGCCCCTGCTCTATGTCGGCGACGATTTCGGCAAGACGGATATCCGCGCGGCTTAGAAAAAGCTGATGGGGTCGATGTCGACGGTTAGGCGCACGCTGGACGGGACTTTCACGGGCGCGAGCCAGGCGCGCAGGAAAGACTGGATGTCGACATTCCTTTCCGCCTGCACCAGCAACCGCTCGCGCGTGCGCCCTCGCAAGACTTGATAGAAGGCGGGCGCCGGACCCCAGACCGCCACCCCGCGCGCTTTGGGCGCCGTCAGTGCAAGCTCCCGCCCGGTCTCGCGCACGCGGATGGCGTCGGTGCCGGCGAGAATGAGCGAGGCGAAACGCCCGAAGGGCGGGATCTGGCTGGCCTCGCGCAGGCGCATCTCTTCCTCCAGAAACGCATCGCGGCTTGAATGCGCGAGCGCGCGCATCACCGGATCTTCGGGATTGCGCGTCTGGATCAGCACGAGACCCGGTCTGTCGCCGCGGCCCGAACGCCCCGCCACCTGATGCAGCATTTGGAAGCTGCGTTCGGCCGCGCGCGGATCGCCGGCTCCGCCGCCCAGATCCGCATCGATGATTCCGGCAAGCGTCAATTGCGGAAAATGATGACCCTTGGCGACGACCTGCGTGCCGATCATCACGTCGATCTCGCCGGCGGAAAACGCACGGATCGCGGCTTGAGTCTGAGCCGGACCGAGGAACGTGTCGCTGGACGCCACCGCCACGCGCGCCTCGGGAAAGGCGGCGCGGAATTCTTCCTCGACGCGTTCGACTCCGGGGCCGCAGGCAATGAAGGAATTTTCCCCGCTGCATTGCGGGCAGCGCTCGGGAATGGAGGTTTCGTAGGCGCAATGATGACACACCAGCCGCTTGCGATAGCGATGTTCGACCATCCAGGCCGAACAATTGCGGCAGGTCTCCTTGTGCCCGCATTGGGTGCAAACCGTGAGCGGCGCATAGCCGCGGCGATTGAGGAAGAGGAGCGCCTGCTCGCCCGCGCGTAACGTCGCGTCCAGCGCCGCCCGCAGCGGGGGCGACAGAAACTGCCCGGGCTCGCTTTGCTCGGCGCGCATATCGATAAGGCGAACCTCGGGCATCTCGGCCGCACCGTGGCGATGCGCAAGCTTCAGCCATGCGTAACGGTGGGTCTTGGCGTTGACATAGGTCTCGAGCGACGGCGTGGCGGAGGCCAGCACGATGCAGCAATTCTCCAGCCGAGCCCGCACCACTGCCATGTCGCGCGCATGATAGATGACGCCTTCTTCCTGCTTGTAGGCGTGCTCATGCTCTTCATCGACGACGATGAGGCCGAGCTTCGGGAAGGGCAGGAACAGAGCCGAGCGCGCGCCAACGATAACGCGGGCGTCCCCGCTCATCACCGCGCGATAGACGCGTTTGCGTTCGCGCAAAGTGAGATCGGAATGCCATTCCAGCGGGCGGCAGCCGAAGCGTGCGGCGAAACGGTCGAGGAACTGCACCGTGAGCGCGATCTCCGGCAGCAGCACCAGGGCCTGCCGCCCTTCGGAGAGGGCTTCCGCGACCGCTTCGAAATAGGCTTCGGTCTTACCCGAACCGGTGACGCCGTCGAGCAGCGCCACGGAAAATTCCCGCTTCTTCACGGCATCGCGCAGATGTTCGGCGGCGCGCAGCTGATCCGGGCTGAGCTTGACCGCGTCGAAGGAATGATCGGGCTCGGGACAGGAATCGAATTCCGGCAGAGCCACCCATTTCAGCGCTCCTGAATCGGCAAGGCCCTTGACCGCGCCGGAACCGACATTGGCCTGTTCGGCGATATCGGGAACGCTCCGCGCGAAACCATCCTCCATCAGCTTGAGCACGCGTTCGCGCGCCGGCGTCATGCGCGACGGCGCCCCATTTGCGATCGCCAGCGCGCGGCGCGGCATCTCAGGATCGAAGACGCCACGGACCCGCAAGGCCTGCGCCAACACCGCGCCGGGCGGGGAGAGCGTGTAACGCGCCACCCAATCGATGAAATCGCAGAGCGCGGCCGGAAGTCGAAAATCGTCCAGCGGCTCCGCGATGCGGAGCTTATCCTGGGCGATGGCGCCTTCGGGCTTGCCCCACACGATGCCGATCAGTTCGCGCACCCCCAAGGGCGCGCGCACCAGCATGCCGCGCTTGGGCACGACACCGGCGGGAAGCGCGTAATCGTAAGGCGCCGGCAGCGGCAAAGGCAGCAGCACCGCGGCGCGAGCCGCCATGGGGTGCGAAACTGTGATCGAAGCCGCAGACTGCACGCGATTTCCTTCATCCGCCGTTCGGGATCGGACTAGTGTGGTGGATTTGAAGTTCCTAAGATTTGGATGGCATTAGCGTTTAGGAACTTCAAATCCAAAAACCACACTAGATTCAATAAACTGCTAGTGTGGCTTTGAACCCGAAATTCGCCCGGAGCGTTGCCCAAGCACTTGCGAATTTCGGATTCGCCACACTAGTTTCGCGTTCGAGATGATCGGGTCAAGCGGAACGTGAAGAAAATCCGGTCAACCGTCTTCAAAGGGTTTCGATGGCTCGCAGCGTGGATGAACTGACCCATGCCTGGCTGGCGAGCCTTGCGCATGAACGGCGCATGAGCAGCCACACCTTGCGCGCCTATGGCGACGATGTGCGGCGCTTTCTCGGCTTCCTCGTCTTTCATCGCGGCGGTCCGGTGACGCCGGCCGCTTTGCGCGGTTTGCGTCCGGCCGATATCCGCGCCTTTCTGACGCAACGCCGCACCGAGGGTCTTGGCCCGCGCGGCGTCCAGCGTGCGCTGGCGGGGCTGCGCTCGTTCTATCGCTATCTCGAACGGGAGAATCTCGCCGACGGCGCGGCGTTGCGCAGCGTCCGCAGCCCGAAGCTGCCGCGCACGCTGCCGCGGCCCTTGAGCGAGGTGGACGCGGTGCGCGCCATTGCCGATGCGGGGCAAGAAGAGGAACCCTGGATCGCGGCGCGCAATGCGGCGCTGCTGACGCTGCTCTACGGCACGGGCTTGCGCATCTCCGAAGCGCTGAGCCTCAAACGCGGCGATGCGCCTTTGGGCGAGTCGCTGACCATCATCGGTAAGGGGAACAAGGAGCGCGCCGTCCCCGTGCTTGCCGCCGTGCGCGAGGCAGTGGAGCAATATGCGCGGGTCTGTCCGTTCGATGCCGGGCGTGCGGCCCCCCTCTTCGTCTCGCGGCGCGGCAAAGCCATGAGCCCGCGTGAAGCCCAAGCGCTGATGCAGAATCTGCGCGGCCGGCTCGGCCTGGCCGCCAGCGCCACCCCGCATGCGCTCCGGCATTCCTTCGCCACGCATCTGTTGCAGAACGGCGGCGATCTGCGGGCCGTGCAGGAGCTGCTGGGTCACGCCTCGCTATCGACGACGCAGAAATATACCGAAGTCGAAGGCTCGCGCGTGCTTGCCGTGTATGAGGCCGCTCATCCGCGTGCCACCGCGAAGTAGGACCGATTGAATTCCGAACCGATTCTGAATGCTGTGGCCACAAGCGAGCGGCGGCAGACCTCCGTCGGCTATCTTTTGGCCGCCACCGGCGCGATCCTGTTCTCGATCAAGGCGGTGATCGTCAAGCTCGCCTATGCGCTGGATGTCGATGCCGAGACGCTGCTGGCGCTGCGCATGGGGTTCTCGCTGCCGTTCTATCTCGGCATCGGTTTTCTGGCGGTCCAGGGAAGGCGGCACAAGCTTGCGGCGTTGCCCTCGATGGGGCGGACGATCCGCGCCGCTTTGATCGGCATGCTCGGCATGTGGGTGGCGAGTTATACCGACTTCCTCGGCTTGCAATACATCTCGGCCCAGTTCGAACGGCTGATCCTGCTCACCTATCCCCTGTTCGTCGTGCTGTTCGGCGCGCTGTTCTTCCGTCAGCCGGTGCGAGCCCGCGCGCTGATCGCGCTGGGCGTCAGCTATGCGGGTTTGATCCTGATCTTCGGAGAGAGCGTCTCGCTCGAAGGCAAGGATGTCGCGATCGGAGCGGGCTTCGTGATCGTCGCCGCCATCGCTTTTGCGCTCTATCAATTGCTGGCCAAAGACGCGATCGACGACATGGGGCCGCGGCTTTTTACGTGCATCGCCATGACGGGGGCGAGCATGGCCGCCTTCGTGCAGTTCTTCGCCGGCCATCAGCTCCGTGATCTTCTCGTCAGCGGACCTCTGCTGTTCTATTCGGTGCTGGTGGCGGTTGGTGCGACGGTGCTGCCCACTTTCTTCATGAATGCGGCTCTGCATCGCATCTCTGCGCAAGCGAACGCCACCATCGGAATCCTCAGCCCCGTCTCGACGATCCTGCTTGCGGCGCTGATCCTGGGCGAGAAGCTGTCCGTGCTGGGCGTGATAGGAACGCTTCTCGTCATCGGCGGCGTCGGCTGGTTCACGCTGCGCCGGTAGGGGCCGGCTTTTCCGTCAAGCGGCCGCCGCTCCAGCCCTTGCGCAATAACAGGTTCAGCAGCGATGCCAGCACCGCCATGATGCTCATGAGAAGATAAATTTGCGCGCCCCATTCGCCGTAGAGATGGCCGGCGGGCAACAACGCCACGCTTGAGATAAGGCCTATCGCCACCGAATAGAGACTCTGCGCGGTGGCGGAGAGCCGCGGCGGCGTCGCGCGCAAGATGAAATACATCGCACCCAAATGCGGCACCGCGAAAGTGAGCCCGTGCAGCAGCTGTGCGATCAACAGCAGAAAAGAGCCGGGATCGAACGCCATCATCGTCCAGCGCATGGCGCAGGCGGCCGCGCCGATGCCGATCAACATCACCGGATCGATGCGTCTTACGACGCGGGCGGAGAACACGAAAAGCAGGATTTCGGCGATCACTCCCAAAGGCCAGATCAATCCGATGACCGCGGCGTTCATCCCCTGTTCGCGCCAAATGAGGCCGGCATAGGTGTAATAGACGACATGCGAGCCTTGGATCAGGCTGCAGACCGTTAGAAACACCAGAAATACCGGTTTGCCCAAAAGCTCGCGCGCTTCGGCGAATGTCGCGCGAAAATGCGGGCCGAAGGAGCCGGCCGCGTTGCCGCGCTCAGAAGCAGGCAGCGCATAGATTCCCCAAAGCTGAAACCCACAGGAAAAAGCGAGCCAAGGCGCGACGACAAGAAAGCCGAGCTGGCTGACCAGCAGCCCGCAAACCACATTGCTGCCGACGAAGGCGATCGAGAGCCAAACGCGGACCGCACCGTAAGAAAGGCCTGAGCGTTCGGCGGCTTTCAGCGTGACGCTTTCCAGAATGGGCGAGGTGGAACTCCAGAGCACGACGCCGAAGACAGCAGCCAGGAAGATATCGTCCGTATCCTGAACAAATACCAGCACGACGAAAGCGATGAACGCGGCGAGCGTGAAGACGAGCATGACCAGGCGGCGGTCGTCCCTCGCATCGGCGACGAGCCCGGCAAGCGGGGAAATCAGGATGCGCAAGAATGTGGCGAGGGCCAGCAGAAACCCGATCGCCGATGCCGACAATCCGCGCGACGCCAGAGACGCCGCGAAAAACGGCAGATAGGCGCCGCCGAGGATTCCATAGGCCGCTTGCACCGCGGAAAGGCGCGTCATGATGCGCATGGTCAAAGGAGTTTCAGACCAGCCGCGAGCGCTGCAGTGCCCGCGCGCGTCTGCGATTTCAGGCGCGGCCGAATCTGCTGCGCCAGCGCTGATCGATGTTCGACACCGGGAAATAGATCAGCACGTCGGTGGTGCCGAATTGCCGGTCGATCACGGCCCCGTCGCCGATGAAAGACCCGGCGCGGACATAGCCTTTGATCAGAGGCGGTAGCTTGCGTAGCGCTTCTTTGGGATCGATGTCCGCCTTCGCCATGCGGTTCATCGAGACGTAAAGCTCGGGACGCGCCGACATGCGCTGACCGTCAGGCGTGCTGTGGAAATGGTGCAGATAGGACAGCGGAAGTTTCAGCGCTGCGGGATCGGTTCCGGGCAGAGAGCCGCATCCAAACATGACGTCCACGGCATAGCGGTCGAGATAGACGATAATACCGCGCCACAAGAGCTGCATGGTGATGGCCTTGGCGCGATAGCTCTTCAGCACGCAAGAGCGCCCGAGCTCGAGATAGCGCGTACCGGGCGCGTTCCCCTTCAGCATAGGCGAGAGGTCGTATTCCGCCGAGGTGTAATAACCGCCGTGACAGGCCGCAACTTCGCCCCGCAACAACCGATAGGTGCCCACCACCGCCGGCTCGCCGTTCTCGTCGAGCACATTGCGGTCGATCACCAGCATGTGATCGCAAAACTCGTCATGCCTGTCGAAATCGCGCCGTTCCTCGCGCATCCGCGGCGTCGGGATCGCCGACATCTCTTCGTAGAAAATCCGATAGCGCAGGCGCTGTGCCGCCTCGATCTCATAATCGGTTTCGGCGATGCGCACTTCGAGCGAGCCGTAGGTTGTAAGGATCGGCCAATTGTGATGATGGGCTGGCGCAGAGACGGCCTCGTGCACATTGACGAAAGGTGCCACGGTTTCGAGCTGCGGCGCGGACGCCACGCGGCGGCCGAACCGAGGCCGTCGGCCCGGAAATCCCCATCGGCGACTTACGATGCCAAATCGTAATTTAACGCGTCGCGCGGGACCCATACGATTCTCCAACGGAGTCAGGCAAAGATCCAGGACCATCCCGCCCCAGAAGGGCATGTGTTCGGGAACGCGGACTTACTGATGTTCCCACACACCCCTAATTATAGCCAATCTAACACGATGCCGGAAACCGCGCCCAGTCACTTTCAGGTTGCAGCGAAAATTCGGTATTTTCTTAATCATCCGTGAGGGATGGTCCGGCGCGCACAAGAAAGAGGCAAAGAATGAGCGCGGGCAGAGCGATAGCGGCCGCGCCGGTGAAGAAGATGGCATAAGCATCCATTAGGCTGCGGCCCTGAGAGAGCGTGTCCACAACCTGACCGGAGAAACCTTTGAGGAATTTGCCGAGATAGGCGTAGGCCGACGACAGAAGCGCATATTGAGTCGCCGTATAGCCCAGGCTGGTCAGACTCGACATATATGTGACAAGCGCGACCCCGGCGAAACTCAATCCAAAACTGTCCACCGCCATGATGGCCGCAAAGGTCCTCAGATCGCCGCCCGAATACGCCAGCGGAACGAACGCGGCGACCGCTACTGCTTCGAGCAGGATGCCCGCGACAAGCGTTCTCAAATAGCCGAAACGCGCCGCGCTGATTCCGCCCGCGGCGATTCCCAACAGCGAAAAAATGAGACCGACAGAGGCGCGTATGCCACCCACCGCATCTTTCGACAGACCAAGGTCGTGGTAAAACGTATTGGTCATCGGACCCGAAACGAAATTGGGGATCTGATAGAGGCTGATCACGGCGAGCATCAACAGCCCCAGCCAGCGATGGGTGCGGAAGAACTGAATGAACGGGCCCACCACCGCGTCGAAAAAACCGCGAACCGTCCAAAGCGGCAAGGCGAGCTCGCTTCCGGGCGCTACGTCATGTCTGGGTTCAGTGGCCTTCCACGTCGCGTAAAAGCCCACACCCATGAGCAAAGCCATCACGGAATAGGAAATCTCCCAGCCGAAATGATTGGCCGAGATCAGGATGAGGGCGTCCGTCACAAGCAGCGCGCCGCGATAACCAAGCTGATAGGCCGAGGAAAGAAGTCCGAGCTCATTGCCGTTGTCGGCGACTTCGATCCGCCAGGCATCGACAACAATGTCTTGTGTGGAGGAAGCAAAGGCGACCACCAAGGCGCAGGCGCCGAGCGCAATCAGTCCTCCGCCAGGTCCGATCATCGACATCGCCAACAGACCGAGACAGACGACGCTCTGTGCGGCAAACATCCAGCCGCGCCGCCGGCCAAGCCGTCCAAACAGCGGTGCGTCCACACGGTCGATCAGGGGTGCCCATAAGGGTTTCAGCGAATAGGCGAGGCCGACCCAGGAGAGAAATCCGATCGCGGTGAGCGAAGTGCCCGAATCGCGCAACCAATAGCTCAACGTATTGCCGGTCAGGAGGAAGGGCAGGCCCGAAGAAAACCCCAGCAGCAGCATGGTCGCGACGCGCGGGCGGAAATAGAGGCGCCAGGCGTCAAACCGGCTGCGGGACTCCAGACTCGCGGACACGCTCATGGGCAACACCGTTTCGAAGCGGAGGAATCATAACCGGAAACGCGCGAAAAGGCGCTTTCGTCCATCACTCTGCCGCCAGAATGGCCGGCGGTGAGATGGTGGCAAGGACGGCGTCGAGCTCGGCCGGATCGATCGGCTTGGTGAAGAAGCCATCCATGCCGGCTTCCAGACAGGCCTTGCGGCCGGTTTCCAGGGCGTCCGCGGTCAGCGCGAAAATCGGCACCGGCTTTGCGCCTTCGTCGGACTCCGCGCTGCGGATGCGCAATGTCGCCTCGATGCCGTCAAGGCCGGGCATGTGCAGATCCATGACGACCAGATCAAATCGCTCGGCGGCGCAGGCCGCCACGGCCGCTTCACCGGTCGTTACCTCCGTAACGCTGTGGCCGCGCCGGCGCAACAGCTCACGCGCGAGCAACGCATTCACGGGATTGTCTTCTGCCAGCAGAATGAAGAGCCCTTTGCCCGCTGGGCGCTCGTGGTGAGCAAGCGGTGCGGGCGCGACAAGTTCGGTTTCCCCCGCAAGCACGGCCGCGAGCCGCTTCTCCAACGAATCCTGGCGGATCGGTTTCATCAGATAGCCGCGGATACCCTTCTCCGATAGCGCGCTCAACTTGGAACGTTCGCTCGGCGGCAGCAGCGCCACCACCGGTGTGTCGACACCGGTCACGTCCGGAAAGGGCTGCCCCTTGGCCGCATCGACAAGAACGAGATCGCATTTCGCGCTCTCACGCAGCGCCGCATCGAGATCGAGGCTGTGCCAATGATCCGCGCCCGCCGCCGCAAGTTGCAGTTCAAGGGCGCTGCGCAAAAGGGGCGAGTTCGAGACGAACGCCACGCGTTTTCCCTTGAGGGGAAAGGGCGCAATAGCGCAGGGCACCTCCTCGATAGGCAATCTCACCGAGAAGGTGCTGCCTTCGTTTTCCACCGAGATGAGACCAATCCCGCCGCCCATCGCTTCAACAAGCCGTTTGGAAATGGCCAGTCCCAATCCCGTTCCGCCGAAACGCCGCGCATGCGAGGAATCCGCCTGGACGAAATCTTCGAAGATTTGCGCGTGCTTGTCGGACGGGACCCCAATGCCGGTGTCGCGCACCGACAGAAGAAGGACCGTGCGGTCCCGCTTCCCATCCGTACCGCTCTGCTTTTCGATGGTGGCCGAAACGAGGACCCCGCCCTCGTCGGTGAACTTGACGGCGTTGCCGACAAGGTTGGTCAGCACCTGACGGATCCTGATACCGTCCCCTCTGATGCTGGTGGGGACCGTGGCGCTGATCGCGGTGGCGATGTCGATGTCTTTGGCATGCGCGCGGGTAGAGAGAAGCTCGGCTATGCCTTCGATCAGCGGGCGCAGAGCCACTTCGCCGTTTTCGAGCACCAACGCCCCCGATTCGATTTTCGAAAAGTCGAGGATGTCTTCAATCAGCACAAGCAGCGCGAGACCCGATTGGCGGATGGCCTCGGCATAGGTTTTCTGATCGGGCGCAAGAGGCGTTTCCAAGAGCAGCCGCGCCATGCCGAGCACGCCATTCATCGGGGTTCGGATCTCGTGGCTCATGGTGGCGAGGAAATGGGACTTGGCGCGATTGGCCTCCTCGGCCTTGTCGCGCGCATCGGTCAGCGCGGCCTCCAAGAGCTTGCGCTCCGTGATGTCCCGCCCGACGCTTTGGATTTCGATCAAACGCCCGTCACTCGCGCGAATGGCGTAGTCTTCCCATGCGATCCAGCGATAGCCCGCGATGGTCCGGACCTGCTGGTCATAGGAAACACGCTCCGTCCCGGTCTCGCGGCCTGCCAGCCGGCCGAAGGTCAGCGGTGGCGAATCGGGATGGTTTTCCGGGCGAAAGACCTGTCCGATGATGTTATCGGCACGTACGCCGAAGAGTTTCAGGAAGGCCTCATTGGCATAGGTGATCCGGCCATGCGGCGCACGGCGCAAGATCACGTCACCCTGGGCGTCGAGAAGACCTTTGTAACGCGCTTCGCTGTCCTGAAGCTGCGTGTTTGACGCTTCAAGCTCCCGGGCGAGTTGAGTCAGCTGTTCCGCCCGGCCCAGAAGGTCCTGGGCGCGGCGGTGCAACAAGCGGATTCCGAGCGTCAGGAGGGCGATGCCCATTACCGCGAGGGCACCCCCGAAGAGCCGCGAATCAAGAAGCAGCACTCGGCCGTGCCAAAAGAGGTCGACCGCCGCGGTGCACCCAAGCGCCATGGCTAACGCAGCAATGAGGTAGATACCGGCGTGTCTGATCATGGGGCGATTCCGGGAACAGAATTGCCCGCAGCGCCTTGAGAAATCCTTAACCCGATTTAAGCGTTCCAACGGTGTATGTCATGAAACCGTCATCGATTCGTCATCGCTCCTTCACGCGACGCTGAGATGGAGTGCACGCCGCGTCAAATGGGCTATGCTGCAACGCACCACGGGTTCCGGCGTTCTGCTTCTGCTGCCCAGGGGAGATCATTGGCATGACGGGGAAGTCCATTCTGTTGGCGAGCGCAGCGTTCACCGTTCTGGCCGCCTTTCCGGCTGTGGCTCAACAACCGACGCTGGAAGACCGCATCCGCGCTCTGGAGCAGAAGCTCGGGCAGCCCGCGCCAACTGACAATCAGCCGCTCGAAGAGCGGGTCAAGGCACTTGAAGAGAAACTAGAACAAACCAATGAGCAAAAGACCGCGGACGACCAGGCGGTCCGCACCCGGCTTTCGACACTCGAGCAGCAATTCGCCGACACGGTTTGGACGTTCGACAATGCGCGCCCGACGGTGCAAAGCGCGGACGGACGTTTCCTCATGTCGCTGCGCGCTCGCATTCAATTCGATACGGCGCTTTTCAACCAGAAGAGCGACATCAATTCCACCAATGCGCAGTTCAAGGATTTGGCCTCGGGCTCGATCGTGCGAAGGTTCTATTTTGGCGCCGAAGGCCGGGCATTCCGGGACTTCTGGTATGAGTTCCGCGGGGATTTCGGCGGTGCCAATGCGGAAGGCAACAACGCGATCGTCAATCTGGCGCGCGTCGCTTACAATTACGGCAACCTCGCTTATGCCAATGAGCCGCATTTCCGCATCAATGCCGGCGTCATCCAGCCGATCTTCACCTACGGCGACTCCGTCTCTTCCTCGTCGACCACGTTCATCGAACGCCCCGACGTTGTGAACGCCGTCATTGCCGGTTACGGCGGCGATGATCACCGTCGCGGCGTCGAGCTCACTTTTCAGCAGGCCGACCTGTTCACGCCCGGCGACAATCTTGTCGTTTCAACGGCCTATACCGCAGGCCCTACGACCCCTCCCGCCGGTGCGCCAACGAACATCACCGATGAAGGCACGCAAATCGTCGGGCGCGCCGTTTATCGTCTGTGGTCGGATGGTTTCTCCAATGTGCAGGTCGGCGGCAACTTCTCGCATCTGATCAATCTTACGGGCGCTGCGTCACCTGGTGGCATGCGCACGATCGCACTCCAGGATCGCCCTGAGATCCGAGTCGACGGCACTCGATTGGTGAGCACCGCGGCCAGCACGCTGCTGGGCACTTCCCTCACTCCGACGAACATTCCCGAGACCGGCGGCGGGCTTTGGGGTTTGGAGGGAGGCGGAAATATCCAGAACTTCTTCCTGTACGGCGAATACATGAATTTTGGCATGGATCGCACCGTTGCTTGCCCGGGCTGCACGCCTTTCGGCGGCACGCCGGGGGTCAACCCGGGCGACCCGAGGTTTTCAGGCTGGTATGTCGAGGGTTCATGGATCCTCACCGGCGAAACCAAGACCTATTCCCCGGTGGCAACCAACAATGAGATGGGCACGTTCAACAATCCTCGCGTGATCACCCCCTTCGATTGGGCAAGCGGCAACTGGGGCGCCTGGGAAGTTGCGGCGCGCTACAGCGATCTCGACCTCAACTGGCATGAGGGTGTGATCGGAGAAACACCTGCTCAGGCAGCCGTCGGAGGCGTTCGTGGCGGCGATGAGAAGATTTGGACGTTGGGGCTGAACTGGTACATGAACAACAACGTTCTCATGCGGTTCAACTATCTGATTGTCGATGTGAACAAGCTCGGATTCGTCACGACCGGCAGCACCACGACGCTCCAGCAAATCGGCCAGAAGTTCAATGCCTTTGGCGCGCGCCTGCAATTCACCAACTAATTCGTTCCCGTATCGCCGACGAAAAAGGCCCCGCTCCAGCGGGGCCTTTTTTATGGCCGTCTCGTGCAATTATCCTTACGCGGATTTAAGGCAGCGGTGTCTCGGCTTCGTTCTAAGCTCGCGTCGATTTTGGTCCCGGACGCAAGTTGATGCAGTGGAATGCACACCTGGACTGGGGCGAAGAAGTTTTCACGATGCTCATCGTTCTGCCGCCGCCGCTCATCGCGGTGTTCCTATTATGGTACTTCGCGCCGCGCCTGCCCCGCCGCAAATAGCGCCCTTTCAAACTCAGCGCGCGTATTTGCCGACGATGGTCGCGCCCCCGAGCGTATGACCTTTAATCGCGGCATAAACCT
>DATHDZ010000278.1:0-13401 GCA_035318785.1 Micropepsaceae bacterium
TACCGCGTATTTTTCCAACACCCGCAAGCCGGGAAGAGTCTTGCGTGTGCAGATGATGCGCGCATGTGTGCCGGCCACGGCGGCAACAAGTTGGTGGGTCGCCGTCGCGACACCCGAAAGATGTCCCATGAAATTCAGCGCCACGCGCTCGGCGGTCAGGATCGCGCGCGCCGGCCCTTCCATGTCCGCGATGATCTCGCCTCGAGCGAGCTCGGTTCCGTCGGGAGCGCGAGGTGCCAAGCGGATCGCTGGATCGGTGAGCTTGAACGCCAGATCAGCGGCGATGAGGCCTGAGATCACGCCGGGTTCACGGGCGGCAATCACGGCACGCGCCCATTGGTCGGCGGGTATGATGGCATCGGTGGTGATGTCGCCGGCGCGTCCCAAATCCTCGATGAGGGCTTGGCGCACCAAGGGTTCGATGAGCAGAGCATGCGGCGGATTGGTATGGCCTAGCGCCAGGCGCGCGTCATGTTCCTGACGCTGGACGTTCATCAGGCCGCCTCGCGGCGCAACCGTTGCGCGTTGACGGGAACGCGCAGCATCGCTTCCACGCTCGCGCGAGCACGCGCAGCGGTCAGCAGCTCCACCGTTACTTCGGTGGTCATGGTCTGCAAGGAATGGAGGATCTTCGGCAGGGTGATCCGCTTCATATGCGGGCACAAATTGCACGGGCGGACAAACGAGACGTCAGGATATTCGACTGCGACATTGTCGCTCATCGAACATTCCGTCACCAGCACGACCCGTTTGGGGCGATGCTGGTCGACATAGGCGATCATGCCGGACGTCGAGCCGGCAAAATCGGCGGCTTCGACGACGTCAGGCGGACATTCGGGATGGGCAAGCACGACCAGACCCGGATTGGCTGCGCGCAGGCTCGCGATGTCGCTTGCGGAAAAGCGCTCATGCACCTCGCAATGGCCCTTCCAGGTGATGATCTTGATGCCCGTCTGTTTGGCGACATTCTGCGCCAGGAATTCGTCGGGGATCATGATCACCGTGTCGACGCCCCATTCCGCAGCGATGAATTCCACTACGTCGACGGCATTGGACGAGGTGCAGCAGATGTCCGATTCCGCCTTCACTTCGGCGGAGGTGTTGACATAGGTGATGATGGGCCGGCCGGGATAGCGCTGGCGCAGCAAGCGGACATCAGCGGCGGTCACCGATGCCGCCAGCGAGCAGCCAGCCTTTGAATCGGGGATCAGGACGGTCTTGTGCGGGGAAAGGATTTTTGCCGTCTCGGCCATGAAATGGACGCCGGCCTGAACGATGATTTTCGCATCCGTCTTTGCCGCCTCGCGCGCGAGTTGCAAAGAGTCGCCGACGAAGTCCGCGACGCAATGGAAAATCTCCGGCGTCATGTAATTGTGCGCGAGAACGACCGCGCGCTTCTCGCGCTTGAGTGCGTTGATCGCCGCGACATAGGGCGCAAACACCGGCCATTCGATCTCGGGCACCACATGTTTGACGCGCGAATAGAGAGGAGCCGTCGCAGCGGCGATTTCGGGCGTGTAGGGAAGCGTTTCCATCGGCGTTCTCATTATGCTCTATGTGAGCATATATATGGGATCAAAAAAGGCCGGTTCCAGTGCCCCGGCAGAATGCTTATGCTACTCCTGAGCATTACTGAGTCAAGATATACGAAGGTTTAGGCTAACTGGAGCTTAACGCGAGGGGCGGTTGGGGGTGAGACGCATGCCCGGAGCGGGGCGTTCGCGCACGACTTCGCGGCGGAAGCGGAACTGTTCGGCCGGCCGGCCTCCTGCCTTGCGCGACAGGCGCCCCGTACCCTCGACCAATCCTTGGGCTTCGACGAGGCGGCGAAAATTCTGCTTGTGCAGCCGGATGCCGGAGAGCGCTTCGACCGTACGCTGCAATTCGAGCAGGGTGAATTCCGGTGGCATCAACTCGAACACCACGGGGCGGTATTTCATTTTCGCGCGCAGACGGCCCATTGCCGTGGCCAGGATCCGACGGTGATCGAATACCATATCGGCGCCGAGCGGCGGCACTGGCCCGCCGGGTGGGGCGGATTGGCGATCGCGCTGCGCTTCTTCGACAAGGCCTGCCTCGTAGAGCAATTCGTAGCGCTCCAGCACTTTCTCCTCGTCCCACGTGATGCCGCCGATGCCAAAGCAGAGCCGCGCGCGGTCGCGTCGCCGTTCACGCAATTCGGCGTTCGCCGCCGAGGTGGCGAATAAATTCAAACGCGGCACGATCAGCGCCTCGATGATCGGCGGTTTTTGCTCGCGCCAATCTTCCCACGGAAAATAACCGTACCAGTCGCGCCACTGCGTGTCGGGCCCGCGGCCTTCCTGGGGTCTGGTGAGCGCGAGGTACCCAACCGAAAGCACGCGCGGACCTTCGCCGGGCTCGGTGAGATGGCGGCCACGATCTCCGAACGTATAGAGCTGCTCCACATAGCCGAGCTGCAATCGCGTCTGCTCCTCCACCCAGTTCCGCAAACCGGATTCCAGCGTGCGGTGTGAAAGCGGATCGAACGTCCCAAAGGGGAGCGCGTCGGCGGTATCGGCGCGGTGAACGATCAGCGCGCGGGGGCGTTCTTCGGCAACCGAAACCACCGCGGCCGAAAGGCCGATGAGAACGGCGTGTCCTTCGCCGCCTGCGGGGGCGGGATATCGGGCAATTTTCTGGGATTTATGCGTAACGGCCATCACAATTCATCCAGCGTGATCGGCAGCTCGACGACTTCGCCCTCCGACACAGCGCGGGCCTCGCCCATCATTTCCACCGCCGCGATCATGCGGCCGTCGCGGCCCAATAGAAGGTCGGCATGGCGTATCAGCAGCCGGTTGGGTTGCGCGTGCGGCGCGTGGAACCGCAGCCCCTGCGCGATCCTCTCTTCCTGGCCGGAACCATGCAGGTCGCAGAGCAGAATATAGGCCGCAGCCGTGGAGCGGCTGATCCCCGCCCAGCAATGCACCAGGAGCGGGTCGGTCCGGTCCCAGGTTTTGCCGAAAGCGATGAGGCCGGCGACATGGCTGCTTTCAGGGACGACGCCGCCATCCATCGGCTCCACGATGTCATGCATGCGAAGGCGCAAATGCCGCTCGGGATGAATGGTCTCGGGCGTCGGCACGAAGGGTTGGTCGAGCAGGGTCAAAAGATGCGACGGGCGGTGGCGCCGTACGGTGTCTTCAAGGGCGGAGAAGGGGGCGATCAATAGTAGCGACATGGCGACACTCTAACAGCAAAAACCAGGCGCCTTCCAAACCGGCTTCGGGCATCAAACAGACAGATTGCGGAATTTTTCCAGGTAGAGCGCTTGGGCACCTGTGGCGGCCAGCGGCGCAAGCCGCGGCGGAGCGACGCCCGTCGGCGCTCCGAAGAAGCGGCGCGCTTCCTCCACCTTGAAACCCGCCAATTGGGTGGCCTCAAAAAAGGCGGAGATGCGATCGGCGCGTTTGATCAGCGCCGTTTCTTCCGGGGTGCATTCGGCAGGGAGCCCGAAGCGGATGTGAATGGCGCGTGTGAGCCGGTTCTCGAAAGCCTTGTAGTCCAGGCCCACGGCGGCTTTGAACGGGCTGATCAGGTCTCCGATGACATATTCCGCCGCGTCATGCAGCAGCGCGGCCAATCTCAGCGTTCGTGCGCCCCTGGGTTTGAGTTCGTGCACAAAGCGCTCCACCAGCACGCAATGCTGCGCCACCGAAAATGCGCAATCTCCCTTGGTCTGGCCGTTCCAGCGCGCGACCCTGGCAAGGCCATGCGCAATATCCTCGACCTCGATATCGAGGGGCGAGGGGTCCAGCAAATCGAGGCGCCGGCCGCTCAGCATACGCTGCCAGGCTCTGGCGGGTGGGGCGTCGCGTTTGATTGCCGCCATAGGGCGTTTGCCTCGTTCTCTTTCCCGTTCGATAATAGGGAAAGCCCCATAGCGAGGACACTATGAGCATCGCCAAGATCCTAGCTCCTGTGACCGGGGGTACGCGCGACACCGCAGTTCTTGCCAACGCCATAGAGGCAGCCAAGCCCTTTAATGCCCATGTCATGGCGTTCTTTGTGCGCCCCGATTTGAGCGAAGCGCTGGCGTTTTTCACCGACGGCGTCTCCGGCGTCGTGGTGGAAGAGGTCGTCAAAGCGACCAAAGACGCGGGCGATGAAGCCGCGAAAAGAATCGAAGCCACCATCGATGCGGTGTGCGCCCGCGCCTCCGTGGAGCGTGTGAGACGGCCGACGCGGGCCGCAGCGGTCACGTTGTCTTTGCGCGAGGTGCAGGGCAGTTTCGGGGATCAACTCACAGCTGCGGCGCGGCTCTCCGACCTCGTCGTGTTCGGACCCATGCGCGACAATGATCAGGCGGGTTTGGCGGAAGCCTTTGTGCAGGTGCTGGTCGAAACAGATCGTCCGGTGTTGCGCGCGACGGACGAGGTGCCGAACGGCTTCGCACGCCGGATCGCCATCGGATGGGACGGCAAGACTGCCGCTGCGCAGGCGGTCAGTGCCGCCATCCCCTATCTTGCGAAAGCCGACAGCGTGGAAATCCTCAGCGTCCAGCGCCCGCCGCTGAAGGCCGAAGCGACCGAAGGGCTCAAGGAATATCTGGCTTTTCACGGCGTCAAAAGCAGCGAGCGTTTGATCGATCCGGGCTCCAAGCGGATCGGTGAAGCGTTGCTCAATGCGGCAGCTGAGGGAAACGCCGATCTTCTCGTGGTCGGGGGTTACGGCCGTGGCCGCCTGCGCGAGAGCCTGATCGGGGGCGTGACCCGCCATGTGATCGCCCATGCCGGCGTCGCGGTCTTCATGGTGCATTAGGACCTGATCCCGCGGGCGAGGCCGCCCGCCTGGGTTGTAGGACACCTCGAAAAAAATCCAGGAATTGCCTAAGAAAAGGGCAGGGTTTCTCGTGCCCTTCAACACGCCGTTTATGACTTGACTGCTATCAAACGCGACCAGAACCAGTTCCCGGACGAGTTTACCAGTTTGAACATGAGCATAGAATCCCGCGAAGACGGCACAACGCCTCTCATTGCTCCCTGGCCGATCTTTGGCGCGGTTGCCCGCGTCGTCGCCAGCCCCGCTTTTGCCGCCGCCATAGCTGCTGGGCTTGTGCTCGGCTTTTTCTTGCTTCCGACCGCGGGCAACGCCGCCGGTGCCCTCATCGCCTTGGGCGCGCTGGCGATCGCCGCGTTGGCGGCGCGCTGGGCGCTCGCGACGCAAGCGCGCGTCGAAGGGCTGCAGCAAAAATTGTTGGATGAAACCAGCTATCACGCTTTCGTCGATGCCGCGGTCGAGGGGTTTTTCCGCACCACGCGAGGCGGCTCCTATCTCATCGTGAATCCGGCTCTGGCGCGGATATACGGTTACACATCGCCGCAACAATTGCGGACCGAGATCACCGACATCGGCCAGTCCCTCTATATCGATCCCAATCGCCGCGCCGAATTTTTGACCCTGATGACACAGAACGGAATGGTGCTCGATTTCATTTCGCAGATTCGGCGCCGCGACGGCTCCGTCATCTGGATCATCGAGAATGCGCGCGTCGTCAACGACGATGACGGTCAGTTCCTGTTTTACGAAGGCACCGTTGAAGATATCACCCGGCAGCGCGAATCCGAGGACGCGACGCGGCGAGCTCTTGCGGAGACTCAGGAAGCGGTGCGCGCGAAGGCGGCCTTTCTCGCCGCCATGAGTCACGAGTTGAGAACTCCGCTCAATGCCATCCTCGGTTTTTCCGATTTGATCCAGCAAGAGCTCTTTGGTCCGATAGGCGAGCGCTACCGTTCCTACATTTCGGATATCCACGTGAACGGCCAGCATCTGCTCGCGAAGATCAACGATATATTAGATCTCTCACGCATCGAGGGCCGGCTTCTCGACATCGACGATCACGCCGTTGGCATTCGCGATTCCGTCAACACGGTCTGCGATGTCGTCAAAGGCGGCAGAGACGGCGTGCCGCAGATCGAGATCGATATCCCCGCCGATATGCCATTGCTAAAGGCGGACCCACGGCGCTTGCAACAGGTCCTCTCTCATTTGATATCCAATGCAGTGAAATTCACGCCGACTGAGGGACATATCGAGGTGAAGGCACTGCAGTCGAGCCAGGGCGGCATCACCATCAAGATCATCGATACGGGCATCGGCATGGAGCCGGGCCGGATCAGCCACGCGTTGGAGCCCTTCAAACAGCTCGATAGCCGCCTCGCGCGGCGCTTCGAAGGCGTGGGCCTCGGCTTGCCGCTGGCCAATGCCCTGGTTCAATTGCATCAGGGACGGCTTTCGATCGAAAGCGTCCCGGGTTTGGGCACCACGGTAACGCTCGACTTTCCCCCGGAACGCACGGTTAAAGCGCTCGTTGCGGCGTAAGCCTGAACTCTCGCCCTGATCGTCTGCCTGCGCTACATCTGATCGATGCGCGTGATTGGCAAAAAAGCGTTGGTGCTGTTCTCAGGCGGGCAGGATTCCACCACCTGTGTCGCTTGGGCGTTGCGCGAATTCGACGCCGTCGAGACCGTAGGCTTTGCCTATGGTCAACGCCACGCCGTGGAGCTTGACGCGCGCCCTGGGATTCTTGCGAGGTTGCGGACGGAGTTTCCCGCATGGCGGGCGAAACTGGGTGAAGATTATCTGCTCTCGTTGGGCATGCTTTCCCAGATCGGCGGATCGGCGCTCACCGACGATGTGGCAATCGCTCTGCGCGCCGATGGGCTGCCGACGACCTTCGTGCCGGGGCGCAATCTGATGTTCCTGACTGCGGCGGCCGCACTCGGGACGCGTCGCGGCATCCATGATCTCGTGGGCGGCATGTGCGAAACCGATTATTCTGGTTATCCCGATTGCCGCAGCGAAACCATTGCGGCCTTGCAGAAGGCATTGACGCTCGGCTTCGCCGAGGAATTCCTCGTGCATACGCCGTTGATGAAAATCGATAAGGCGCAAACATGGCGCTTGGCCGAGGAACTCGGCGGCGCGAGACTGGTGCAGCTGATCGTGGAAGATACCGTCACCTGTTATGAAGGCGAACGCACACAAATCCGCGATTGGGGCTATGGCTGCGGCATTTGCCCCGCCTGCCGTCTGCGGGCGGCCGGCTATGCGCGTTATCGCGAGATAGCGGGATGACCTATCAGGTCAAGGAAATCTATTACACGCTGCAAGGCGAAGGGGCGCGCGCGGGACGCGCGGCGGTCTTTCTGCGCTTCGCCGGTTGCAATCTGTGGAGCGGGCGGGAAGAAGACCGCTCAAGCGCGACATGCCAATTCTGCGACACGGATTTCGTCGGCACGGCGGGGCCGGGCGGAGGGAAATTCTCAACCGCCGCGGCTCTGACCGCTGCGGTCGCCGAGAGATGGACGGTGGGGCAGGGGAAGCCTTATGTCGTGTGCACGGGAGGCGAACCCTTGCTGCAACTCGATGCGGCTCTGATCGACGCTTTGCATGGCGCGGGCTTCGAGATCGGCATCGAAACCAACGGCACGCTCTCCCCGCCTCCGGGAATTGACTGGATCTGCGTCAGCCCCAAGGCCGGCGCCGAATTCGTTCTCAAAACGGGAAACGAGCTGAAGCTGATCTACCCGCAAGCTGGCGCGGAGCCCGAGAACTATACGGACCTCGCTTTTGCGCATTTCTTCTTGCAGCCCATGGACAGCCCGGCCCGCGCCGCCAACACCGCGGCGGCGGCGGCCTATTGCCTGGCCCATCCGCATTGGCGCCTGAGCCTGCAAACCCACAAGCTGATCGGGATTCCTTAAGCCCTTGACGACCAGGGCAGGGGGGCTCTAAGGCCCGCCCCCATGCATATGCCCAAAGTTGAGATCACCCAGCAATTCGGCTTCGATGCCGCGCATTACCTGGAGGATGCGCCGTCCGGCGCGAACCGGCGCATGCATGGCCACAGTTTCTATGCCGAGGTGACGCTGGCCGGCGAGCCCGACCCCGAAAAGGGCTGGGTGCGCGATTTCGGCGAGGTCAATGCGGTGCTGGGTACCATCCGGGGCGAACTGGATCACCAGCTCCTCAACGAGATTTCCGGCCTGGGCGCACCGACGCTGGAGAACCTCGCGCGTCACATCTTTCGTCAAGCCAAAGCGCAGATGCCGGAAGTCTGCCGGGTTCGTCTGTCGCGGCCCTCTTCGGGACAATCCTGCGTCTATGAGGAAAGCTGAGCATGGCGCGCAACAAGACGCCGCTGCAGCTCGGCCGGCCCGTGCCGATTCCTGCATCCCCGAAAGCGGCCGTGCTGGACGCGGTGGCAAACCCACATGCGGGCGATGATTATGTGGTGCGCTTCACCGCGCCGGAATTCACCACGCTCTGTCCCATCACCGGCCAACCGGACTTCGCGCATTTCGTCATCGATTACTGCCCGGCGAAAAGCCTGCTCGAATCCAAATCGCTGAAGTTGTTCTTGGCGAGCTTTCGCAATACGGCGGCATTCCACGAAGACTGCACGGTTGAAATCGCCAAGCGCGTCGCCTCCGCAATCAAGCCAAAATATCTCAGGATCGCCGGCTTCTGGTATCCGCGCGGCGGGATTCCGATCGACGTGTTCTGGCAGACCGGACGGCTGCCGAAGAATGTCTGGCTGCCCGATATCGAGGTCGAGCCCTATCGCGGACGGGGTTGAGCGGCGAGGGCCGCAATTTTTGCGTAGCGGTGACAGCTCACGATGTGATCGTTCACCATGCCAACCGCTTGCGCGAAGGCATAGACAATCACCGGCCCACAAAATTTGAAGCCGCGTCCCTTTAGCTCCTTGGACAATTTCTCGCTCATTTCGGTTTTCGCCGGGATATCGCCCATGCGTTTTACTCGGTTCATTTGCGGCCGTCCGTCGACATGCTTCCAGACCAGATCCGAAAAGCCACCGGACTCTTTCTCCATGATGTCGAGCCAGAGCCGCGCGCCATTGATGGCGGCGTCGATCTTGGGGCGGTTCCTGATGATGCCGGCATCGTTCATGAGCCGCGTGACGTCGCGCGCGCCAAAGCGTGCCACGCGCTCGGGGCGGAATCCCCCAAAGGCGCGGCGGAAATTTTCCCGCTTGCGCAAGATCGTGATCCAGGACAGTCCCGCCTGAAAGCCATCAAGGATGAGCTTCTCGTAAAGCGCGCGGTCGTCATATTCCGGCACGCCCCATTCCTCATCGTGATAGGCGCGATAAAGCGGATCATCGCCGACCCAGGGACAGGATTTGACCGCGGTGGACATCAAGGTTTCAGCCATTCAGGTTTGCGCAAGATCACTTGCCGGCCTGCCGCGGTGATCGGGGCATGTTTCCCTTCAGCATCTTCCAGCCGGTCGAGCCGCACCAGCGCTAAGGCGCGGCCATCCTTGCCCGAGGCAAGGGTTCCAAGCTCGCGCCCTTCCGCTTCGACCGGCGTGCCGGCAGGAATCTCGCCGGCAATTTCCGCCGTCAGGAAGCGCTTGCGTGCGCTGGCCCTATGTTTCATGCGGGCGGTTACTTCCTGCCCGACGTAACAGCCCTTTTTGAAACTGACGCCGTTGAGTTCTTCAAATCCCGCGTCCAGCGCAAAGACCTGGTCGGACGGTAGATCGGCGCTGTCGGGAACACCGAGTTTCAGCCGATGCGAGTCGTAATCGCCGGGACTCATGTTGCGGGTGGCTTCCTCGAGGGCGGCTCTGGCTCCAATCATGCGAATTCCAAGATCGCGAAGGCGGGGATCGGGAAACATGACCATATCCGTCTTCGCGGCGATCGCGCCACTTTCATTCCAGATAGCGGCCACCGTAAGATCAGGCCGCGGTACGATTTCCACTTTCGCGCGGAGCCGATAAAGGCTCAGACGCTTGGCCAGATCACCGACGCGAGACGCCGCGCAATCCAGGAGCCAGCGGCTTTCGCCATTTGCCACCACGAAGAAATCGAACAGGATCTTTCCCTGCGGCGTGAGCAGCGCGCCATAGATCGCGTGGCCCTCCCGGCACGCTTCCATGTCGTTGGTGATCAGACCTTGCAGGAAATCGCGAGCTTCCGACCCATTGAGCGCGATGAGGGCGCGATTCTCCAAAATAGACGCGGTGACCATGAAATGTCAGGTAGAGCGCCGCGACCCGATAGGCAAGTGGTTGCCAAGCTTGGAGGCGCCGTCGTACTCCTGCGCAGTCTTGAAGCAGGGTCCATGCCGCTGAAAATCCTAACCGTGATGGCGGGAGCATCCGTGGGCGGCGCCGAGACCTTTTTCGTCACCCTGACATTGGCGCTTTCGCGTGCCGGCCTTGACGTAAGCTCGGTAGTGAAGCCCAACGCCATGCGGGAGCGGGCCCTGAAAGAGGCAGGCATCGCTTACGAAACCGCCTCCTTCCGCAGCCCTGTCGATTTCACGACCGGGAGAATTTTGCGCCAGGCCATAGAAGCGTTCCACCCCGATATCGCACTCGCCTTCGCCGGCCGGGCCGCGTCCTTCATGACGCGCGGCAATCCCGTTCTTATCGGAAGACTCGGCGGTTATTACAATCTGAAGAATTTCCAAGCTTGCGATTATCTCGTCTGCAATGCACCCGATCTGGTTCGCTACGTCACCGAAGGCGGCTGGCCGTCCTCGAAGGTCTTTCTCATTCCAAATTTCGCCGCGGTGCCCGATGCGCCACCGATCGATCGGGCAGAATTCGGAACGCCCAGCGAGGCGCCGCTCGCGGTCGCGCTGGGGCGCCTGCATCCCAACAAGGGTCTGGATGTGCTGATCCGGGCAGCCGCGCTCATTCCGGAGCTTTTCGTATGGATCGCGGGCGAGGGACCGGAACGCGAGAGGCTGCAAAATCTCTCGCGCGAGCTCGGCGTCGCGGGCCGCGTCAAATTCCTGGGTTGGCGCGAAGACCGCGCCGCGCTCTATCGGGCGTCAAATCTCTGCGTCTATCCCTCGCGCGAAGAGCCTTTCGGCAATGTCGTGATCGAGGCTTGGTCTTGCGGCACGCCCATCGTGACGACAGCAAGCACCGGCCCCGCCTGGTTGGTGCGCAAGGACGGGGACGCGATCCTAACCCCGGTTGACGATGTCGAAGCCCTGGCGGCCGGAATCCGCAGCTTGCTTTCGTCCAAGGCTCTCGCGGAAAGACTCGTGGCGGCTGGCCGTCGCCGTGTATCGGAGGAATTTTCCGAAACAGCGATTGTCCGGCGCTACATCGATCTCTTCGAGAAAGTGCGCCCCTGATGTGCGGCATCGCTGGAATCATGACGGCAGATGGTTCGCAGCCGAGCGCCGCTCTGCTGGACGGTTTCCTACGTGCACTTGCGCATCGCGGCCCGGACGGAGAGGGGCGTCATCTTGCGCCCGGTGTGGGGCTGGTGCAGACGCGCCTGGCCATCATCGATCTTTCCACCGGCGATCAGCCGCTCTATGGCCGGCAAGGCACCGCACTCGTCGCCAATGGCGAGATCTACAATTATGTCGAGCTGAAGCGCAAATTTCCGTCGGGTGAGTTCAAGACGAACTCCGATTGCGAAGTGCCGCTTGCAACCTATGCCAGCGACGGAGCCGATTTCGCCAAGCCTCTGCGCGGCATGTATGCGATAGCACTGCATGACGCGCGCGATCACGCAGTCTATCTTGCGCGCGATCCCTTCGGCATCAAGCCGCTTTATTACGCGGAATATCCGGGAGGGATGATCTTCGCTTCCGAGCTTCAGGCCCTGTTGAAGACGGGCCTGATCGCACCGAAGATCCGGGCCGAGGCCGCTACCGAATTGGTGCAGCTCCAATTCACCACCGGGCGAAGCACGATTTTCGAAAATATCTACCGGGTTGCGCCTGGCGAAACGTTGAGCTTGCGCGGTGGGCGCATCGTGGGGCGCAGACAGAAACCGGCGCTGCCCGAGGGGGCAACTCTCCAACTCGGCGAGGCCGAGGCGCTGAAGCTGCTCGATGCGGCATTGATGGACAGTGTCGCCGTACATCAACGCGCGGACGTGCCCTATGGCATGTTCCTATCGGGCGGCGTGGATTCTTCTGCGATTCTTGCCTGCATGGCGCGGTTGAACGATAGGCCGGTGCGCGCCTTCACGGCAGGTTTTCCCGGCACCGCTGCCAAAGACGAACGCGAATTCGCCAAACGTGTGGCCAAGGCGGCGGGTGCGGACCACGTCGAAATCGCCGTCACCGAGGGTCATTTTTGGCGGTACCTTCCCGCGATTGCCGCCGCCATGGACGACCCTGCCGCCGATTACGCCGTCCTTCCGACATTCCTGTTGGCGGCCGAAGCGGCGAAGGAGTTGAAAGTCGTCCTGACGGGCGAGGGTGGCGACGAGCTCTTCGCGGGATATGGCCGTTATCGCAGCGCGCTGCGTTCGCCCTTTCTCGGCGGACGGCCGATGCGGCGCCATGGCTTCCTCGACGGCCTCGGCGTATTGCGGGATTCATCGCGCCATTGGCGCGCCGGAATCTCGGCCGGCGAGCAGCGTCTCGCCAGCGGGAAGATGACCCGCCTGCAGCAGGCTCAGGCACTCGATTGCGCCGATTGGCTGCCCAATGATCTTCTTTTGAAGGTCGACCGCTGCCTGATGGCGCATGGCCTCGAAGGCCGCACGCCGCTGCTCGATCCGGTCGTCGCCGACCTCGCGTTCCGGCTTCCCGATGGGCTCAAAATCGCCGGACGCAAAGGCAAATATCTGTTGCGCCGATGGCTTGAACAGGCGCTGCCGGCGGCCGATCCGTTTGCCGAGAAGCGGGGTTTCACGGTTCCGGTTGGAGAATGGATACGTTCGCGTGCCGATCATCTTGCGCCGCTCCTCGCAGCGTCCGCTGGCGTGAGCGAGATCTGCCACCCCGAAAAAGTCTGGGCGCTCTTTGATGCGTTCGAGACCCGCGGCGGAAAGCATGAGGGGATCGCCTGCTGGCAGCTTCTCTTCTATGCGCTGTGGCACGCGATCCACGTCGAACGACGCAGCGCGACGGGCGATGTGTTCGCCACGCTGGAGGCGAAATGAGCCAGGCATTCGATCTGCTGATACGAGGCGGCATCTGCGTCACGCCCTCCGGTGTCGCTGCCGCCGATGTGGGCATCAAAGAGGGCCGCATTGCCGCCATTGGCGCTTTGTCGCAGGCGAGCGCGGCGGAAGTTTTCGAGGCGCGGGGCCTTCACGTGCTTCCCGGAATCATCGACACCCATGTCCATTTCCGCGAGCCGGGAAACCTCGAAAAGGAAGACATGGAAACGGGCAGCCGCGCTGCTGTGCTGGGTGGCGTCACTGCCGTGTTCGACATGCCGAACACCAACCCGGCGACGACGACAAGGCTTCACGTCGAGGACAAACTCAAACGCGCCGCCGCGCGGATGTATTGCGACCATGCTTTCTATGTCGGCGCGTCCCCGGAAAACATCGGCGCGCTGTCCGAACTTGAGCGACTGCCTGGGGTAGCGGGAGTAAAGGCGTTCTTGGGTTCCTCGACCGGCTCATTGCTGCTCGAC
>DATHDZ010000279.1:0-2014 GCA_035318785.1 Micropepsaceae bacterium
TCTTATTAAAGGATTCAACTTGGTTTCGTCAACCTTCGCTAATGCTCCAAATCCAAACTTCGCCTGGATTCTCCGTAGCCGCCTTGAATGAAGTGCGGACTCAAAAAGACGCCAGAAGCCATTGATTCCAGAGTGATTTTAGTCTGAAATCCTTTTCACCGGCCGGCCGCGAAGGCGATCAGAAGCGCTCAACAGCCAAACTAGGCTTTGGCTCGCTTTTTCGTGACCTTCCTGACGGTTTTCCTGGGTTTCGCGACGGCGCGGGCCTTGGAACTCACGCTTGCCCCGCGGGACGATTTTTTCGACCTTTGCGAGGCGGATTTCCTGGCCTTCGGGGAAGCCTTGGCGGTCTTCTTGGCGGCGCCGATGCCTTTGCCAGCAGATTTCGCGGTTTTTCTGGCCGCGGGCTTGGCGCCTTTGGCGATTCGTTTTACCGCGCCCGCTTTCTTGGATGCCTTGGCTTCCACGGCGCCGATCGCGGCAAGGATACGGTAAATCTCCCGCGTGACGTGCTCGATGGTCATCATGCCATCGACCGTCAGCAGCTTGCGCCGCTCCGAATAGTAGTGAATCAGCGGCTCGGTCAGCGTGCGGTAGCTCGCCAGCCGCTTGGTCAGCACCTCCTGGGTGTCGTCGATGCGCACTTCCTCGCCGCGCGCCCGCATCTCCGTGACCCGGGTTTCGACACGCTGCAACAGCGCGCTCTCGTTGACGCGAAGCTCGATCACGGCATCGAGCCGCATGTGCTTTTTCTTCAAGAGCTCATCCAGCGCCTCGGCCTGCGGCACCGTGCGCGGAAAACCATCGAGGATGAAGCCCTTCGCCGCGTCCGGCTGATCCAGCCGATCGGAAATGATCCCGACCACCATGTCGTCCGGCACCAGACCGCCGCTGGCCATGATGTCCTTGGCCTTGAGGCCGACCGGCGTTTGCGCGGCCACGGCGGCGCGCAGCATTTCCCCGGTCGAGAGCTGAACGATGCCGTAGCGATGCACCAGCCGCTGGGCCTGGGTCCCCTTGCCCGACCCCGGCGGTCCGAGAAGAATCAGTCTCATGAATATACGCCCCCCGGCTCGGTGAGCGGCCGGCCGCGCACCTTTGTTTCAAATATCAAGAACAGCGCAAACCACAATCAGAACCGAGCACAGAGCGAAAGCAACGCAACGCGTCAGTTCCAGCGTCAGCGGCGCCGGCCCCTCAACTTCGACTTCCTGATCAGCCCTTCATACTGATGCGCGAGCAGATAGCCCTGCACCTGCGCCACCGTATCCATGGTCACGCTGACCACGATCAACAGCGACGTTCCGCCAAAGTAAAACGGCACCGAGGCATAGGAAATCAGAATCTCGGGTATCAGGCAGACAATCGCGAGATAGACCGCGCCTAGTACCGTGATGCGCGACAGCACGTAATCGATGTATTCGGCGGTGCGCTCGCCGGGACGAATGCCCGGAATGAAGCCGCCATGCTTCTTGAGATTGTCGGCGGTCTCGGTCGGGTTGAACACGATCGCGGTATAGAAGAACGCGAAGAACACGATCAGCGCCAGATAGAGAAGCAGAAACAACGGACGGCCGTGGCTCAATTGCGTGTTGAGCCACTGGAACCATTCCGGCCCCTTGCCGGCGTTGAAATTCGCGACCGTGGTCGGCAGCAACAGCAGCGAGGAAGCGAAGATCGGCGGGATCACGCCCGACGTATTCAGCTTGAGCGGCAGATGCGAGGACTGGCCTTCGAACATCTTGTTGCCGACCTGGCGCTTCGGATACTGGATCAGCAAGCGGCGCTGCGCGCGCTCCATGAACACGATGAAGGCGATCACGGCGACCGCCATCACGATCACGACCAGGATGAGGCCGGTGGACAGCGCGCCCTGGCGGCCGAGTTCGAGCATGTTGGCGAGCGCCGACGGCAGCTCCGCGACGATCCCCGCCATGATGATCAGCGAGATGCCGTTGCCGATGCCGCGCGCGGTGATCTGCTCGCCGAGCCACATCAGGAACATGGTGCCGCC
>DATHDZ010000280.1:0-10095 GCA_035318785.1 Micropepsaceae bacterium
TGCATCTTGATGATCAGCTGGGGCAGCACCGGCTCCGAACTTGACGTGCCGAGCACGATGAGCAGCTCCTCCCGAATATATTTCATGAATTTGAAAATGGAGAAGCCGGCAAGCCGTGCGATTCCGCCCAAGACGAACACCACGAACAAAAACGCGGTGAGGTAGAAGGTGGCGATCAATATCGCCAGTGGTCCGAGGGAGGCGACGCCATATCGTCCGATGGTGAAGGCCATGGCGCCGAACGAACCGACCGATGCCGCCCATACGATGATGCGAATGATGGAGAAGAGGACCTTGGTCGCGTTCTCCAGCGCATGCGCAACCTGCGTGCCGAAAGAGCCCAGACGCGAACAGGCGAAGCCGGTCAGAATGGCGATGAACAGGACCTGCAAGAGATCGCCATTCACGAACGGGCTGAACAGCGTATCGGGAATGATCTGCAACAGATGATCGGTGAGGGAAAGCGAGGACGCGCCCTTGGTATATTGCGCGGCGATGTTGGGATCGAGCGTCGCGACATCGATGTTGAAACCCGCGCCAGGCCTGACCACATTGCCCACCACCAATCCGATAATGAGGGCAAGTGTCGAGACGATCTCGAAATACAGCAGCGTCTTGCCGCCGACTCGTCCCACCTTCTTCAGATCGCTCATATGAGCGATGCCGATCGCGACGGTGCAGAAAACCACAGGAGCGATGATCATCCGCACGACCCTGATGAAGGCGTCGCCCAGCGGTTTCAACGCCACGCCGGTTTCGGGGAAGAGAAGCCCAACCACGACGCCGAGCACCGTGGCGACGAGCACCTGGACATAGAGGAGCTTGAGCGCGCCCAGAACTTTCATGCGGTTTTCCCCGAATGGTTCACGAATTGAGATTGCCGTCCCCCGGAGCCGAGCACCGGCCGACGGCTTACTATAGCGTAGAGCTTCGTTTGTGCCGCCAAAATTCCCGCCGGCTTGTGGCCATGAAAACCGGCTACAGCAGTCCTAATTGGGTTAATTCCGCGCGCAGCGCATCGGGGAGCTTGGATTTGTCGCTCGCTTTCAGATCGCGCGGGGCATCCTTGGGATCAAAATAGCGCCAGCCTTGGAAGGCGCGATGCGTCCGCCGGATTGTCGGAACCAGTTTCTGATCCAGCACCAGCGCGCAATGCGGCAGGCCTTCACGGACAACCGGGCGCAATTCCAGCAGCCGCTGGCGTACCGCGATCTGCCCCTTGATGACCCAGTAAAGCGAGCCACCTGCCAAGAGCTCGTCGCCGCGCTTCGGCGTCATCCGCGTGACATGGAAAATATCCGGCCGCTGGCCTTTTTTCTTGCGTTCGGCGGCGCGCTTCTTCTGCCAATCGGCGAGGTCTTCAATGCTGTCTGCGCCGACGCAAAGCTTGATCAGATGTAGGGTCACGGATTGGCAACTCGACGAGGAAGTGACGAGCGATGAAAATAAAAAGGCCGCCGCTCCCAAAATGGAAACGGCGGCCTTCGAAACGAAACCTTACGGGTTGCGCGATGCCATATACGCCACGAGGTTGACCATATCCTCGTCGGAGAGCTTCTCGACGACGGGCTTCATCAGCGCGACGGCATTGCCTTTGCGGGCGCCGGTCTTGATGTCGTTGAGCTGACGGATGAGATAATAGGCTCCACGTCCTGCGAGCCGCGGCACATCGCCGATGCCCTTGAAGTCGGCGCCATGGCAGATCGAGCATTGGATCGTCTTGCCGCCGCCACCCGTCATGGCCAGAGCTTCGCCCTTCTTGATGCTGCCGGCCGGTACGTGATCGACAAAGCCCGCATGCTGGTCGCGGAGTTCGGCGCCTTCGCCGTCTTCGGCCACTTCGTAGATCATGTTGGGAGCGATCGCGACGGTACCGCCTTCATTGTCGTAGAAACGCATGCCGCCGGGGCCGACATGATTCTTCGGCGCGGTGGGACCCTCGACGACCTTGATCCATTTCTGCTGGGCGGGCGTGATGCTGGCGAAATAATCCGCAGCTTCCTTCAGCTCTGCCTCGGTGATGTCTTTGGCCATCTCCACCATGACAGGCGCGCGGTTGTTGGTGCGGTTGCCGTCCCGGAACTCATGCATCTGTTCGATGATGTAACCAGCCGTCAGACCCGACACGCTGGCGGATTCGGGGTGGCCGTTGCCGTTCGGGAGATGGCAGAGCATGCAGGCCCGGACATGCGGCGCCCGGCCGTTCTTGACCGTTGGCGGCATCGCCGGATGCTCGTTCGGGAACCAGTCCGGCGGGCCGAACTGATTGTTGATCTGCACTTGGGTCAGCTTCATGCCGGTGGTCGTGCCCTTGGCCTGGAGCAGCTTGGTCCCGTCCGCCGGGGGAAGGCCCTGGGGCGCAACAGGATAGGCCCAGCTCAGGGCCGATTCGGCGCCAAAGGCTACTGCCGGCAGCAACGCAACCACCGACGCTAGAAGCAATTTCCTCATTAAGTCCTCCCGGTTTTTCGCAAGCGTGCAGAATAGCGGTCCGCCCCCCGAACATCAATGTTCCGTGATCGCCCTGTTTTGCAGAGAGGGCGCTCGCGCGGGCCTGGTGCGGTCGAGAAGACTCGAACTTCCACGGGTTGCCCCACTAGCACCTCAAGCTAGCGCGTCTACCGTTCCGCCACGACCGCACGGGTATGAGGGGCGGCGGGGTGTAACAAACCCAGCCCCCGATGTGAAGGGCGCTAGATGCCTTCGCCGTCGACGCCTGCGTGCATGCCGCATTCGTCCTTCTCCAGGCCTGCCCAGCGGCCATCGCGATACCCCTCGCCCGCAGCCAAACGGCGCGTGCAAGGCATGCAGCCGATGGAGGGATAGCCGTCATTGACCAGAGGGTGTTTGGGGAGTCCGTGCTCTTCGATGTAGCGAGCGAGATCGATTGGCGTCCAATCCACCAGGGGATTGAAGCGAAAACGGCCGTCGGCCAATTCCACGCGCGTCATCGCCGCACGGGTCGCGGTCTGGAAGCGCTTTCGTCCCGTGATCGTCGCGGGGAACCCGGCAATGGCGCGGCTGAGCGGCACGACTTTGCGAAAATTGCAGCAGGAATCCGGATCGCGGCTCCATAGCGTGCCTTCCGGATCGGTTTTTCTGCGGTCATCGGGATGGGGCCCGATGGCGCGAATGTCCGTCAAACCGAGCACGTCCTGTAGCCGGTCGCGGTAGCGCAACGTTTCGCCGAAGAGCTTACCGGTGTTGAGGAACAGAATCGGCGTCGTCGGATCGACCGCGGCAACATGGTGGAGCAGCACGACGGATTCGGCGGCAAAGGATGAGACCACCGCAATCTTGCCCGGAAACGCCTCTTTCAGGGCGAATTGCAGAAGCCCATGGGTATCCAGGCCCTCGGTCGCGGCGCGCAGTCTCGCAAGCTCGTCGCGCATCGCCCCCGGCAAGACCGGCCGCTCCCCTTGATGCAATGGGATGACGCTCACGCTGCCCAGCCCCGCTCGGAAAAAAGAGCCTGGGTGCGTTCCGAGACCGCATTTGGGGTCAAGCCTTGAGCACGCCATTGATTACGCAAATCGGCGACTTCATCGAGGCGCTCTGCCCATTCCGGACCGAAGCGGCGCTGGAGATCTTCGCGCAGCGCACGCGAAAGACCCGGCGCCCTGCCACCCGTCGAGACCGTCAGCAAGAGGTCGCCCCTTCTGACCTGCGCCGGCACGTGGAAATCGCAAAGCGACGGGACGTCTTCCACATTGACGATCACGCCCGCCAAATGCGCCATCCCGGCAAGTTCACGCGACGTCGCCTCATCCAGCCCGGCGATAAAGAGGATGTGTAGGCTCGCGATTTGGTCGGCGTCCGGAAGCGCATCAGAATAGACGACGGGGTCCGTGATCCCGGCAGCCTTCAGCATCGCAAGGCGGCGAACCACCCCCTCGCCGACGCCGACGATAGCGATACTGAGATTGGAACCGTCCAGGATGATGGGCAACATGGCCGCTCCGAAATCGCCATTATGATTTCACGTAGAGCTAGGCCCGAACCCCTCATAATGCAAGATTTTCTTGGGGAATAAATTATTCTACAGTTATTTGTGTGTTATGTCAGCGACGATTTCAAGACTTCGGTGATCGAGACAGCGATGCGATCGCCTTCAATGAGGATTTCGCCTTTGGCAACCGGCCTGTCATTGGCCAGAACCGTCACCGGCTCGTCCTGATGGGTATCGAGTTCGATAACGGCACCGCGGCCCATGCGCAGCAGCTGATGCATGGGAATGATCGAACGGCCCAGCAGGACCGAAATCTCGACTTTGACGTCTTTTACCGCTGACATGCGATTCCGGGGACCCAGTGACGATGTGGATGACGATCCTGGCCCATTGTGCTTTCTAGCCCGTTAATGGACGCCGCATCCGACCCGATCGAATGGACCATAACCGGGGATAGTGTCCCCTATGCGGATGCCGTCCGGTACATGGAAGCCCGCGTCGAGGCCATCCATCGCAGGTCGGCACCCGAGCAGGTGTGGCTGCTGCAACACCCGCCCCTTTATACCGCCGGAACCAGCGCCAAGGACGGCGATCTGATCTCGACGCGCTTTCCCGTCTTCCAAAGCGGACGCGGCGGCCAATACACCTATCATGGGCCGGGGCAGCGGGTGGCCTATGTCATGCTCGACCTCAACCGTCGCAAACCCGACGTTCGAGGATTCGTACACGCGCTTGAGGAGTGGATGATCCGTGCGCTCGCGCGATTCAACGTCAAGGGCGAGCGCCGGCGCGACCGCATCGGCATATGGGTCGCACGCGGGGATGGACGCGAAGATAAGATTGCCGCCATCGGCGTGAGGCTGCGCCATTGGGTGACGTTTCATGGCGTCAGTCTCAATGTCGATCCCGAGTTGGAACATTTCTCCGGCATCGTGCCGTGCGGCGTGCGCGACGCGAAGTTCGGCGTCACCAGCCTCGCGGCGCTTGGCCTCCCCGTCACCATGGCCGATGTCGATGTTGCGCTGAAGCTCGCCTTCGAAGAGATATTCGGACCGGTGGCCGATGCTCGCATGACGGAGGGCTGAGCTGTTGCTTCAGCTTGGGCTTGGGCTTTTTGCTCTTCATCGCGTTACCTGAGCGCGCATTGCGCTAAGAATTCATGTGAGGAATACGAGATGACGCCGAAAAAGCGCTTCACTGGCGCCGATTGTGATCGCATGGCCAAGGAATTGGAGGATTTGGCTGCCACCATTCACCGGCACCCCGAGATGAACCACCACACTTCGGAACGCCTGAAGGTCATGGCGAAGGAAATGCGCGGCGACGCCAATTCGGAATATCTCAAAATATAACTTGGCGCCGGCGGTTTGAACGATACAGTCCGCTTCGACAAATCTTGCAGGGGGCTGCCATGCCGCGCGTATCATTATGGTTTTTCGCCGTTGCGCCGATTTATGTCCTGATTGGGATGTGCTTCGGCATTTTCATGGGAGCAACCGAGAATTTCACGCTGGCGCCGGCACATGCCCATCTCAATCTGATCGGCTGGGTGACGATGGCGCTTTACGGGACGTTCTACGCGCTGGCGGGCGATGCTTCCAAGAAGCTGGCCTGGGCGGCGTTCTGGCTGAACAATGCGGGCGTTGCGATCATGTTCCCATCGCTCGCGATGGTCCTGTCGTTCGGCGATGGCTCGCCGTTCCTTGCGCCATTGATCGTCAGCGAATTCCTGGTGCTGGGCGCGATGCTCTGCTTCGCGTTCTCGGTGTGGGGCGTGCTGATGAAAAGCGTCCAAGCGCCATCGGTCGGGCTGCTCAGACCGACGGCCGCCGAATAAAGCCGAGACTCTCGGGCGGATCGACGGGCTGAAGATTCAGCGCGGTGACATGCGAACCCGCGGGTCCCTTCATGCAGGCGGTGATGAAGGCTTCGACCTCCTTGGTCGGGCCGGAAGCCACCGCCTCGAGCGAGCCGTCGGCGCGGTTGCGCACCCAGCCTTTGAGCTTTCGCGCATTGGCTTCGCGCACCGCGAAGTCGCGAAAGCCGCAGCCCTGTACCGCTCCTTCGATGCGGATGTTCATCGTGGTGAAATCGTCGCTCATCCTATTCCCATAGCTACCAACGCCAGCGTCCCGGACGCAACAGCTAGCACGCCTGCGAGCGTAAGCTTCCAGCCGAGGCGAAGCCCGCCGACGACAATCGTTGCCGCCATTTTGGTCACCAAATTCGCGGTGCCCGCAAGCAGAATCGCTTCCGCGGCCGTCGTGACCATGATCGCCTCACGCGAGAGCCTTGCGGCAGAAAGCGTGATCGGATCGACATCAACGAAACCGGTAATCCCGGCCAGGGCCAAGATGCCGGCATTGCCGAACATACTGCGCAAGAGCTTGGTCGCGACAATGATGGCGGCGAGAAGGGCGCCGAACTGCAACACAAAGCGAAGATCGAGCGGATTTTCGAACAAGCGGCCGGTGGACGTCTTCTGTTGTCCCGCATGATAAAGAAAAAAGGCCGCGACGAAGCCGAGTATGAGAAGCGCCGCGCCAATCGGCGGGCCGAGCAGGGGAAATAACACCGGATTGAGCGCCACCGCGATGGCGGTCATGCGCGTGAGACTGACCATCCATGCGATGAGAATCGCCACAGATAGGATCCCTTCGCTGCTCGACGCTTGCGCCGCAAGGCGCGCATAGTTGATCGTCACCGTTGTCGAGGAGATGATAGCGCCGGCCGCGGCTCCTATCGCCAAACCGGTTTGCTCGCCCAAGGCGCGCACCGCGACATAGCCGGCAAACGACACCGCGCCGATCAGCACCACCAGCAGCCACAATTCATAGGGATTGATCGCGTCCCAGGGATCGATCGGCATGTCCGGCAATATCGGCAGCAGGAGGAACGTCATCGTCGCCAGCACGACAACGGAGCGCAGCTCGGCCCAGGTGAGTTTCCTGAGAAATTGGTGCAGCCAATTGCGCGCGGCGAGGAGCGCCACCACGGCGACGCCGGCGGCCCCCGCCACCGCGCGGTTTCCAAGAACCGCAAAAGCGCCGAGCGCAAAGACGATCAGCCCGACGATCGTGGCGGTGACGGAATAATTCTTGCGCGCCACCGACTCGCGATATTCGAAAAGCGTGAAGGCTGCCGCAAAAGCGAGTCCGGCTGCGGCCATTGGCACCGGCCCAAGTGTCGGAGTCATCGCGCCCCACAATCCGCCCAGCAAGCCGATCAGCGCATAGGTGCGGATGCCGGCCGTGCGCGTGCCATCGCCTTCATCGCGTTCGCGCCAGCCGCGCTCAAGACCGATCAAAAGACCGATCGCAAGCGCAAGTCCGAGCCTCTCGAAAAGGTCAGCCGTGTCCACAGGACCATCCCATTTGCCCCGTTATAACGAATTGTAAGCACGCGCGGGGTCAGCGACAGACGCCCCCGCGCTATTTAGCGCAAAACTGAAAAAGGCGAGTGATATTCGTGAGTTCTGCCGCTTTGCTGCGGGATTGGATCAAGGCCTCAGAGTCCTCGCCCCATCTCTCGGCCTGGTAGATCTCGTCAAGCTGGGATGCGGCAAAACCTTCGTCCGCATCGAGGCGGCCTTCCGACAAGCCAAACGCAATGATCGCGGAGCCTGTGATCGCCGCAGCGGCGTTGAGAGCGGCAAGGACGAAATCGTCACGGCCGGCCAGCGCGCGCGCGAGTCCCTCGATGGCTTCCCGCGGCTGCTCGACAAAACCGATGCCCGCGCCCGTGCGCAATTGCGCGCCGTACCGTTCCTGGGCCCATTCGAGCAGCGAGTCCCATTGCGCGGTTTGACGCGCGACCAGATCCTGCGGCGCCGTCGCGCGGTAGCAGATCAAATCGGATTTGGCGAAAGCGAGGAACTGCTCGATGAACGCATCCCGGTGCACGGCGACGCGGTCGATGGCTGTGTTGGCGAGCTTGGTAAGGTGGAGGGATTCGGGATCGAATTTTTCGCCCTGGGCGCGCCACTCCTCCGCGACGGCTTGCGCCAAAGCCTCGCTCGGCAGAAGGAATGCCGCGCGCGCGGGCGTCCGGATCGGTTTGCCGTCGAGCAAGATGCGATATCCCTCGTCCGCCCTTTCCACGAGGACGTCACGATAGAAGCGCGCCCGTCTCATTTTCTCCGCTCATCCGCGAACGGGTCGATGGTGCTCTCCACATCGAAGCCGAACAGCCGCCACGCATGAACCATGTGAGGCGGCAATTGCGCGGTGACGCGCAAGCGCCCGCTGTCGGGATGCGCGATGTCGATGGAGCGGGCATGGAGATGCAGCCGGTCTTCAAGCTCGCCCTGCCCTTTCGCCGCTTCGCCGCCATATTTGAAATCTCCGACGATGGGCGTGCCGAGATGGGCAAGATGTGCGCGAAGCTGATGCGTGCGTCCGGTCACCGGGCGAAGCGCGACCCAGGCATATTCGAAGGCGGCCGTGCCCATCACCGCATAATAGGTGGTGGCGGATTTGGCATCTGCCGCATCGTCATCCGCAGGCGTCATGCGCTCATCGCGCCCGTGCTTGCCGAAACCGGCTTCTTTGGCGAGGGCCAATTTGACCACGCCCTGATGGGGCTTCGGCACGCCCTTGGTCAGCGCCCAATAGATCTTGCGCGCGTCGCGGTGGCGCAGCGATTCGGAAAGCGCGGCGGCAGCGGGAAGCGTGCGCGCCACCACCAGAACGCCGGACGTGTCGCGATCCAGCCGGTGCACGAGGCGAGGCTTTTGCCGCTTCTTGCCCTGCAACGCCTCGAGCAGTCCGTCGATGTGGCGGCTGACTCCGGAGCCGCCCTGGGTTGGAATGCCGCTCGCCTTGTTGAGCACGAAGACCGAAGGGTCCTCATAGATGACCATCCGTTCGATCAGGTCCTTGTCGACGCCGCCCACGGGTTCCTGGCGCGGCATTGGCGGGACGGCCTCTCCCTGAAGCTGAGGGGGAATGCGGATCATCTGCCCCACCTCCAGGCGATCGCCGGCGCTGGCGCGCTTGCCATTGACGCGAACCTGGCCGGTGCGGAGCAATTTCTCCAACGGGCCATGGCCCAATGTCGGGTAATGGCGCTTGAACCAGCGGTCGAGACGGACGCCGGCTTCCTCTTCGTGCACCTCTGCGGTCGTGCTCATGCGATCGCCCGCACCAGCCACAGGCCGGTGAACAGAGCGCCGACCGAGAGCGCCACCGATGCCACGATATAGACCGCGGTGCCAAGCCAATCTCCACGCTCGATCAGAAGCGCCGTGTCGAGCGAGAACGCGGAAAACGTAGTAAACCCGCCGAGAATGCCGGTGGTGAGGAAGGCCCGTATTTCGGGACTATAGTTCAGCTTCAGCGCGCCCAGTTCGACGACGATCCCCATGATCAGTCCGCCCATCACATTGACGCCGAGGATGCCATAGGGAAACGCGGCTCCCGTCGCATTGTAGATGCCGGTGGAAAGGTAATGGCGGGCGATCGAGCCAAAAGCCCCGCCGATCGCGATTGCCAGAAGAATGCCGAACTGCATGCGGCAGGTGATAGCATCGCGCTCGCGCGAAACAAACGGGCGAAGCGACGCAAATCGCTCCGCCCTAAAGTGAAAGCCTATTGGTTAAGCGCCGCGTTCAGACCGCCGCCGCGCGCCACGATCTGAGGACGGCCGACGAATTTGAGGAAATCGCTCATCGGATGGACGCCGGTATGGGTCGACACGACGGTGTCGGCCTGGATGCCCAGGCGTTCCATATTGTAGACGAAGTTCATGTTCTGGGCGCTGATCGGCGGCTGCGGTGCGCCGGCCGGAGCAGGATTCCACAGATCCGCCTCATACACGATCTTCAGCTTGGGGAAATTGACGATCAGCATGTCCTCGGCATGTTCGAGCTGGTCGGCGTGGAAGATGTCCATTTCCTGATTGCCGTCGCTGATCTTGTAGCTGTCCTTCACCAGCACGTAATGGACCTGACGCGGTGCGATCGACAGCCGGTCGGGTTGAATCATGCGTGGACGAAGATCGAACACGATGCCTTCGTAATAATTGAAATTGGATTCATGCGTGACGACGACGATGTCTTCGGCACCGAACGGACGCAGGCCGCCGGAATGGTCGAAATGGTGGTGCGTGTTGACGACAAACCGGATCGGCTTGTTGGGAATGAGCCG
>DATHDZ010000281.1:0-3657 GCA_035318785.1 Micropepsaceae bacterium
CAAGCACTTGGTCTCCCAAGTCTGTAGGCACAAGGCGCAGGCCATCACATAGCCCGCATCTAAGGCCCCCAGCCTGCCTACCGGAGCCATCACACGCTTCGCATTTTTGTTCGAGTAACGGCCTGTCGGCTGTCGGGGATAGTTGTTCCATTTCCGTCAGTCAAGTATATAATCTTGACCGTCGTTTGAGAACATAATAAGAACACTGCCTCTTTGAGTCCAGGAGGCGGACATGGCGCTTTGGTTTCAGGAAGTGGTCGCAGGGGTGAGCATGCTGATATTCGTGGCCTCGGCCCTCGTGCTGGCCTTTGCGGGGGAGGCGTTGCTCGGCTGATTTGCCTCCGAGCGCCGCGCGGAACGGGATTAGTCCTGTGGACGGTCGGCAGAGTGCCGTGCGTGGCGGCGCCCGCTGGCCGATACTCGCGAAACACGAATCCTCACTAGGTGATCCATGGGCGTCCAGCCCGTTTCCGCCAAATCCGGCCATGCGAACAAATCCGGCCACGCGAATTTCGTGCATTTGCGCGTGCGCAGCATCTATTCGCTGCTCGAAGGCGCGGTCCGCCCTAAGGAATTGGCCAAGCTCGCGCGTGACATGCGCATGCCGGCGGTCGCGGTCACCGACACCAACAATCTCTTCGGCACTTACGAGATCTCGGACACGCTGGCCAAGAGCGGCGTGCAGCCCATCGTCGGTGTCACCCTGTCGGTGGATATGGAACCGGGCGCGGCTCCGCAAATCCATATGCAGACCCCGCGCTCCTATCCTTCCGTCGCGCTCCTGGTGAAGGACGATCAAGGCTATATCCAGCTTTCCAAGCTTCTCTCCAGCGCCTATCTCGAGGTGGGAGCGGGAGAGCTTCCGCATGCCTCGGCCGAGCATCTCGCTGCCTATGCGCAAGGTCTGATTCTTCTGACCGGTGGCCCGAACGGACCCGTGAATCGGCTTCTTGCCGACGGCCAGCCTCAGGCGGCCGAACTCCTGTTGGACAGGCTCGCGAATCTGTTCGGCGATCGCCTCTATGTCGAATTGCAGCGCCACGGCCTTCCCAATGAAGCGGCCGTCGAAGAGAAGCTGATCGATCTCGCCTACGCCAAAGGCCTGCCGCTCGTCGCCACCAATGACGTGCATTTCGGTGGCGAGGACATGTACGAGGCCCATGACGCTTTGCTCTGCATCTCCGACGGCACATTCCTCGACGTGGAAGACCGCCGCCGCCTGACGCCAGAGCATCGCTTCAAGAGCGCGGAAGAGATGGCAACGTTGTTCTCCGATCTTCCCGAAGCCATCGAGAACACCATCGAAATTGCCCGCCGCTGCGCCTTCCGGCCCAAAAAGCGCACGCCGATCCTGCCGCAATTCATCCCGGAATCCGGCCTGACGCCCGCCGACGAATTGCGCGCCCAGGCACAAGCGGGATTGAAGCGGCGGCTTGCCGATCACGGGCTCTTCGGCGAGGAGAAGACCTATTGGGACCGCCTGGAATTCGAGCTCGGCGTCATCATCGGCATGGGTTTCCCCGGCTATTTTCTGATCGTCTCGGATTTCATGAAATGGACCCGCGCGAACGGGATTCCGGTGGGCGTGCGCGGTTCGGGCGCGACCTCGCTTGTCGCCTGGGCGCTCGACATCACCAATCTCGATCCCATTCGCTTCGGACTGGTGTTCGAACGGTTCCTCAATCCCGAACGCGTTTCCATGCCGGACTTCGACATCGATTTCTGTCAAGAGCGGCGCGACGAAGTGGTGCGTTACGTGCAGGCGAAATATGGCCGCGATCGCGTCGGCCAGATCATCGCGCTCGGCTCGCTGCAGGCGCGGGCCGCGGTGCGCGATGTCGGCCGCGTGATGCAATTGCCGTTCAGCCTGGTCGACCGGCTGGCGAAGCTCATTCCCAACCCCCCGGGCAAGCCCGTTTCGCTAATGGATGCGGTGGCAAGCGAGCCGCGTTTGAAGCAGGCCGCCGAGCAGGAAGAAAACGTGCGGCGGCTCTTCGCCACCGTGGAGAAGATCGAGGGCTTCTACCGCCATGCTTCGACCCATCCGGCGGGCGTCGTCATCGGCGACCGGCGGCTCGACGAGATCGTGCCGCTCTATCGCGATCCGCGCTCGGAAATGCCGGTCACGCAGTTCGACTATGAGGACGCGGAAAGGGCCGGGCTCGTCAAATTCGACTTCCTGGGTTTGAAGACGCTCACCGTGATCGCCAAAACCGAAGAGCTGCTGAAGGCGCGCGGCATCGCACTCGATACGCAGCGGATCGATTTCGACGATCCCCCGACCTTCGAGATGCTGTCGCGAGGCGAATGCGTCGGCGTGTTCCAGCTCGAAAGCCAGGGCATGCGGGACCTGATCAAGAAGCTCAGGCCCGACCACATCAACGATCTGGTGGCGTTGGTGGCCCTCTATCGGCCGGGCCCGATGGATTCGATCCCGAAATACATCGCCTGCAAACACGGCCGCGAGAAACCGGACTATCTGCATCCCAGCCTGGAGCCGATCCTCTCCGAAACCTTCGGCGTGATGACCTACCAGGAAGACGTGATGCGCATTGCGCGCGAACTTGCCGGCTACACCATGGGCGAGGCCGACCTGCTGCGCCGCGCCATGGGCAAGAAGATTCCGTCCGAAATGGCCCAACAGCGCGAAGCCTTCCTGAAAGGCTCTGCGGCCCAGGGCATCTCGAAGGACGTCGCGGAGCAGATTTTCGAACAGGCCGCGAAATTCGCAGGCTACGGCTTCAACAAGGGCCACGCTGCGGCTTACGCGCAGGTCGCCTATCAGACCGCTTATCTCAAAGCGAATTATCCCGTCGAGTTCCTGGCGGCGTCGATGACCCTGGACACCGGCAACACCGACCGGCTCAACATTTTCCGCCAGGAGGCGGCGCGCCTCTCCATCGAAGTGCGCGCGCCCGACATCAATCGCTCGCAAGCGTTCTTTGCCTGCGATGCCGGCAACGGCGGCGAGGTTGAACGAACCGGCGGTGGCGTCATCTACTACGCGCTGGCGGCGGTCAAGAATGTCGGCCGCCAAGCGATGGACCATGTCGTCGCCATACGCGAAGCGGGCGGGCCGTTCCGCTCCATCGCCGATTTCTCCCGCCGGATCGATCCTAAGCTGATCAACAAGCGCGCGTTCGAAAGCTTGGTGAGGGCGGGGGCCTTCGATGCGCTTCACGCCAACCGGCGGCAATTGGTTCAATCGGCGGATATCATCCTGGGCGATGCGGCGCGCAATATGCGCGACCGCGATGCCGGGCAGTCGAATCTATTCGGTGCGGCAGAGACGCAGCGCCAGACGCTTCCCCTCATTGCCGCCGACGAATGGCCGGTGCATGAGCGCCTGGCGGAGGAGTTCGCTGCGATCGGTTTCTATCTCTCGGGCCATCCGCTCGACGCCTATGCACAATCGCTCAGGCGGCTTGGTGTCACGCGCTATGCCGATCTGATCGCGGACGCACGCCGCTCCTCGGTGAAAGCGACACTGGCCGGCACCGTGATCCGGCGCCAGGAGCGACGTGGCAGAAGCGGCGATCCTTTTGCCTTTGTCGGTCTTTCCGATCCCAGCGGCATGTTCGAGGTGATGGTCTTCTCCGAGGCGCTGGCAGCCTCGCGTCCCTTTCTGGAAGCGGGGCGCTCGATTCTCCTCAAGGT
>DATHDZ010000282.1:0-3058 GCA_035318785.1 Micropepsaceae bacterium
GCGAAGATGGCCAGTAAGAGTCCGCACCGCATCATCATCAATGCGGTTGCCCTTGCCAATATCATCCGTTCACAGAACGTTTCGATCGTGCACGCCCGCTCGCGCGCGCCCGCCTGGAGCGCATTGATCGCGGCGCGCATGACCGGCGCGGCGTTCGTCACCACCTATCATGGTATCTACAATGCGAAAGGGCCTCTGAAGCGCTGGTACAATTCGGTGATGGCGCGCGGCGATGCCGTGATCGCGAATTCCCAGTGGACCGCGCGGCACATTCTGGCCACCTACCGCTTCCCGCCTAAGAACTTGACCATCATCCCGCGCGGGATGGACCTCGCCTATTTCGATCCCAACCACGTTTCTTCCGAACGGGTTGCGACGATGCGGGATTGGTGGCTTGCGAAGGATCGCGAGCGCATGATCCTGCTCCCCGGCCGCCTGACGCGTTGGAAGGGGCAATTGGTATTCGTGCGGGCGCTTGCGCGGATGAAACGCGAGGGCTTCCTGCCCTCGGGCGTGCGAGCCGTGATCGCCGGCGGGCTCCAAGGGCACAACAGCTACGTCAGCGAGATGATCGCCCTGATAAAAGAAAGCGGGCTCGAAGATGTGGTCGTGGTGTCGGATCATGTCACCGACATGGCAGCGGCCTATCTCGCGGCCGACATTGTGGTCTCGGCCTCCACCGATCCGGAAGCCTTCGGGCGCGTTCCGCCCGAAGCCGCCGCGATGGGCCGGCCGGTCATCGCAACAGATCACGGCGGGGCCCGCGAAACCGTGCGATCGGGTGAAACAGGCTTGTTGGTGACGCCGGGCAGCGCCACCGCCCTTGCCGAAGCGCTGCGCGACTTGCTCGCGCGCTCGCCGGCGGACCTGAAAGCCATGGGCGCCAAGGGCCGCGCCCATATCCAGGCGAACTTCACGGTCGAACGCATGTGCGCCGACACGCTGGACGTCTACCGCAAGCTGATCGATCGGCCCAGAAAATCCACGCCGCGGGACTGAGCAGGAGGGCGAGCGCCCGTGTTCCTTCTTGCATGGGCTTGACCCGACCCTCCATCTTCTCACAAACAACACTTCTACGCGCAGGCCCGCGCAGGCAGGATGGCCGGGTCGAGCCCGGCCATGGTGAAAAAAATTGGAGAGACTCCCGTGTCGATGACCGCGACTGCACCCCCGGTGAACCTCACTTTGCCCGACGGCAAGGTATTGACGTTCACGCGCGGGGTCACCGGCGCGGAGGTGGCGGCCGCCATCGGTCCCGGACTAGCCAAAGCGGCGCTCGCAATCGTGGTCGACGGCAAGGAATGGGACATTTTCCGCCCCATCGAACGGGACGCGAAGATCCGCATCATCACCCGCAAGGATCCTGAAGCGCTGGAACTGATCCGGCACGACACCGCCCATGTGCTCGCCATGGCGGTGCAGGAGCTTTTCCCCGGGACTCAGGTGACCATCGGCCCCGCGATCGAGGACGGGTTCTATTACGATTTCGCACGCAAGGAGCCGTTCACGCCCGACGACCTTCCCAAAATCGAAGCCAAGATGCGCGAGATCGTCGCGCGGGACTTGCCGACCAAGCGTATGGTGTGGCCGCGCGACGAAGCGATCTGCCATTTCGAAGAGATCGGCGAGCACTACAAGGCGGAGCTGATCCGCGACCTGCCCACCGGTGACGAGATCACGGTCTATTACCACGGCGATTGGCACGATCTCTGCCGGGGACCGCATTTCGCTTCGACCGGCAAAATCGGCCAGGGCTTCAAGCTGACCAAGATCGCGGGCGCCTATTGGCGCGGCGACGCCAAGAACGCGCAACTGCAACGCATCTACGGCACCGCCTGGCGCGACGAGAAAGAGCTGGAAGCCTATCTCAAGCGCATCGAGGAGGCCGAGAAGCGCGACCATCGCAAGCTCGGCCGGGAGATGGACCTCTTCCATATGCAGGAGGAAGCCGTCGGCCAGGTGTTCTGGCATCCCAAGGGCTATGCGCTTTACCACACGCTGGAAGAGTACATCCGGCGCAAGCTGGACAAGTCTGGCTATCAGGAGGTGAAGACACCGCTGCTGATCGACCGCAAGCTTTGGGAGCTGTCGGGCCATTGGGAGAATTACCGGGCCAACATGTTCGTCGCCGAAGTCGAGGACGAAGCCAAAACCCTCGCGGTCAAGCCGATGAACTGTCCCGGCCATGTGCAGATCTTCAAGCAGGGTACGAAATCCTATCGCGAGCTGCCCCTGCGCCTGGCCGAGTTCGGCTCCTGCCACCGCTACGAGCCGTCCGGCGCGCTGCACGGCATCATGCGGGTACGCGCCTTCACCCAGGACGACGCGCATATCTTCTGCACCCATGAGCAGATCACCGGCGAGACCATCTCCTTCTGCAAGCTGCTGATGGAGGTGTATCGCGATCTCGGCTTCGAGGATGTGCGCGTGAAGCTCGCCACCAGGCCGGACAACCGCATCGGCAGCGACGTCATATGGGATATGGCGGAACGATCGCTTGAAACGGCGACCAAGGCCGCAGGCCTCGATTTCCATCTCAACCCCGGTGAGGGCGCGTTCTACGGGCCGAAGCTCGAATTCGTGCTGCGCGATTCCATCGGGCGCGATTGGCAATGCGGCACGCTCCAGGTGGACTTCAACACCGCCGAGCGCCTCGGCGCCTCCTATATCGCCGAGGACGGCGCCAAGCATGCGCCGGTGATGCTGCATCGCGCCGTGCTGGGCTCGATGGAGCGCTTCGTCGGCGTGCTGATCGAGCATTACGCCGGCAAATTCCCGCTATGGCTCGCGCCCGTCCAGGCGGTCGTAGCGACGGTGGTCTCGGACGCGGATTCCTACGCGATGGAAGCCGTGGAAGCGCTGAAGGCGGCCGGCATCAGGGTCGAGGCCGACCTTCGTAACGAAAAAATCAACTATAAGGTGCGCGAGCATTCCCTGGTCAAAGTGCCCTATTTGCTGGTCGCGGGGCGCCGGGAAGCGGAAAATCGCACCCTGACGGTGCGGAAACTGGGGACCGAGGCGCAAGAAAACCTTGCGTTAAGCGCCGCCGTTCATATGC
>DATHDZ010000283.1:0-2554 GCA_035318785.1 Micropepsaceae bacterium
CATCGCCTGCATCCCGCGCTCGACCATCTCCTGAAGCTTGACGATCAGATCCTGATCGGTGCCTTCCGGCTCTGTTTCGGTGGCCTCAAGCCCTCCGAGAATTTCCTTGATGCGATCGATGCTGCTCAGGATCAGCGTGACCGCATCGGCGGTCACCGGCATGCCGTCGCGAAATTTGCCCATCAGGGTCTCGCCGGCATGGGCCAGCGCTTCCAGGCGCGGCAGCCCGAGAAAGCCGCAAGTGCCCTTGATGGTGTGGACCAGGCGAAAGATGTTATCGAGAATCTTCGCGTTGTTCGGATCCTGCTCGAACCGAACCAGCTGGTTATCGACAGTATCCAGACTTTCGCTGGTTTCCGTCAGGAATTCCCGCAACAAATCGTCCATATGAAACTAGCCTTCACGCAGGGGCGCGCGACTTCGCCACGCCTTTCGGAATTTGGCCAGCTTCTATGCAAAGGGTTTAATATTGGTTGAGTAAATGGAAAAGAACGGGCTCAACAAAGAGATAAGCCAGCCTCATTGAATCCGGAGGCTGGCCGTAAACCGTTGGTTAACCATATCTCGGCTCAGGAAGCGGTCACCACCACCGCTTCGCCCTCGGGCGCAAGCACCACTTTCAGTCCGCAAGCCTGGGCCAGGAGCCGCGTGTAATAAGGCTGCACCGCATGGGCATCGACGCCAGAGGTCGAGTCCGAACTCAAGAGGTCCGCGATATTTTGCGGCATGCGCGCGTTTAGCCCGGCCGCACTGACGCGAAAGCCGATTGCCTCGCCTTCGCCGATCGAATCGACCGTGAGCACGCCGCCACGCGGTATGGTCTGCTGCGCAATCACCATCATGTTCAGGAGCAGTTTGACCCGGTTCTTCGGAAGCAATATGCGCGGCAAATTCCACGCGATCGTGGTCTTGCCGTCTTCAAGATGACCCCGCGCCATGGTCAGCGCGTCGCCCAGATCGATCTGCGCGCTCGTCGAGCCCGCAGCCCCAAAGGCCAGGCGGCAAAACTGCAATCGCGCCGATGCGGTCTTGGCGCTTTTGCGGATCAAATCGAGCGCGAATTCACGATCGTCCGGTTTGGGATTGTCGTCGAGGACCTCGAGCCCATTGACGATGGCGCCGACCGGACTGATGAGATCGTGGCAAACCCGTGAACATAACAGCGCCGCGAGTTCGAGCGCGTCGGGGGCGGGAACGGGAGACGAGGTACCAGACATATGATGTTCCTGGAAATCCGCGAAAGCGCGAACACGGCGAATCGCGCATGCTGGCTGGCTTGATACACTGCGGACGCGCATGCTGCCAACACAAGGTGTTCCGCGGCAAAGACGGACTGAATTATGAGGCCTGCCAATGAATGAGGCACGTTCGTCGAGACCGGTGATCGACGCCGCCGCCGCCGCCGCGCTGATGGAACCCTTGACCGATCTGGTGATCCGGGCGGGAGCGGCCATTCTCGCCGTCAACCGCGCCGCGATGCAGATCGACGGCAAGGCGGACGGTTCGCCGGTAACGGAAGCGGATCTGGCTGCCGACCGGATCATCGGCGATGGTCTCGCGCGGCTGGTTCCCGGGGTGCCGGCGCTATCCGAGGAGCGCGTTCATCCGGCAAAGCCACCTTATCGCGGCAGTTTCTTTCTGATCGATCCGCTTGATGGCACCAAGGAATTTGTCGCCGGCCGCGACGAGTTTACGGTCAATCTCGCGTTGGTGACGGACGCGACGCCAATCCTGGGTATCATCGGCGCGCCGGCACTCGGATTGATATGGCGGGGAGTGGTGGGTCGAGGCGCCGAACGGCTGCTGACGCGGGAAGCGTCGGTGCGGGCGGCCGAGCCGATCCGTACCCGCCCCCTGCCGCAACGCGGCACCCCCTGGATCGTGGCCGTCAGCCGATCGCACGGGGATATAAGGACTGAAGCCTTTATCGAGGCGAGGCCAGGCGCGATCCGGCACGGCCTCGGCTCGGCGGTCAAATTCGGCCGCGTGGCGGAAGGCGAAGCCGACATTTATCCCCGCCTCGCCCCCACCAGCGAATGGGATGTCGCGGCAGGACACGCGATCGTCACGGCCGCTGGCGGCAAGATCACGGATGCGCGCGGCAAAGATCTGCGTTTTGGCGAGCAGCGCGAAGGCTTTATCGTGCCGGAATTCATCGCCTGGGGCGATCCTTCGGCGGCGCCGTGAGGAATCCACCAAGGCCGGGCATGACAGGCTTGGCCGCTAGCTAGCGGGCCAGAGTCTTCTCTATCGCCGGCCAGCGCGCGCTGGCGTCCAGCAGGAAGCGCTTCGGATCGGCGGCGAAGGCATCCCGGCTTTCCTCGCGGCCGAACAGATAAAGCCGTTGTTCCGAGATCAGCCAGAACCGGGGGTTACCGGCATAGGTGACGCCGCGCGCCAGATCGATCGGATCGTACCCACCGAACTGGGGCCCGTAGATATCGGGGTGGGCGACAAAGGACGCCCGATTGCCCTCGTTGCGGAAACGCCACACCACCCCCGCCTGGGAGGCCTCGAAGTCCGGCAGCCCGATCCGGGGGCGCGCATCGACGAA
>DATHDZ010000284.1:0-32435 GCA_035318785.1 Micropepsaceae bacterium
CGTCGTCGATACCGTCGGCCAGAACACCAAGACCGTCGTCGATGCCTTCCGCACGCCGCACACCGAGAAGCTGCACGTTGTCGAGCGCTGGCATCTCATCGAAGGCGGAAAGGGGTTGGAAGTGAACATCACCGTGGACGATCCGGACACCTTCAACCAGCCCTGGTCGAGCTATGTGCGCCACGAACGCGGGCGCGAGCCCTATCTCGAAGACATCTGTGCCGAGAACAACCTCAATCTTTTCGACTACCATATGCCGGTCGCGGAGAAGCCCGACTTCTGATCGGTCTTATCCGATCCGACCAGCGGCTCGCCAAATGAACGCTGCTACCGTCTCTGGGCGCGTTTCGCGGAAGCGCGGGCGACGGCGACAACGCGTCTCCAGTCCGTCTCGCTGGAAGCGTCATCGGTTGCGATCACTCGATCGATCCCTTGATACACGATGTCTTCTCGCAGCCCCCGAAGGTCATGGGCTTCGTTTTGCGGCCCCGCGCGGTTGCGGGACGCAAAATAGGTTGCTTGTGCTTCCGCAAGGGAACGTCTGTTCGCAAGATGCTTTTTCAGGTCGCTATCGGGCGGCATCATCGGCATGAATTCTTGTTCTCTCCGGGACAGCGCTTGGTATCACGCGCCAGACCGCGCAACAGTCGTCCGGCGGACGAACTCCGCTTCTTTTCGGTGGATAAGATGACGGCGCCGTAGAATCAGCGCGTGTATCGGCGCGCGGCATGTATCGCCGTTACGCGCTTCAGGCTGGCTTCAGCACGCTGTTAGGACCAGCGTTCGGATTCGAAGAAATTTGGTGAAACCGCGCGCAAGCGCACGAAGGGCTGTGCGCTCAACGAGAGCACAGCTCTATTCAGTCTTCGGTTCCGCAGATGCTGTCAGCCGCCGCTCAGAAGGCGCTGCTCCGCGCCGTCGCGATCCGTCGGCAAGGGTTCCAGCTTTGATGCGTATTGCTGATTGAACGGATTCACCATTTCCCCGTCCATGCAGCGGATTTCCTCCGCAAATGTGCCGGTAACGTTCCCCATGCTGGCCGCTTGGGTTGTAACCTTTTCCCAGCGCTTGGTGCCCTTCCAGGGCTGTACGAAGGCTATCGGGTCGTCGATGGTCATTTCGACCTGTAGCGCCTTACCGCCTTCGATGATGCGATAGCGCTCCACCACATGCAGCTTTTCACTATGGGGTGTGCGGAAAAGGTCGACGAAGCTGTTGGTGGTCTGGCCGATCGTGTCGACCACGAGCGTATCGCCCTCGTAATGGCCGACCGATTCTCCATTCCAGGACGGCTTGGGATTGGCGCTATGCGGCACGTTGAGATAGACGTGGCGCACGATCTGATCGCGCTGCCAGATGATCCTGACTTCCTTCGGCGTCTGAAGGAAATAGGTGCGTCCGGGACTGGTGTTGAGGGCTGCGACGCCGGGCTGCCAGCAACGCGACGTGCGGTTGTACATGGCAAAGCCTTCGGCGACCATGTCATTGGCCTTTTTCAGCCCGTCCTTGGCAAATTGCGTAAGATTGGGATTGTTCAAATCCGCGACTCTCCATGTCGGCTGCCCACCGACATTGTTCGGGACATATTTGACCTTGGGATCCTGAACGACAGGACTGGGGCTGCCCGGCACGGCGGTGAGACCACCGGCGGAGTTCCATCCCATGCCGCCCGCCATGAGGTCGGGGGTCGTCTTTGAGGCGTCATCCGCGGCCCAGGCCGGCAGAAGCGCAGCGCTGCTGCAAAGAAGGGCGCCGATAATGCCGCTTACGAGCAAGCGTGCGTTTGCAACTGTGTGGGACCCGAACTTAGGCATGCACATCTCCTATGAATCGATTGTTGAAGGGGGCATTCAAAAAGCCCGGACCCTGCATTCCCGTCAGAGCCGAAATCGACCAGTTACGCCAGAACAAACCCTATCCCACGTGAGGGATATTACGACCATCAAGCCTTGGTGACAACGAAGGTTACGATGGCCGAATTGGTCTTTTGGGCCCGCGGGCGGTTTCGGCTCCGGTCCGGACTTAACCAAAAACCCATTCCGAACTCGCGAGGCGGAGCCCCGGCCATTATACCGCACCCCAGTGGCGGGAACCGCTGCGCCGTTCCAATCGTAAAAACGCTTGATGTATCAGGGATTGGGGAATGGGTTCACACAAAGCTCGCGTTTTCAGACACAGGGCCGAGGAATTCCGCGAGCTCGCGCACTCCATGGCACCAGGCGAACGGGAAGCCATGTTGCTGACGGCCCAGGATTATGAGCGCATCGCCGCGCTCGTCGAGATGGGTAGACAACAGGCAGATTGGCCCTCGAACGGCCACATGATCGATTCCGCGGCTGCAGCAGATCGATCCGTCTGAGCTTGCTCTACGCTAACGGCCGCGAAGGCGCGTCAGCGCATAAGGAGCAGGCCGATGATGGCTCCCACGCTCAACGAGACCGCACAGGCCGCCAGAGGCCGGGTGCGCACGACTTTGCGGGCATCATTCAGGGATTCGTTCCCCCATTCGCCGACGCCTTCCGCCGCCTCGGTGGCGACCTCGATCGCATCGCTGCACCAGCCCGACGCCCGTGTCAGAACGTCCTTGCCGGTTTTCTCATTCTTGAGTGTGCGCACATTGGCCATGAAATTCTCCCCTATGACGAAACTTCGCGGATGGTGGCCGCGCCGCGGCCGCGCCAAACCATCAGGCGCTTCCAGCCCAGTCTAGGTTCAGGGGATTAAAAAAGATTTGCGCAATTGCGCGGGTCAAAGGCCTAGCCGGGTGGTCCTATTACCATTGATGAACCAAAGGACCGTCGCGCCCATAGAAGTGAAAGATGTGAGGCTTGCGCAGGCGCACGAATCCTTGCAAGTCCCGGCCGGTGGGTCGGGCAAGCCCGGTCATTTTTTCCACCGTTCGCTTGACGGTCTCGAGGGCAAACATCCGGCGTCTCATCACGGTTGAAATGGAAACCGCGTCTCGCGTGCTCGGTTCCGGCCATCATGACGCCACCATTGCTTTTAACCATCAACGCGAACACTCCAACCAAATTCTTCGTGGGCTGATATCCAAACCCCTACGGACTCCATCAAAGGACGCCAATGAGTGAGAATTACGAATTCGACGCAGCGCCTGCAGGAGCGCCGACCCGGGTGGAAAGAGTCGTATTTGGCTATTTCATTTTCATCGCAATTGTGGCGGCAGCCACTGTGAGTTTCGCAGCGGTCAGCTTCGCGATCTCGCCATAGACTGACCCACGCGCATCCCGAAAAGCTCGTGCCCTCCGGCCGCGCAAGCCGCGGCCAGGTCACTCCCGGTCGGCGTTAAAGGAGCGGAAGGCGTCCCGGCGCCTTCCGCTCCTTGTCTATTCCGTTACGGGGTCGGAGCTGGCGCCCCAGGAGCTCCCGGTGCGCCGGGCGCACCTTCCGCGCCCGCGGGGCCTGGCGCTCCCGGTACGGGCACGGGCTCCGGCACCACGACCGCAGGACCCGGCACAGGCACGGGGACAGCGGTCGCCGGTTCCGTACCAGGGGCGGGATTGTTCTGGTTGCACCCGATCAGAAGCACCGTCGCGGCCGACAGGACCAACGCGCTAAAAGAATTTGTTTTCATAGGGATTCCTCTAAATTCTCGTTGCAGACAAGCGCGCGGCTATGCCGCCGCCGCCATTGAAACGCACGAAACGAAAAAAGAGGCGGGTGCGATCAAATTTCGAGGAGCAAAAGACACGGCTCCTGGGACTTTTGACCAATAGAACGGACAAGGAACCGGCGGCGGTCAGTCCTTCGGCTGCGGCAAATCGCTTAGGCGCAGGGCGCTGACAACGGCGCCGACGAGGGCAAAGCCCGCGGCGAACCACACCGCCGTCATGGCGCCCGGCAGGAACCGCGCGAAGATCAGCGCCGTGAGTGCCGCACCGACCGTCTGCCCGAGAAGCCGCGCCATTGCCTGCATGCCGCTTGCCCCGCCGCTGCGCGAGCGTGGAGCGGAGGCTTGCATGGTTCGGTTGTTGGGCGATTGATAAAGACCGAAGCCTGCACCGGCGAGCGCCATGCGCCAGGAGACATCGGCCATGCTGGTGCGATCCGAAAGAATGGCAAGGGCGGCAAGGCCCGCAGCAAAAGCCGCAAGCCCCAACAAGCCCAAAAGCCCCGCCGGATAACGATCGGAAAGCCTCCCGGAGATCGGCGCAAACACCGCCGTGGCAAGCGGCCACGGCGTCATCAGAAGCCCGGTGTCGACCACGGAGTAGCCGAGCGCCTGCAAATGAAACGGCAGAGCGATGAAGGCCAAGGTCTGCGCCAGAAACGAGAAAAAAGAGGTGCTGGCCGAAAGCGCGAACATCGGAATGCGCAACAGATCGACCGGCAAAAGCGGTAAGGGCATCTGGAGCTGGCGGCGATAGAGGACGAATCCCGACGCCAGTGTGAGCGCGAGCTCCGCCGCGATAAGGGCAGGCGGGGTCGGGCGGCTGAACGCATCCAGGAATGCGATCAACATTCCAAAGGTGATCGTGCTCAGGATCGCGCTCACCACGTCGAAAGGGTGCGTGGCGCGCGGCGTTTCGGGCAACGTATAGATGCCGATCGCCACAGCCACCACGGTGATCGGCACCTTGATCGCGAACAGCCATGGCCAAGGGGCAAACGCCAAAATCGAACTCGCGATGGTCGGACCGGCGGCAGCGGAAACCGCAATGATCACCGCATTGATGCCGATGCCGTGTCCCAGGCGATTGATCGGATGAATGAATCGCACCAGCGCCATATTCACGCTCATAACGCCCGCCGCGCCCAAACCCTGCACCACGCGCATCGCGGTCAGAACCAGAAGCGAGGGTGCAAGCGCACATCCGAGCGACGCAGCGCCAAACAGCACCAGACCGGCGAGATAGACGCGCTTATAGCCAAATATGTCGCCGACCGCGGAGAGCGGCAGCAGCGACAGCATGATGGCCACCTGATAGGCGTTGACGATCCAGACCGCGGACGAGGCGTCGACGTCCAGATCGGCAGCGATCGTCGGCAAGGCCACATTGACGATCGTCTGATCGATGACGGTGAGGAAGATTGCTAGCGCGACGGTTACGATGGCCCAGCGGCGCTGCGGCGGCGGCAACCCGTCCTGCGTAATCAGTCCCTGCTGCTTCAACGAGAAATTCCGAGATATAGCGCGGTGCTTTCGCACATACGCCGATCGCGCCGTCCTGTCGATGTGCCGCCGGGCAAATAGGATCAGCGTCGATGCTTGGCGAAGAAGGCAAGCAGCGTGCGATTGAAGATGTCGGGCCGCTCCCAATAGAGCGAGTGACCGGCCTCGGGCACCGTCACGACCTCCGCGCCGGGAATATGCGACGCATAAAGACGCAGCATCGGTGGCGGCACATAGAGATCGGCCTCGCCGCCAATGACAAGCGTGGGCACTTTCACGCCCGCAAGGCTCGCCCAGCTGATCTTGTTTGCCGGCGGCTGGCCGAGCCTGTTGCCCGTGATGGCGGTGCGCTCGAGCGCGGCCCATGCGTCGGTACCCGCGGGATTGGCCGCACGATAGGCGGGCGAAACCTCGCGGAATGTCGGCGGCATCTCGTCGAACCCCTTGGGACGCAGGCGTGCGGTGAGCTCGACATAGTCTTTGTCTTCGACGCCACCCACGGCGCAGGCGATGACGAGGCTCAGGAGCCGTTCGGGATGCGAATGCGCGTAATCGACGGCGATACCACCGCCCGCCGCCGAACCGACGAGATGGAATTTGTTCAGCCCCAGCATGTCTGCAAGATTGTGCAAGTCGCCCGCAGCGGTTCCGGGATTGTCTTTCGGCACGGGATCGGAGCCGCCATAGCCGCGCCGCGAATAGGCGATGACGCGATAGCCGGCTTTAACGAAGACCGGCTGCTGGTAGCTCCAAATGCGCGCGCTACCCGTCGCGGGATGCAGCAGCAGAATGGCTTCGCCATTGCCGCCGGTATCCCAATAGGACAGGCGCGTGCCGGGAAGGACGGCGATCCCGTCTTTCGCGGGCGCCTGCGGCGGAATCGGAATCGGGCTCAGCGGTTCCGCACTCATTGCAGTACGAGGGTGTGTGACGGCTGCGCCCAGAACCAAGACGGACGCTGCGAGCGCAAGCCTGCGGCTGATACCCGAACTCGGTTCATGCGATGCGCCTTCGCTCATTGTCGGCCCCCGGCCTCAGCGTTGCACCTTGCGAAAGAAGCAGGCGGGCGCGCCGGTGTGGCAAGCCGGACCCGTCTGTTCGACCTTCAACAGCAGCGTGTCGCCGTCGCAGTCCACATAAGCCTCGATGAGACGCTGGGTATGGCCGCTCGTCTCGCCTTTGCGCCACAGTTTTTTGCGCGAGCGCGACCAATAGACGACGTCTCCGGCGGATAGCGTGCGCTTGAGGGATTCGGCATTCATCCACGCCATCATCAGCACCTCGCCGCTTTTCGCATCTTGGGCGATGGCCGGTACCAGGCCGTTCGCGTCGAACGCGACGGCGGCGAGGAACGCGTCGGGAGATAAAGTTTCGTCGCTCACGGCAATCACGCTCAGGCGCGCACTCCCGTAAATTGTTGGCTGCCGAACATGCCCAGCTTTACCGAACCCGAAAGAGAATCGCCGCTCACCACGCCGGAGAATTCCAGGGTCATCGGCATCGGCCGGCTGATCGACGATTTCCAGCTGATATTGTTGCCGTTGACGGTGCCGCTATCGATCGGCTTGCCTTCGCCCGAGCCCGCGCTCTGCGTGCCGGTCAGTGTCCCACCCGACGAGGTTATGACGAGCATACTTTCCTGCGGGCCCATCGGCGTATTCACCGTCAGTTTCCAAGTGCCATCGACCGCCATGAGCGTCTTCCCCTTGTCTTCGAATCATCCATATCACCACCGCGGAACAAAATCTTTCCAATGGATCACGTCGCCGGCCGCAGACGTTCGAGGCCGGCGGCCAGGTCGGCCTTCAGATCCTCGACATCTTCGAGCCCGATATGGAACCTCAGCATCGGCCCTTCCAGGGTGGGCGGGAAGGAGCGGAGGATATGGCCGTGCACCACCAGGCTTTCAAAACCGCCCCAGGAATAGCCGAGGCCGAAATGCTCCAGACCATCGACCATGGCGGCGACCGCCGCGTCGGAGCACGGCTTGAGCACGACACTGAAAAGGCCGCATGCCCCGGTGAAATCGCGCCGCCACAACACGTGCCCGGGATCGTCATGCAACACCGGATACATCACCCGCGCCACTTCGGGGCGCGTCTTCAGCCAGGCGGCGATTTCGGTCGCGCTTTCCTGATGACGCCTCAGCCGCACGCCAAGCGTGCGCAGACCGCGCAAGGCCAGATAGGCTTCATCGCCGGAGGAACAGAGGCCCAAGGTCCCATGGGTGTCGACCAGGCGGTCCTTATGAGCCGGGTTGGCGGTGACCGCGCCCATCAACACGTCCGCATGTCCGCCGATGTATTTCGTCACTGCCTGCACCGAGAGATCGACACCATGACGAAACGCATCGAAATAGAGCGGTGTCGCCCAGGTGTTGTCGAGGATCACCGCCGCGCCTCGTTTGTGGGCTATCTCGGCAATGGCCGGTACGTCCTGTACCTCGAAAGTGAACGATCCCGGGCTTTCCAGAAACACCGCCTTGGTTTCGGGGCGGAATTGATCCCTGATGCCCGCTCCGATCCCCGGATCAAAATAGGTCGTGGCGATGCCATAGCGCTTCCCGAGCTTTTGGCAGAACACGCGCGTGGGTCCGTAGACCGAATCCGTCACCAGGATATGGTCGCCCGCACTGCAGGCGGTCAGGATCGAAAGCGTACAGGCGGAGAGTCCCGATGGCGTTAGCACGGTGCGCGCACCGCCTTCCAGGCCGCACAGCGCTTCTTCGAGCGCGCGCGTCGTCGGCTGCCCACGCCGGCCATAGGTGTAGGCTTGCGCCTCGGTGCGCATGGTCTCGAGGTCGGGAAACAGCACGGTGGAGACGCGGTAGACCGGCGTATTCACCGCACCCGCATGCAGCGATGGCGCGCGGCCGGCCTCGATGATCTTGGTGTCCTTGCGCGCCATCGTAGCTATTCCTTCAGGATCGGCTTCAGCGGCCTGTCAAAGGCCCACACGATGAGTCCCGCCACCGCCGAGATTGCGGCGATCATCAGGAAGAAATCGGCCTTGCCCATGCTGCTCCAATAGGTACCAAGCCAGCCTTGCAAGAAACCGCCGCCAAGAAAATTCGGGATGAAATTGATCGCGATCATGGTCGAAAGAATTTGCGGCGGCGCCACCTTCGAATAGAGCGAGAGACTGATGGGCGAAAGATAGATTTCGCCGACCGTCAGGACGACAATATACACTACCACCCACAGCCAGCTCGCTTTGCCGGTTTCGCCGGCCAGCATCACCGCCGCCACCATGATGAGATTGGCCGCCATCATACAGGCGCAGCCAATGGTCATCTTGATGACGCTGTTGGGCTCTTTGCCGCGCGCCGCTTGGCGCGTCCATAGCCCAATCAATATTGGAGTGACAGTGAAGATCACGAATGGGTTCAGTGACTGGAACCAGGTGACGGGAATCTCGCCCTGCCAAAACAACAGGTTGATGCTGCGGTCGGTATTGTCCGCCGTCCACAGATTGACCGTGTTGCCCTGCTGCTCGTAGCAGGCCCAATAGAGCGTCAGCGGGATACAGAGGATAATGAGGGCCAGAACCGCGCGCCGCTGATCTCGTGTCAGCGGGACTTTCTCGCGATGCGCGGCCCGCGATTTGGTCAACTCGTCCTCGGGCAATGAGTTGAAGCCGATGAGATACACCGCCAGCGCAATCAGCATGCCGACGCCCGCGGCGCCGAAACCGTAATGCCAGCCGACGTCCTCACCCAGCGTGCCGCAGACGAGGGGCGCAATAAACGCGCCGACATTCACCCCGACATAGAAGATGGAATAGGCGCGGTCGCGGCGATGATCGCCGGGCGCATAAAGCGATCCAACCTGTCCCGTGGTGTTCGGCTTGAAGATGCCGCCGCCAACAACGAGAAGGAACAGAGCCGGAAAAAGTAGCGACTCGACTGCCATCATGAAGTGGCCAAACGCCATCAGAACGATGCCGATAACGACCACGCGCTTCTGGCCCAGCACGCGGTCGGCAAGCCAGCCGCCAGGCAGCGGCGTGAAATAGATCAGACCCGTATAAGAGCCATAGATCAGCGACGATAGCGGCTGCACATCGAGCGGGCCGGCGAAATATTCGAAGAAGCCCTTGATCCCGGCATAGCCCCACACATGCTCGACATGGCCGGGAAGCAGAAGATATTTGGTCAGATAGAGCACGAGGAGCGCGCGCATCCCGTAATAGGAGAAGCGCTCCCACATCTCCGTGCCGAAGAGGACGGAAAGCCCGGCGGGATGGCCGAGGAATTCGCGCGTGCCGCCGCTTCCGTCAGCCAGCGCAACGGATGGCGCCGAACTCATCGCGCCGCGGCTCCTTGGCGCAGCATCCAGCCATAGAGCAGCACGATGAGGAGAACAAAGCTGGCGATACCCACCATCGTTGCCGGCGCGAAATTCCCCGCGACGAGCGCGAGCGGCGCATCATTGTTGAGCCCCACGATCAGCCCCGCGAGCAGCACGCCGAACAGACTCTCGCCCACGATCATGCCGGAGGCGACAAGGACACCGAGGTGTCGTGCGCGCTCCGGGTCCGGCGTTCTCGCGGCGCGCCGGTTGTACCACCAGCCGATCAGGGCTCCGATCATCACCGGCAAAGTCGCCGACATCGGGAGATAGATTCCCATGCCGACCGCGAGGGGTGGAAGCCGCATGAGTTTTCGCGAGGCGAGGAAACTGTCGAGCGCGACGATGGCGGCGCCAATGGCCGCGCCGATCCCGATCATGTCCCAATCGAGTTTCCTGCCGATCACGCCAAGCGCCAGCGTGGAAATCAGACTCGCTTGCGGCGCGGGCAGGGGCTTTGCCGTGATCGTCGCCAGATTCGGCGCGCCGGCGAAACCGTAAGCTTGCGCCAGCAGATTGAGGATGGGCGGGATGACCAGGGAGCCCGCGATGATTCCGACGATGAGCGCGACCTGTTGGCGCCACGGTGCTGCGCCGACCAATTGGCCGGTCTTGAGATCCTGCAGATTGTCGTTGGAGGTGACCGCGACGCCGAACACGATGGCCGTGGTGAACAGCGCGAACGCGACCAGGGCAGGCGCGCTCTCCGGAGAAGGAGGCACGATCAAGAGCAGCATCGCCGAACAGGTGACGATCGCCAGAATGCCGACGCCCGAAACGGGACTGTTCGAGGAGCCAATCAGGCCCGCCATATAGCCGCAAATCGCCGCGACGATGAACCCGGCGATCACGACGAAGGGCAGGGCGGCTAGCGTCAGCGGCAGAGCCGATCCCGCCAGCACGGTCCCGCGCGCGAAATTCCAAAGCAGCGCGACGATCAGTGCGAGGCACACCATGGTCAGGCCGATGATGATCTGCCCGGAGAGGTCGCGATCCGTTTGGTCGGAGGATGGACCATCGGCCCGTTGCGAAGCGGCGACGGTGCGGACGAATCCGGAGACGAGCGGATGCGCCAGACGGGCGAGCGTCCAGATCGCAGCAACCGCCATCGCGCCGGCTCCGATGAAGCGCACTTGCGTCGCCCAGACATGCATCACATGGGCTTCGAGCGCGGCGCCGGGATCGGGTTGAAGCGCGGTCAGGATAGGAAGGGCGGCGGCCCACGCGATCAACAGGCCAAGGAACATCGCCAGCCCGACGGTGATCCCGACCAGATGACCGGCGCCCAGAAGCGCCAGCGAGAAGGCGAGATTGTATCCCGTCGCGCCATCGGCGCCGACGCGAAAGAAGCTCTGCACTTCGCCCGCTGCGATGCGCGTGGCCGCAAACACCGCGAGTCCCGCCGAGGCGACGGAACCAAGAACAATTGCGAGAAGACCCTCGCGCGCCGCGCCTGCGGTCGCGCCGCCTTCGTGCAAGCCGGAGCCGACCTTCAACACCTCGGCGGCCGCGACTCCTTCGGGATAGGGAAGATCGGAATTCGTCACCAATGCGCGGCGGAGGGGAATGGTGAACAGCACGCCGAGTGTTCCGCCCGACGCGCAGACGAGAAAGGATTCCCAGAACGGAAAGCCGTTCCACCAACCGACGATCACCAGGCCAGGAAGCACGAAGATGATGGCCGCCATTGCGCCGGCGGCCGAGGCCACGGTCTGAACGATATTGTTTTCTCGGATGTTGGAACCGGAAAAGACGCTAAGCACAGCCATGGAGATGACGGCCGCCGGAATGGACGAAGCGAAGGTCAGGCCCACTTTGAGGCCGAGATAAACATTCGCCGCGGTGAAGAGGAGCGTGATCGCCGCGCCCAATATCAGACTGCGGATGGTCAGCTCAGCGGGTCTTCGGACTCTGTCCTCAGTGGCGCTCATCGTTTGGGAAAATCCGCAGGCACGAGCACGACGCGCTCGGCCCGTGCGTAGGCCGTAAATCCGGCGCGCTGATACGTCGCCAGCGCTTTCTTATGGTCGAGCGTGCAGGTGTTCACCAAGAGGCGCTTGATCGGTTCGGCCCAGCAGAGCTCGACGGTCTGATGCAGCAGCCATGGTCCGATCCGCCGCCCGATGAATTCCTGCGTCAATCCGAAATAGCTGATCTGGCCGATGCCGGGTTCGCGGAAATCGAGTTCCGCCATTCCCGCCGGAACACCGGCGACATAGAGCACATAGATGAGGATTTTATCGTTGGCCAGAAATGCTTTGAGCTTGTCGTCGCTCCACAGCCGCCGCTCCACCCAGAAATAGGGTTGACCTATCGTGTCATAGAGATAGCGGTAGAAATGAACCGGGGGATGTTCGCATTTGAGAAGCGCCGTCTTGAGCAGAGGCGGTGGCGGCGGCGTCCCTTTCGGCCGGGCCTCCATGCCAAGATAGGTGACCACGGCGGGAAGCTCGCGCGGACGATTGTCCTTCTGTCTGGTCATCGCCCGCCTGTTTCCACCGGCGCATCCGCGCGCGCGCCCCATTCCGACCAGGAACCGTCATAGAGCGCGCTTTCTTTCGCGCCGGCGATGTCCAGCGCGAGCGAGATGATGGCTGCTGTGACACCTGAGCCGCAGCTCGTAACCACCGGACGTGCAAGGTCAACTCCCCGATCCGCAAAGAGCCGCTTGAGATCGCTTGGCGGGCGCATGGTGCCCTCCGGCGTCAGCACATCGGCGTAATAAAGATTGATCGCTCCGGGCATGTGGCCAGGCCTAACGCCCGGCCGCGGTTCGGCCTTTTCTCCGCGAAACCTCGCCGGGCTGCGGGCATCGACAACTTGTTCGGTGCAAGCCTGAAGATTGGCCCGCATGGCGCTGAAATCGCGGAGCAATGTCTCTTCCGGGTGCGGCGTGAAATGGCTTCGCGCAACCACGTGAGGCAACGCCGCTTCGACCACGCGTCCTTCGCGCCGCCATTTGGGAAAGCCACCATCGAGCACGGCCGCATTACCGTGTCCCATGGCACGCATCATCCACAGCGCGCGCGCTGCCGAGTAGATTCCCGCGCCGTCATAGAAGACCACGAAATCAGAATCGCCGATGCCGAGCTTCCGCATCGCGCTGGCGAAAACAACCGGGCTCGGCAGCATGTGCGGAAGATCTGTCTCGTGATCCGAAATCGCGTCAATATCGAAAAATACGGCGCCGGGAATATGCGCGGCTTCGTACTCGGCCCGCGGGTTGCGCCCCGCTTGCGGCAGATACCACGACGCATCGGCGATGCGCAGGCTCGGATCGGCGAGCCGTGCCGCGAGGTCTTCGGTGGAGATGAGGGCGCCGCTGGTCATTTCATCTGCAATATAAAATCTTATTCGTAAGGCACTGAAGGTAAAGGAGGAGGGGAGGCTAACCACTCCGGGACTGGCAAATTCTTGGAACGCAGAAATTCCGGATTGAAAAGCTTGCTCTGGTAGCGTGTGCCGTAATCGGCCAGAATGGTGACGATGGTGTGGCCCGGGCCGAGCTGCCGCGCCAGACGGATCGCGCCGCCGATATTGATGCCGCTCGAGCCACCGAGGCAGAGGCCTTCATTCTCCAACAATTCGAAGATCAACGGCAGCGCTTCTTCGTCCGGAATCTGGAACGCGTCGTCGATCGGCGCATCCACGAGATTTCCTGTCACACGGCCCTGGCCAATGCCTTCGGTGATCGAGTTGCCTTCCGATTTCAATTCGCCGGTCTTGATCCAAGAATAGATCGCCGCGCCCAGCGGATCGGCAACGGCCGTGACGATCTTGCGATTCCTTTCCTTGAGCGCGATGGCAACACCGGCCAGCGTGCCGCCGGTACCGACCGAACAGACAAAGCCGTCCACCCGACCATCTGTCTGTTGCCAAATTTCGGGCCCGGTGGTCTCGATATGGGCTTCGCGGTTGGCGATGTTGTCAAACTGATTGGCCCAGATCGCGCCCATCGGTTCGCTCTTCGCCAATTGGGCTGCGAGCCGATCCGAAACCTTCACGTAATTGTTCGGGTCCTTGTAGGGGACCGCAGGCACTTCGATGAGCTGCGCCCCCAGCAATCTCAGCGCGTCTTTCTTTTCCTGGCTCTGGGTGTCGGGAATCACGATCACCGATTTCAAACCCAGCGCGTTTCCGACCACAGCAATGCCGATGCCCGTATTGCCGGCTGTGCCTTCGACAACGGTCCCGCCGGGTTTGAGACGGCCGTTCCGCATCGCCTCCTGGATGATGAAAAGCGCCGCGCGATCCTTCACCGATTGACCGGGATTCATGAACTCGGCTTTGCCGAGAATTTCACATCCCGTCCGCTCTGACGCCCCCTTCAGTCGAATGAGCGGCGTGTTGCCGATCGCCGCCAGGACGTCATGTTTAATCTCGGATGGGGACATGAACTTTGCTTTAAGAACGAATGGCTGATGGCCGAACCTAATGAGGCGGGGCTTAGGCTTCAAGGATCACGGGCGAAATCATGGACCAGATCAACGACTTGTCGCCGGGATCGAGCGTTCCGCCGGTCTGGAACGGTCGCAGCAGCTATCATAAAGTGCCGCCACAAACCAATGGTGGCGCCCCGATCCCGAACGCATGGGGCTACACGTCGAACAGGGCCCAAATCCTCGTGCCATTCTCGTTCACCGCGGCATGGTCGCACAACAAATATTGAGGGGCGTGCATGCATTCGCCCCCTCTGCTTCCCCCGGCTCAGGGCCGGGTCAGCACCTCCCCCGCACGCGGGGGAGGAAAGTCGCGCAATCCAGATTTCCTCCCCCGTTTACGGGGGAGGTGTTCACCGGACCCCGGACTGTGATCCGGGGGATGGTGAACAGAGGGGGGGCACGTGATTCAGCGACAAAATTGGAGCGACGACTAAATGCAGCGATTTCCCGAACGTGAAGAAGATTCGTGGTTTTCCGACGAGCAGATCGGCGCCGTCGCAAGGGCGGACGACACCGACTCCCTGCGCTCACCGATTCCGACCAGCATGGTCTCGAACGGCGAGTACATGCCGTTCGCCCAAACCACGCAGCAAAAAGAGATCGAAGCGCGGCTGACCGATCTTGCCGAGAATGCCAGCCGCAAGCTCGGCATCAGCCGGCGGCGGTTCCTGGCGACGAGCGGCGGAATGGCGGCGGCGTTCGTCGCCATGAACGACGTCTTTGGCCGCTTCTTTGATGTCGATCCGGTGGAGATGTTCGAACCGGCCGCGGCTGCGGAGATCGGGCCTCCGCGCGACCTCTTCGTCTTCGACGGCCAGCTCCATATGATCCGCGACAACAACACGCGCAGCGGCGTCACGTTGCGCGCGGTCTCGCAAGGGCCGGGCCCTGCGAGCACAGCGGCGGGCTTCACCCGCAATCCTTACAATCCGATGGGCTTCCCCGACGAGCTCGGCAAGCCCTGGTCCGCATGGACCGACAATTTGGGCCAGCGGCCGAATGTCCAATCCGAATACACGCTGGTGCAATTCGTCAAAGACGTCTTCCTCGACAGCCAGGTGACCGTCGGGCATCTGACCAACGCGCCTCTTGGTCTTTTCACGCCTTCGGGGGAATCCGAGCCGCGCCGCCCCCATGTGCTGAAAGAGCTGCTGGATGTGGAAAATCTCACAGGCTTCCAGACCGCCGCGGTGCGCGATTTCATCAATAACATCGCCGGTTCGCAGCGTGTTCTCGCGCATGGCCAGGTCTTCCCCGGAAAATTCAATCTCGATTACATGCAGCAGCAGATCGATCAGTTTCACCCCGATTCCTGGAAGGGGTACACCAGCGCTTTTTGTGCGAAAGACAATGACGATCCGCGCATGGAGATGACGCGCTGGCGACTCGACGACGAACAGGTCGCCTATCCGACCTACGAGCTGATCAGGAAAAACCGCCGCGAGCTGGCGACCCGGCCTGGCTTTTTCAACATCGCGATCCACAAGGGCCTGTCGACGTCCAATCCCGACGATCCGGCGATGCAGAATCCATCGCTCGGAACGCCCGACGATATTCCGAAGGCGGCGCGGGACTGGCCCGAATTTAACTTCATCATCTTTCACGCATCCTGGGCGCCGCAATTCTTCGGCAAGCCGTCGCTCGATGCGATCAAAGCGGGGCGCATGCGCAATGGCGTTCCCGATCTGCAATGGACGACGCAGATGGCGCAGGACTGCGCCAACCTGCCCAACGTCTATACCGAGTTGGGATCCACCTTCGGCGCCACCGCGACGGCATGGCCGACCGTGTGCGCGCATCTGATTGGACAGATCCTCAAATATTGGGGGCAGGACCGGCTGGTGTTCGGCACCGATTCGGTCTGGTACGGATCGCCGCAATGGCAGATCGAAGCGCTCTGGCGTTTCCAGATCCCGGAAGAGATGGCCAAGAAATACGGCTATCCCATGCTGACCAACGACATCAAACGCAAGATCCTGGGATTGAACGGCGCCAAGCTCTTCAAACTGAAGGCGAGCGCGCCGCCTTCCGCCGGCGGCCTCTACAAACCCGTGCCGACGAATTTCCAAACCATGATCCACGATGCGCTCAAGCGGCGCCTGGCGGACGAACCGGGCTATCGCGGCTATACGGAGCTCTTGCCGGATGACAATCTCACCCGGTTGAAATCGGATTACGCCGACGCTGGCGGCTTGCGTGAAAACAAGCGCTATGGCTGGGTGCGGCGCAGCTGAATTCGTCAAGGACAAAACAATGGGCAAATTCATCATCGAGCCGCATTTTCGTCTGCAGGAATGGGTCGCGGAGGAAAAGGGCTATTTCAAAGCCGAGGGTCTCGATTACGAGTTCTTGGAGCTCGTCCAATCCACCGACGGCCGCAATCACATCAAGCCGGACAGGATAGGCGCCTACCACACCATTGAAGAGGGCCGGAAATCCGATGTGAGCTGCGCCTGTCATTGGACGGTGAACGTCGCGGCGTCCTCAGGCCACGCAAAGCTGTATGCCGATGTCTATTCGGTATCGCCGTCCGGCATCTTCGTGCCCGAGGACTCGCCGGTGAAGACACCCGCCGACCTCGCCGGCGCGCCGATATCGGTCGGCTTCAAATCCGGCAGTCATTACTCGAGCCTTCAGGCCTTGGAACAATATCTCCCCGCCGATCAGATCAATCTCTCCTTCAGCGATGGGCTTCTGTTCCGGCGCATGGAGCTTCTCGTCGACCGCAAAGTGCCGGCGGCCGCGCTTTTCAGCGGACCCTATTATTTCGCCGAGCAGCTCGGTTTCCGCAAAATCATCGACAGCACTTTCATGATCGCCACCATGATCAGCGGCGATCCCGATCCCGAAGACATCCGCAAATATTTCCGCGCCTTGAAACAAGCACAGCGCGATATCGATCTTCGCCCCGAACGTTACACGCATTATTACAGACGCGAATTCCCCCACCGCTTTCAGGAGCTGATGGACACGCGCCGCTGGGGTCCGGGCGAACGCCTCGTCTTCGAAAAATATGAGCGCGAAACATTCGATGATGCGCGAAGCTGGATCGCCGAGCACGGCATCTTCGCCGACGGCAATCTCGGCAGCCGCGATTACGCGGAGTCGGTCCTGACGCTGGCGGAGTAGGGAGCCCTTACGGGAGGCCAGCGACTTTCTTGGCCTCTTCGCAAGGCCCGGAGCCTGTTTCCGCCATCGGTCCTTCGCATTCGTGCCGCGTCCCGGGGCCTTCGCCGAAGATCATGACGATAGCGTCTTCGGTCCCGGCCCTTGCGCCGTCGTAATGCACTTCGCGTCCCGGATGCGTCACGAAGGTGCCGGGCTTGATCGGAACGGTGTTGTGCTCCGGATCCCATTTCGCGCCGGTCGACACCCACCAATTCCCGCTGATCACCATGATGTAGCGATCATTGGCGTGATAATGTGGATGGCTGAAATTGCCCGGATGAAATCGGTTTAATACGACATAGAAGCCGGGCTTCGCAGGATCGCCGACCAGAGTATAGGCGTCCGTGCCGGTCAAGCCCGCGGCGGGACCCCATTTGATGTTGTCGGGCAGGACATATTTGAACGCCTTCTGATTCAGCGTCGAAATATCCGGAACATTCGCGACGCCCGCGGCGTAACCGATGCCCGCCGAAGCCGCGAGTGCCATGATTGCGAAGATCGTTTTCTTCATCCCGTCCTCCCTCCGCACTGTCCATGCATTCTTGTCGAGTGTCGCTAGGAGAGGAACGAAAGTCCAGGGCCCCTTTGGGACCGCTCGGCAGGTTCGGAAAAAGCTGGCCTCGCGCGTGCGAGGTAGTAGATTGCGCGGCCAATCGGGAGGAAAAACATGGCAAAAATCGACCGGCTATACATCGCGACGGCGCTTATTTTGCTGGTCCTCGGCATGGCGCTCGGCTTCTACATGGGCGCGGCCGGAGACGGCAGCGTTCGCGATACCCATGTCGCGATTCTCCTTCCCGGTTTCGTCACCTTGGCAGTCTATGGCGTGATCTATCGCCTATGGCCGGCGATGAAGGAGAGTGCTCTTGCACGCGTGCAGTTCTGGAGCGCGGCCATCGGCGCGGCTCTCATGATCGTCGGTGCCTACCTGTTCCAGGCCGGGATGGGCGTGGCCGTCGTCGCCATAGGCTCGGTGCTATCGATCCTCGCCGCGGTTCTGATAACGGTGCTGTTCTGGACGCGAAGCGAAGCCTGAGACTTTATTTCATCACATAGCGCATCAATGTGCGGGGACCGACTTCGGCGCCATAGATGATGCCGTCCTTGTCGGCGGCAACACCTTCGGCCGCGCTGGTGGTGTCCGATCTGTCGACGGGATCGGGAATGAATGATTTCACCGATCCGTCCTTGGCGCTGCCCACGCGAATGCCGCGTTTCCATCCGTCATGATTTTTGGACACCGATTCCGATTCGGAATCGGTGACATAGATAGTGTCGTTGGCGTCGATATAGATGCCGCTCGGACGGCTGAACTGCGCCCACGCTTCCAGGAACTTGCCTTCCTGATCGAAGATCTGGATGCGGTTGTTGTTGCGGTCCCCGACGAAAAGCCGGCCGCGCGAATCCATGGCGAGCGCATGCGGAGTGTCGAACTGGCCCGGGCCCGTGCCTTTGACGCCCCATTCCTTGATGTATTTGCCGGTTTTGTCGAACTTCACGATGCGATTGTTGGACATGCCGCCATGCCCGTCGCCGACGAAGATATCGCCATTGGGCGCCACCAGCACGTCGGACGGCATATTGAACGTGTCGTGCCCCGCGCCGGAAACACCGGCCTTGCCCAGACGCATCAAGACGTTTCCATCAGGGCTGAACTTGATCACCTGATGGCCCATGCCGTCCTTGCCCTGGCCGTCGGTCACCCACACATTGCCTTCGCGGTCCACGCTGATGCCGTGCGGGAAAACGAACATCCCGTGGCCGAAAGCTTTCACCAGCTTGCCGGACGCATCGAATTTCAGGATCGGATCGAGGGTTGAACCGGCGCACGAATTCTGTGCACAGCGTTCCGCCACCCAAACGCTTTTGCCGTCCGGATCGATGTCGACACCGGCCGCCGCGCCCCAGAACCGTCCCGCGGGCATCTTCGCCCAGTTCCCCACGCGCTGATAGGTATTGGGGAGATTGTTCGTAGGCGCGCTGGTTTGCGCGAACACGACACCGGAAACGCCAATCACCGTCGCGACCGCAGCTGCCCGCAACGCCATGCGTTTTGCAAACATCGTGTCTCTCCCTCTGGTCTATTTCTTCATGACGTAGCGCATCAGCCGCTTCGGCCCGACTTCGGCGCCATAGATGATGCCGTCCTTGTCGGCGGCGCAGCCTTCGGCGGCGCTTGTGCCCTTCACCGTCTTGTCGGGATCGGGAATGAGATATTTCACCGAACCATCCTTGGCGCTTCCCACGCGAATGCCACGGGTCCAGTCCTGATGGGCTTCGGCCGCCGAGCCCGATTCCGAATCGCACACATACATGACATCGTTCTTGTCGATGTAGATGCCGCTCGGACGCGAGAATTGTTCCCAGGAATCGAGCAGCTTCCCGTCCTGATCGAAGAGGTCGATGCGGTTGTTGTCGCGATTGGCGACGAAGAGCCGGCCGCGCGAATCCATGGCCAGCGAATGAAGCGAGGAGAACGCGCCGGGCCCGCTTCCCGGATGTCCCCATTGCTTGATGAACTTGCCGCTCTTGTCGAACCTGACGATGCGCTCATTCGTGCCCGGGCCATGACCGTCGGACACGAAGATGTCGCCATTGCTTGCGACCACCACATCGGAGGGCGCGTTGAAATGCGTGGCGTCATCGCCGTTCACGCCCGGGGTGCCGAGCGTCATCAGCTTCTTTCCATTCTTGTCGAATTTCTGCACGGTCTGGCCGATGTTGACCGCGCCCTTGCCGCGGCCATCGCCAAGCACCGCGTCGGTCACCCATATATTTTCGTCAGCATCGACAAAGATGCCATGCGGGAAAGCGAACATCCCCTTGCCGAAGCTTTTGACGAGCTTGCCCGAGGTATCGAATTTCAGGATCGGATCGAGGTTGGAGCCCACGCAAGTGTTGGTGCCGCAGCGATCGACGGCCCAGACGCTCTTGCCGTCCGGCGCGATATCGATACCCGCGGTCGAGCCCCAATGGCGCCCGTCCGGCAATTTCGCCCAATCGGAGACGGACTGATACGGATTGGGAAGATTGTTCGTCGGCTGGCTCAGCTGTGCGCCCAAAGCCATACCCGAAAAGGCCAGCACCGCCACGATTGCGCCGCCCGCCATCCATCTCGTCCGCCCCTGTGCCATCACGCCCCTCCCATTTCGACTTTGATCTCATCACGTTTTACACCGCGGGTCGAAAACCCGCCACTCTTGGAAAATCCCTCATCTTTGACGCCCCCCTGGTGCTCGTTCACCCGCCTTTGATGAAACGAGACTGCGGCGCTGACGCTATGATCGGGTCCAGGAGTCAATGCGCCGACCGATGCACGACCTCGAAGGAGCTCTCTCATGCTGAAGAAAATTCTATTCTTATCGATACCCCTGGTTGCCGCCGCCGCCTTGGCCGGCTTGGCGCAAGCCCAAGGCGCCAACCCCAATCTCGCCGGTACCTATCGTTGCGGGCCGGATGCGAAAGCGTGCCAATGGTCGGGAACGACTTTCACCGTCACTCAGACGGGCAACAATTTGGGCATCAAGAACGAGAAGGGCGAGACCGGCAGCGCCACGATCACCAGCAATATTTCGCTCAGCGCAGGACCGCCTTGGAACATGCTGGGTGTCCTTTCCGGCGACAATCGAAACATCGATTGGTCGAACGGCACCCAATGGCGCAAGCAATAATTCCCTCTCCCCTTGAGGGAGAGGGCGGCGCGCCGCGCACGCAAGTGCGCCCCGCGCGCTTTGCGCGCCATCTTTTTGATTCCCGGCGGCGAAGCCGCCTTGGGGCGTGCCAGGTGAGGGGTGAGTTGTCGGGCGTTCAGCGCAAATGTCCGGACGCGCGCAGGATGAAGCCCAGAATCTGAGCCACCACGCGGTAAAGCTGCTCGGGAATTTCTTCATCGAGCTCGAGCTGGGACAAGGCCTCGGCAAGCTCGGGATTCTGCTCCAGCGGCACGCCATGCTCGCGCGCCACGTCGATGATTTTCTGGCCAAGCCAACCGCGCCCGGTCGCCACGACGCGCGGTGCGCTATCTTTGCTCTTGTCATATCTCAGAGCGACCGCGAGCTTGTTGGGAGCCTCGCTCATGATGCGCGATCCAGAAATTGTCCGGCCGCGGCAACCCGGCGCTGCGGCGCACCGAAGCAAAATGCGACCTCGGCTACGACATCGGAATCCTTGAGGGCTTGGCTGAGCAGCGATTCCTTCTCGCTCAGAATATGAAGGCCCGCTTCCCGCTCCGCCCACAAGGTGACCCAGGCGCGCTCGCCCATCATGGCGATATGAGCGTGAACCGGTCCAATCGGCTCGACATCGAGCGAGAAACGCGCCCGCCATACCGGCCCCGATTGCCCGTCCACGTTGCGGCCGCCGTCGCGGCGGATCTCGAATTGGGCGATGGCGCTTCCTTGGGGCGTCGAGAACGGTATCTCGAACATCCAACGCGGACCCTGATCCTCATGGTGAGGCGTGCCCTGCGGAGCCTCGGGGAGCGAGGCGATCTGGAGCAATTTCAAATGCGCCAGCGCCGCCTCGGTATGGCTCAACAGAACTTCGCCCACGAGCCACGGATTGGCGTTGGCAGTCAGCATAGATGGCAACGATGGTTGGGCGCTGGTTGGGCCGCCGCGATAGGGCGGGGGCGGAGGATTGTTGGCGGGCAAACGCGTTGATTCCGGCGCGGGATTTTTTCCGGTTTCGGGCGGGCGGGGCGGCGCAGGAAGACTGTCGAGCGATGCCTTCAAGAATTGCTGGATGACGATCATCGCAGATTTGAGATCTGGACCGGATGGAGGCGCAGTGGCGCCGGGCGCCGCAGCCTGCGGTACGCTGGACGCCGTCTGTGCTTTTGCGGCTTGCGCCGGTGCCTCCTCCGCCATCCCTTCAAACGCGGGCACGAACTCTGGCTGCGGCTGTGATGTTCCGGACTGCGGGGCCTTCGAAGCCGTTTGCGGGTTCAGCGGGGAAAACACCGGCGTCGAAGACGTCGGAGCCACAGCGGGCGGCGCGTTGGCGGGAGCGCGGGTGATCGGCGGGGGGGTATTAGCGGGAGCTCGCAATGATTCCGGCCCCGCGTATTTCGCCGTTGGGAGCGCATCGGGTTTCGCCGGGGTGCCGGCGAGCGATGTCTTCGCCCCTTGCTGAAGGCCCGGCGGCGCAGGCTTGATATCGGCGCTCGGAGGAACAACTTGCGCGCTGGGGGCTGTCGTCCCGGACCGCGGCGCAACGGCGACAGGCGCAGCTTCTGCCTTCGCGAGATTCTGGGGCGCGCCGGTCTTCGGCTCGGCCGAGGATATGATCGGCGCTTGCGGCGGCATTGTTGCGGCCTGTGCGGTTTTCACTGGAGCCTGCGGATTCGTCGCCGGAAAAACCGTCGCCGCAGACGCGTTAGGGATGGGCGGCTGCGCACTCTTGGTTGCATCGCCACGGTAAGTCGGCGGTTGGGAATTGTTGGCGGGGGGCCGCGATGGCTCTGGTGCGGCATCTTTCGTCGATGCGGGGGCCTGCGTTGCATCCGAGAGCCATGTTTTCAACACTTGCCGAAGGACCAACAGGGCCGTCTTGATATCCGTCCCGGCTGGAGGGACTTGCGCTCCGGCGTTTGTCGCCTGCAAGCCCGCCGCCGCCTTCGCCTCTGAAAACAATCCAGATTTCGTAAGCGCCGCCTTGATATCCGCGCCGCTCACTTCGGCGTCGATCGGACTGCGCAGCGCAAGCACGTCAACGATCGCGGCCTGCAGCGACGCGGGCAGATCCGGTATTTGCTGTGCCTGGACCAGATCGGCCATGAGCGGCGCGAGCCCTCCTTGGCTCGCGGCAGCCGTCGGCAGCGCCGCTGTGACCGATTGCGCCAGCACCGCCTCGGCGGCGGCAAGCTTTTGCAACGCGCTCAGAATCGGGTCGGGTTCGGCGACGACAGCAGGCTGAGGTGTCGGCGGTGGCGCCGTCTTCGCCCCGGTTTCCGGGTTTATCGCTGGCACGGCTCCCACGGCGGGAGCAGGCGCCAAAGGCGATGGGGAAATGGTGGTCAAACGAGCGTCCCAACTAAGGGGTCACGCCCTCAACTCTAACGGCCGGCAATGAAGCGGACCTTAATCGGCGATGCCCATCGCTCTGTCGCGTAGATCGGGGGAATAAAGCAGACCCGTTGCGCGTCTGGTGAACGAGAGAGACCGTCATAAGCTCATAGAACCTAGATTAACCATGTTTTTTTGCCCTGAGGGGGGACCAATCATGAAAGCCTTTGCTGCCGGCCTTGCCGTCCTTTCGATCGCCATTTTCGGCTTGGCCCAAAAAGCCGACGCGACGCCGATCGCGACATTTTCCGGCGGGAAACTGTCGGGGTTCAACGGCATCGCCGTAGCGGGGCGCCTCTACAATGTCAGTATTGGAGATGGAACCTGCGCCGGCGTGTTCGGCGCTGGTAGTGGGGGCGCGCCTGGTCAGGTTGGGGGCCTGTGCAACACATCTCGTTTTGCCTTCAACACCGCAGCCGGCGCGGGCGCCGCGAGTTCCGCTTTGTATGCGGCGATCACGGGCGCGGGCTTCAATGGCTTGCCCAATTCCATTGTGGATCCGTCGCCGGCACCGGGAATCCATAACGCCATGATTATTTGGACGCCTTTTTTGGGCGATCCACTGCTTGGTATTGAGACCTCCGACCTCCGGATATGCCAGGGCGCCGGATGCGGCACCGGCTTTGATGGGCAGATACTAGCCGCAAGATTCCATACGACCTCCACTGCCGGTGCCAATTCGGTGTGGGGTGTTTGGCAGGTCCCCGAACCCTCCACGCTCGCGCTCCTAGGCGCCGGCCTGTTTGGCCTTGCAGCGATGCGTCGCCGCAAGGCGAACGTCTAGAGCGAACGCGTCTCGACGATCTCGATACGGCGGTCTTCGGGCCGCCGTTTTCGTATGCGCTGTGCCTCGCATTCATCGGGAGCGCGCAAAACTGTCACAACCTCCGTTTTAAAGTGCCTGCTATGAAGCAAAGCTTGGCCGGAAAGTTTTGGCCGATGAACGGGAACCAAATCGGGCCTGGGTCGTTCATTGGCCTTCGCTGGAAATTGTGCGTTGCGGCTGCCGCCGGCGCAGTTGCCGTTGCGAAATGCGTGCGGGATCAAGAGCGTAAACTCGATTATGCAGTCCATATTCATCGACAAGATTTCGCGTGCCTGTCTGGTGGTCTTCTCCCTGGTGATGGCGTTCGCGACTTTCGCCTGTTTCTATTTTTCTTTATCGCAACTGAAAAATGTCGGTTTCACCTTACCGGCCCCCGCTGCCGTCGCCGGCATTCTCGCTGTGACGATGCTGCTGGCCGTCGCCTCCTTCAGGACTCGTATCGCCGCCGTCTTTCAACGAATTGAACATATCCCTCATCTGTTCGGAATCGCGTTGATCCTGGGCGTCGCCATCCGCGTCGGCTGGTGGTGGCTCACCTTGCCGGAGATGCAGGTCAGCGACGGCGCCGCATATCTTAAACTCGCAGCCAAGCTGTATCGGGGGGAGGATTACCTGCTCGATGGCCACGCCTTTTGGGCGCCAGGTACGCCGCTGATCTATGCCGCCTTTATGCTTGTTCTAGGCCTGCATGGCTGGCTGGCCCTCGCAGTCAATCTGATCGCTTTTGTTCTTTGCGGCATAGCGGTTCGCGCCATTTTTGCTCGCCTGGAAATGCCTTCCTCATTTGCGGGGCTCAGCGTCGCATTGCTCGCGCTTTGGCCGGAGCTGTTTATTACGGCCGGACAAGTCAGCAAAGAAACCTTGCTCCTCAGCTTATTGTCTGGTGGGTTCGCGCTTCTGCTATCGCGGAGCGGCTGGAGCTCGTTCGCGGCCGGCTTGCTCTTCGGTCTGGCCGCACTCACCGCGCCGGCTCTACTGTTTGGGGCGTTGGTGTTCGGGTTCGGCGTCGTCGCGATGGGATATCCTTCAAGGCAGACATTTCTCTGTGTGTTCGCGATGCTGATCGGGACGGCCCTGGTGATCGCCCCATGGACATATCGCAACTACCGGATATTGGGGGCACCCGTTCCCGTCTCGACGAATTTTGGAGTCACGCTGCATGCCGCCAATCAACCCGCGGTGGTGCGTCCGATGACCGATGTGGGTGATTACATCGCCCCGCCGGAACCAAACCCGCCGTTTAGCGACGAAGTGGCCGCGTCCCGGTGGCACGCCGCCGAAGGGTTCAAGTTCATCAAGGAAGATCCCGGCGACTTCCTTGTTCTCGTCGCCCATCGTCTGACCGCGATTATGGGGGATGACAGCGACAGCGCCTTCAGAAGCCTGCGATCAACGCAAAAGACATCCGGAGGCGCATACCTTGCCGCAAAAGCGCTGTGTAACAGCTATTGGGTGATCTTGACGGCCCTGCTGACCGTCTTTTGCTGGAATTTCCGGGACCCGGAATCCTTGCATCGAGCGGCGCCGGTGATCGTTGTCGCAACCTTGGCGACACTCTATGCGATGGGCGTGTTTGGAGTCGTCGAGGGTGGCGCCCGCCATCATATGGGCTGGTCGTGGATCTACTCCGTCCTGCTGATCCTGGCCGTGCAGCGCAGTACCGAGTCGGCTTCCAATAAAGTCCCCGCTTCGACCAAAATGAGATTTGGACTAAGCGAGATTTGGCTCCGCGGGTAGGATTCGAACCTACGACCAGCCGGTTAACAGCCGGCTGCTCTACCACTGAGCTACCGCGGAATAGCCCGAGCGCGTGTCTAGCGCAGGCAAGCCCGGATGGCTATATCAAACTCGCGTCGCCGGGCCGGGCAATTGACAGATCCTGACAGCATTTCTCCGAATCGAAAGTCTCGGCTCCATTTCGGGCGTTTCTCGATACCGATTCCGTCCTCGCGGCCGCTTCGTATCATTGTCGGTCTCGGGCTCTGCGTGGGCGGGGTGTTGGGGTTCCTTCCCATCCTTGGCTTCTGGATGGTTCCCTTGGGTTTGCTGGTGCTTTCGATCGATCTTGCGCCCGTGCGTCGCTTCAGACGGCGTCTCGAAGTCTGGTGGGGCAGGCGCAAACAGAAGCAACGTAACACTTAGCACAAAAAAGAAGGGCCGGATTTGCATCCGGCCCTGAGGCATTGGGTAATGGTGGGGTGTCTTCAAGGGAAGACGGCTGCATCCTGCCTCTACAAGGTAAAGATTTGGTTAACGCTCAAGGTCGTGCTTGATTTAACGGCTAACGATTCATGAAAGTCATGTTGAATCAGGATGTTAGAAGGAACCTTCGCGGAGCTCCCGTTAACAATCGCGGGTTGGGAGCGGTCGCGCTGCTCGCTTTGGCCGCCTGTGGGCTCATGACGCCTTCCGCCGCAATCGAGTCGTCGCCCTCGCTTCGCGACGTTTCAGCTTCCCTCATGCAGGCTGCGGAATGCATGGCGACCATCGCTCGCGCGGTGCCCGGAGTGACGGATGTCCAGATCACGGTGTCGGGAGAAAGAGGCGGTGCTTATCCCGTTCTCGAGTTCCGTTCGGTCGATGCGTTCGGGCGCCGCCGCTTTACGGAGTTAAGCCTTTTTGAGATATCGGGGGCCAATGATGCTTACGTCTTTGACAAGGCCGATATCGAGGGCGACCCGGTAGCCAACAGGCTGCTTCCCGAATGGAAGCGCAGATGCCAGGCTGGCATGGGTGTCATAACCAGCGAACCTGGATTGTAGCGGTCCGTTGTGAAAAAGGAGATTTCACCGATGACGCGCAGAGCCATCTATGCCGGTACCATTCTGCTGACCTTGGCCGTCTCCGATGCCGGGGCGCTCGAATCCTCCACTTGCGTGGGTGCGGATTTCGACATCGGCCAAACCCGTTCTCCGACAAAGCTGCTGACCGACTGCAAGGTCAACGGCGTCGAAAATCCCGCGGACGCACAGAGCTACACTGCGCGTTTCGACAAGGGAGAAAAATTTCACCGCACCGCCGACAACCCCGACATCTCCCTGCTCGATGGTCCCGTGTCCGCAACCATGGATGTCGAGGTCTGCAATCTGAGCGGCGTCGTCGGGCGCGTGGATTTGGACCCGAAGGTCCCTCGTGAAATCGTCATTCCGGCAAAGACCTGCCGGCCCGTCGGACCGGTTTTCAAACTCGCGGCGATCGGGGGCGGAAGCGACAAGCGCTCCGAATGGTTTGGCATCATTTTCCGGCGCGAGACCCTTATCGAATCCACGCGCGGCGCTAGATGAAACTGCGCCCGCTTTGCTATTCGGCCTGCTCCTTGGCGTCCGCCTCCGCCTCGAGAGCAAGCTGCTCCCAATATCCTGCGATCTTGAAGAATCCCGCTCGTATTTCCCCCGTACACTTCGCCGCCTTTGCACGTGTGTCGTGTGCATGCGCTCGATAGTGTTTTGCCCGCTCCCTCACGGGAAGCCTGAAGATTTCGGACAATGTCAGGAGTCCTCAAAACGTCGAAACGAAGCCAGCCCAAAGCGGACCCTTTACGTCTGAGGAGGGCCTACGGTCGCATGCCTCGGGCAAATGTCCAAAATTTGTCACAGAAATAGGGCTTGGGGAGGCACGACCTCGGCGAGCATCGGGCCCCGGCCGGCTAGTGAGACGCCGTGGAATCCCGTTGGTGGGTCCCCTGGGAGCGCACGCGGTCGCGAAAGCTTTCCTGCGGATTTTTGGCTTCGTCTTCTTGGGGTTCTTCGGGGATCATCCGTAGCCATTCGCCAGCAAGCCGTAGCCACGACGCCCGGTTGTTATCGTTGGCAGACAAGCGCGACATCCTGCAACATTCGTCCGCTTGGGTACGAAATTCATCATATTTGTTACGCATGACGAGATCCAATGCTGTGCATATGATTTACGTGGCTGGCGCAAAAACGATCCGAGCTGCTTAGCGCCAGACGCCGAGTTTAGCGAAAGATTTTCTCCCAAACGGCGGTCCGATAAGGGGGAACTGCTCGGTCTTTGTGCGCGTTCCCTTCATCGCGGATCGAGCGATTGGACCTGCGTGAAAAAGGCTAGCGAGTACCGACAGCACGCCGAAGAGTGTCGCGCCCTTTCGAGAAGCTCTCGCAACGACGAGCACCGCAGCCAACTTCTGAAGATGGCTGAAACCTGGGACAACCTCGCCGCAGAGCGCGAACGGCTGCTTGAAGAGCAGAAATATCTGGACGCGGCCGAAGGCGCGTTTCAAAACCGAGCCGAGAGCACGTTTCAAAACCAAGTAGCCGGCTTCGCAAACTTTCCGAGTTGAGTCCGCCAAGACGGATTGTCGAGACTGGGCTTAGGCTCCTCGCCGCCCTGGCTCTTTGCTGTTCAAAATGACGCTAACGCGTTGATTTTAAAAATGGAGGCCACGCCCGGAATTGAACCGGGGTTCACGGTTTTGCAGACCGTTGCGTCACCACTCCGCCACGTGGCCTAAACTTACCCCCAAACGCGTTCGCGTCGGGACAGGAGTGCCGGGCCTATATCAGATCGTGCGTGCGACTCACAACATGGACCGTCCGGCCGGGTCGCGCCGAGCCGAGCCGAGCAGGATCGATTGTCAGAGCCGAGCTGCCTCACTATAAGCCGTCGCCATGCTCGATTTCGTCGCCCAACGCTCCAACATGGTTGCAACCCAGCTCCGCACCAACGATGTGTCGGACGCGCGCGTCCGGGGTGCCATGTCCGTTATCCCGCGCGAAATTTTCGTGCCCGACGCGGTGAAGCCCCTGGCCTATATGGAACGCTGTATCACCCTGAAGAAGGGCCGCGTCATGCTGGATGCGCGCAGTTTTGGAAAGCTCCTGCAGCTCGCCACGATCCTTCCCGACGACGTCGTTCTCGATCTGGGCTGCGGCATGGGCTACTCGAGCGCCGTTCTGTCGCTCATCGCCGGACGGGTGGTCGCGCTCGAAGAAGACGCGGAGCTCGCCGCGGCGGCGCAAGAAAATCTGCGCGCCTTGGCCACTACGAACGCCGAAGTGGTCCGCGGCCCCTTGGCGATCGGCTGGCCCAAAGCTGCGCCCTATGACGTGATCGTCGTCAACGGGGGAATCGAAGTGGAGCCCGCCGGACTCGTCAAGCAGCTCAAGAGCGGCGGCCGGCTTGTGACGATCTGGCGCGACGGCGAGGCAGGCCACGCGCGTCTCTATGTCAATGACGAGGGCGCGGTCGGCAACCGCAGCGCGTTCGATGCGCAAGTCCCGGTTCTGCCGGGCTTCGAGAAACTCCCCAGCTTCGTCTTCTAGACGCTAAGGCTCCGGATCTTCGGCTACCGGAACGGGAACGCGCGCGAATTCCTGCGCTCTGCGCGTGAGGTCTTTGAGATTGCGCTGCAGCTGTTCAAAGGCAAAGCGCAGGGCAATCAGTCTTTCCTCGCCCTTGACCGCTTCGATCTCGGCAAGAACACGCGCCATCGCGACCGAGAGCCCATCAAGACTGGGGGGCGGTTCGCGCTGGGCGAAAGCGCGCCCAATTCCACGCAGGAATTCCGCGGCGACGGCTGCAAGTTCTGCCAAGGGCTGCGCAAGACGTTCCCTTACCGAGGACGGCAAGGGCTGAGCGGCCATCCTTCCGATCAACACGAGGTCGTGGCGCACCCGCCGCAAGGTGCGCGTCACAGGTTCGGGATCGGAATCGTCGGAGAGATAATTGCGGCGCTCGCGCGCCGCTTCATCGGAGATGTTCTCGAGCGCGGTCAGGGCGAGCCGCACTTCGTCGTTGCGGGCAAGGGTCGCCTGGGCGTCCATCGGCGCGATCAGCCCGGCTATGAGATCCGCCAGCAATTGGGCCAAGCGCTGCAGGACCCGGTTCGCCGCTTCGCCCAGCAGGGCATGGGCCCGAGCCGGCAGCAAAAGCAGCGATACCGCCATCCCCACGAAGCCGCCGAGACTGACTTCGACGGTCCGCAGCGCCGCGGCCAGGAACGGCCCCTCGGTGGCTCCGGCGCTGCCGAGCAGAAGTATGACGGCCGTGAGCGGCGCCACGCGGTAGCTGGGGTTGAACGCGGATAGAAGCGCGAGCGGCGTCAAGGAAATGGTCAGCGCGACGCCCATCATCAAGGCATCATTGTGCGGCACCAGCGTCGCGATGAGAGCGCCATAGGCCGCGCCAAGCAGGGTGCCCACAAGCCGGTCGACGGAGGCTTTCCATGATCCGCCGACGCTTCCTTGCACCACGAGCACGGCGGTAAATACGGCCCAATAGCCTTGCGGCAAGGCGAGGGCTTGGGCCAATGCAAAGCTGAGGACACCGGCGGCGGCGATTCGCACCCCATGTCGCATTTCGGCGTGGCGGCTCATCCAGTTGGGCACTAATATTCGTTCCATAATGCTGCGTTCTTTGCTGTCGACTGTGGCACTAAACCCAATCGCTGCTTCGGTAATCCGTGATTCGCCAATATAGCTTTCCCCTAGGTTCTAGCTTAGGGTGATCTGAGAGTCGCAAAAGGAGCGGCGCGCGAAGCGCGTCGCGTTGAGAGAATCGCCATGAGCAGTTCGGCCAACCCGCAACATGAACCGACCATGGAGGAAATTCTCGCCTCCATTCGAAAAATTATTTCCGAGGATCAGTCCGACGGCGCCAAGCCTGCTGCAGAACCAACACCGGTCCGCGCGGCGGCCGCCGAGGCTCAACCTCATGTCGAGTCCGACATCTTGGAACTCACCGAAGAAGTGCATGAGGAAGAGGTTGTCATTGAAGCACCCGCCGACGAAACACAATCTCCGATGGATGACGACATAACATTCGAAAACATCGAAGCTGAGCCAAAGGCCGAACCTGCCATGGATACCGACGATTTGATCTCCGATTCGGCGCGCAGTGCGGTGGGCCGCGCCTTTGCAAAACTGGACGCCGAAGTGCCAAAGCCGCAGGCGCCGCCCTCTTCGGGAGGAACCCTCGACGCGCTATTCACCAAAGCCGTGCAGGATGCCTTTTCTCCCACTCTGCAGGATTGGGTGGACGGCCATCATGCCGAAATCATGGACAGTCTGAAGCCGGTGATCCGCGATTGGATGGATGCCCATCTGCCGAACCTCATCGAGGCAGCGGTAACAAAAGAAATCAGCCGCGCCGCCGCCGAACGGCCCCGTCGGCGCTGAACTCTCCTTCCCATCCTCTCAACTCTCTTGCGGGGGAGGATGATCCCAAGGGGGAACATCGTCTTTCCCCTTGACGATTGGGCCCGGGCGCCCCTTTTTCAGCAAAGCTGAATTTTAGAGCGAGAACATGCTCGACAAGACTTTTCATCCCGGCGAGGTCGAGGCCCGTCTTTACGCCCAATGGGAGAATTCGGGCGCCTTCCGCGCCGGTTCCAAACCCGGCGTGCCCGGCTTCGCAATCGTCATTCCGCCTCCCAACGTGACGGGCAGCCTGCATATCGGTCATGCCCTCAACAACACGCTGCAGGATGCGCTCGCCCGTTTCGAACGGATGCGCGGCAAGAACGTGCTCTGGCAGCCCGGCACCGATCATGCCGGCATCGCCACCCAGCTCGTCGTTGAGCGCGAATTGGCGAAACGCCAAATGAGCCGCGTGAAGATGGGGCGCGAAAAATTCCTCGAGGAAGTCTGGCGGTGGAAAGAGGAATCCGGCGGCACCATCGTGCGCCAATTGCGACGATTGGGAGCGTCCTGCGACTGGAGCCGCGAGCGCTTCACCATGGACGAGGGGCTTTCCCGCGCGGTGGTGAAGGTCTTCGTAGCGCTCCACAAGCAGGATCTGATCTACAAGGACAAGCGGCTGGTCAATTGGGATCCGCGCCTGCAGACGGCGGTCAGCGATCTCGAAGTCGAGAATATCGAGGTCAAGGGCAAGCTCTGGACGATCAGATATCCGATCGAAGGCGCGGAAGGTCAGTTCATCGCGGTTGCCACGACGCGTCCGGAGACCATGCTGGGCGATGTCGCGGTGGCGGTGCATCCCGGCGATGAACGCTACGCGAGTCTCGTCGGAAAACGCGCAATCCTTCCCTTGACGAACCGGCCCATCCCGATCATCGCGGATGAATATTCCGATCCGGAAAAGGGCACCGGCGCGGTGAAGATCACACCCGCGCATGATTTCAACGATTTCGACGTCGGCAAAAGACACGGTCTCGCGCCGCTCAACATCCTGACCAAGGAAGCGGCGCTCAACGATTCCGTGCCTGAACCCTATCGCGGCCTGGATCGTTTCGAAGCGAGGAAGCGCATCATCGCCGATCTGGAAGCGCTAGGCCTGATTGAGAAGACGGAAGACATCGTACACGCCGTGCCGCATGACGAAAAAACCAAAACCGTCGTACTGGAGCCCTATCTCACCGAACAATGGTATCTGAACGTGACGCCGCTCGCGGCGAAAGCCGTGCAGGCGGTGGAGGAGGGGCGCACGCGCTTCGTCCCCGAGCACTGGGCGAATGTCTATTACAACTGGATG
>DATHDZ010000285.1:0-14080 GCA_035318785.1 Micropepsaceae bacterium
GCCGGCTATCCATCGCCTCGATGGACTGTGAAGGATCGGACATAGTACTCATTTTGTGGTGGGCCGCACGGTAGCTGATTCGGGCAAGATTCAAGCGAAGCTTAATTTAGACCCGGCAGGCTTAACCCTTTATGACCTCTGCCCTATTCCGATCAGGACGGATTTTGAGGTTCAGTTCACGCCTCTCTTTTCACTCTCCTAAAGTGAAGAGGAAATCACCCGCGGCATCGCGTGGGCGCCGGGAGGGCAAAATTGTCGGTGAAATCGCTGCGACGCTCTAGCTGCGAGCATCAAAATTGCGAATTTTTCACGGAATACGCATTATTCCTATGCGCGCCCGTGACTCTCTATACGCGACCGGACCAAAGGATCGCGTGGAGATTCTGACTGCGATTGCGGGGAGCGGGATCATCTCGACAGGAGAACTCCTGCTTCGATTGCAATTTCGCGGCTTCTGCTTCCAATGCCGAGGCGTAGCCTTCCAGATCGATGACCGTGGGGTTGTCGTCGAAGCTGGCGGCTAGCTGGCGTGATTCCTCGGCTTCCGCCCGCAGCGTCCAAATCTGTTCGAATGTCAGTTGGTCAGACATCATTGCCAAACGCGCAGCGTCGGGAGAAAAGGTTTTTTTGACAGACTCACGACACTAAAGCGTAACAGTAAAAGCGTTCGCTTAAAACCTCAAAGTTCCCGCGGAAGTCAAAACCTCCCAGAACGCCGGCCGTTCGCGTTTCACCGCTTGCAATATCTCGGCAATGTTACAGATGCAGGGTTGGCGCAACCCGTGATATTCGACGGGGGGGCCTATCGGGTTGAAACGAATGGCCATTCCCGCAAGCATGCGGAGCAGAGTGGGCTCCATGACCGCGCACCAATGGGTGATCCCGTACTGTGCGCTCATCTGCAACAGGACCTGAATCAATCCAAGCCGCATCAAAGGACCGCTTCGCCCCTCTCCGGTCGAATCATTCTCCTTTTGATCGTACAGCGTGTCCGATGGGCGGCGTCGGAACTCACGCGAGATGCAAAAGCGAGAGACCTCCGCCGTCGTAAGCGGAAACTCACGAGGATTTTTCAGGGCCGGATGATCGGTCACGGCTTGAATGGCGAAGCTGTGCTCGGGGGCGTCGGCGCGAGGCAATACGAGGCGCACGGTCCCGGTCGCCCGACGGGTGGCGCGGTGGATAAGCAGCCCGTGCACCGAACTCACATCATAGGCGTCTTTTTCGAGCCCATCCGGATGCTCACTGGGGTTTTCGAAACCCGTCATCTCAAGACAATAGACCCGATATCGCAGCTCGTGCGCCTGCCAGATCAGTTCGGGTGTGTCGGCGATGGCGGTCTCAAAATAGCGATCGAGGCGTTCGAGCAAAGAGCCTTCGGGCGGTGCCGATGTCGCCTGGGCAACTGACTGACTGAGACCCGTCACGGCATTTCCTATGGGCAATCTCCGCGTCCATGGAAACAGGATGACATTAAATTACCGATAAGCTTTGGGCAAAAATTCGATTCAGTTCAGCGTCAGTCCGGCTCGTAATTGCTGCAGTTGGTCGCTGTATCCGATCGTAACGTTGGATTAGGGTTAGCCAATCTGAAAATTTCGCGACAGGTGACGGAGGAGATCATGTTTCGAAAGGCTGCAGCGTTGTTCGCTGCCAGTGCATTATTCGCCTCCGGCTTTGCACTCGCGGCGGAAGCGCAACGCTCGCCGTCTGCTCCGCAGCCCACGATCGTCGGCAAGATGCTCGCATCCATCACGGCTCCAACGCAGAAGGACGCGCTCGCCAAATAACGAGCCCGTACGCTCCGGCATGACCTCAGCCTCGGATAAACCCCGCGAGGAATCGCCATTCTGGCGCTTCTCATTGCGGTTCTATTCACGTCCCAGCGTTGGGGCCGCCTGCCTTGCGCTGCAGGACGAGGCGGGCGCCGATGTCAATCTGATGTTGTTTCTCCTCTTCCTCGCCGAACACAAACGTCAGGTGACGAGAGACGACATCGCGCGGTTGGACGGCGCAGTTCGCAGCTGGCGCGATAGTGTGGTGAAGCCCCTGCGCGCCCTCAGGCGCGTCCTGAAAACCGGAATCGGGGAGATTCCGATTGCGGTGAGCGAAACCTTTCGCGGACAGATAAAACGCTTGGAGCTCGAGTCCGAACAGATCGAGCAGCATGTGCTGGAGGGCTGCGAGCCGACCGCCATTGGCGTCTCGGGTCCTCTTCGGGACCGGACCGCCGAAATTAATCTCGCGGCCTATGGCGATTATCTCGGTGGTCTTCCCGCCCCAGCGCTGGCCACGATCCTGGCGGCGTTTGGCGAGTTCGGAAGGCATCATCCGGCCGGCGTTCCATAAGGTTTGGAACGCTATTTTAAGCGAAAATTAGCTCCGACAATTTAGACAGGACATTCAAGCAACTGCCGACGTTTCGGCAAGCTGGGGCACTGTTGATCATGGCGACCGATACCGCACATCCCGATTCATCGGGCGATGAATTAGCACAATCCAATTCCGACAAGGCGATGCTCGCCGCGCGCGACGATGCCAAGAGCATCAGGAAAAAGCCAACCATGCCTGCACCTCTCGAACAGGTGATGAAAGAAGTCGCCCCCGACGCGTCCAATGCAGGGTCGATCGGGCGGGTGGAACGACGCATCATGATGCTCGAAAAGGCCTTCGCGGAGGTGGTGGAACGCCACGAGAAATCGCTGCGCGAACGGGTCGGTGCGGTGTCCACGCTTGAGGAAAACTTGCTTGTGCTGCGCAATCGTCTCGACCAGTCCGAAAAGCACCACAACGGAGCCATGACGGAATTGCGCTCGGCTCTCGCGAACGCTCGCATGCGGTTGAACGGCGTGGAAGCGGCGCAGTCGCCGGCGCCGCAAATCACCACATCGTCGTTCCCTGACCCGCTCCCCGGGAGGGTAGCGATGGTCGAGGACGCGGACACCGGCCAGAGCGAGGTTTCTTTCTCGTCGGCATTCGCCGAATCATCCGATATGCAGTGGGACGAGATAAAGGCGGACGAAATGCCTGCCCAACCGGAATCCTGGCTTTCGGCCGCGCGTCGCGCAGCGAATGAGTCTGTCGTCCCGCTTGACGAGAAGAATTTGTCTCGCGCGCAGCAGCCGCGACGCGCCAGCCGCACGCGGCTCTTGCTCTTGGGTTGTGCGGCGCCGTTGGTGATCGTGGCGGCATTCGTCTTCGTGCTCAACCGCCATGCTGTAACAGCGGAAACCGTCGCCATTCCCCTTCCTCCCGTGACCGCGGCGCCCGGCCCGGGTCAAACGGTCCCGCTCGTCCCGCTCGCCGCGCCCGAGGTGGTGGTTGCGCCCTCTGCCGACCCCGCGCCCTCTCAATTGGCTTCCTCCGTGCCGATCGGTGAGCTTGAGGCAAAAGCCAAGGAGGGCGACGCCAAAGCCGCCCGTGATCTTGGTCTCAGATATCTCGCCGGCGGCGACGGGCTTGCGACGAATGAAGCGGAAGCCGCACGCTGGCTCTTGAGCGCCGCCTATAAGGGTGAACCCACTGCGGAATATTGGCTCGGCACTCTCTATGCCAGGGGCCGCGGCGTTCCCGCGGACGCTTTCCAGGCGAGCCATTGGTATGAAGCCGGGGCAAAGCAGGGCAATTTGCGCGCCATGCACAGCCTGGCCGTTGCCAACTTCGAGGGCTGGGGCAGGGAGAAGGACTACGTCGAAGCCGCAAAATGGTTCGAAAAGGCCGCCCAACTGGGCTCCGTCGATTCCCAATACAATCTGGCGGTGCTCTACGAGCGTGGCACGGGCGTACCCAAAAGCCTCAGCGACGCCTATCGCTGGTACGCGATTGCCGCCGCCGGAGGCGACAAGGAATCCCATGGCCGCGTCGCCGCCGTGGCCAAGCAGCTGAGCAAGACAGATCTCGAGGCGGCCATTCGTGCGGCCACAGGGTTTAAGCCCCAGCGGGCGGACGAAACTGCCAACGCAGCGACGGGCCTCGCGCCGCCGCCCTCCGGCGGGTGAGGCGGCTGGATCAGCCTCCCGGCTGAGGGGGGCAAGATCCAAAGCCTCCCCGCTCTATTGCCGCCGCCTATCTCCAGAGGTTTCGGCCATTCCGCTCGCGTTCAAACGCGAGGGAACTCCCAATCTCCGCCAATTCGAGCTCTTCGGTCTGGGCGTTGCACGAAAAGGCGCGGGCGGCCTTGCGGCCGCCCGGGAAGCTTCGATCACGTCACAAGAACTATTGGGTGACGATTCTCAGGTCCGCATGGCCCATCTCCTGGGCCTGAGTGACCGCCGCTTTGGCCTGCTGGAGCGTCAGGAAGGGTCCGATCCGCACGCGGTAGACGGCGCGCCCGTCATTCACGCCCGAGGTCACGCGAGCGCCCAGGCGATCCAAGGAGGAGGCGGCAACGCCGGCTCGCTCTTCGGAGAAAAAGGCGCCTGCCTGGACGAAATAGGCCGCGCTGGACGAAGCGGGTGCCGGAGAAGATGCCGGGGGCGGAGCTGCCGACGCCGTCTTCGCCTGAGGAGCTAGCTTCGGCGCGGGTTGGACGAATTTCTTCTCCGCGGGTTTGGCCGTCACAACAGGGTCGGCCTTGGCAGGCGCCGGATGTGTCGGGACGGGGGCCACTGCATCCTTCCGCACCGGGGCTATGACCACGGTCGGATCGGCCTTGAGCGAGGCAAGCTTGGCGGGCGCGTTGGAATCGCGAGGCAACTCTGCCGGGCTGGCCGATGTTAACGCCGGTTCCGGTTCCGGTGGCGCGATCTGGGTGGTTGTTACCGGTTCGCTCACGACGACTGGCGCGGGTGCCACATCGGGTTCCGTCAGTTCGGCGACGGGACCGGGGGGCGGTGTCGGCGGCACGGCTGCAGCGGTTTTCGCCGGCTGTGCGGCTCTAAGGCTCTGCACCAAGGCCAGGTTCTGCGCGATCCGGGGATATTCGGGGGAGCCCATAGGGGCCTGTCGCAGCAGCTTCTCGGCATTGTCCAAATCGCCCGCCTGCATATAGGACAGGGCGGCGTTATTGAGGATCGTGGGCTCGCCCGGTTTCAGCACCAAGGCGCGGGTATAAGAGCCCTGCGCTGCAGGGTAATTTGCCTTTTGGTCGTATGCCATGCCTTGTGCGGAATAGAGCGTCCAGTCGTTAGGCTCCAACTCGATTGCGCGCTCGAGAAACGCCAAGGCGTCGTCGCTGCGGCCCTGTGCGGTGAGGTTCTTGCCGTATTCCCCGAGCACCAGCCCATTGTCCGGCGCGATCAGCACCAATTGGCTCAATGCCTTTGCCGCTCCGGGAAGGTCGCCCGCCTTGCGCAGAGCTTGCGCGTCGTGGATCGCCTTTTCGAGGTTGGCGGCGCCGTCCTTGGCATTTGCGTTCGGCACCGAAGTTTTCGTGGGAGCGCTCGCGGGCACTGGGCTCGCTTGCGTCGTGCTGAAGGGAAAAGTCGCACAGCCCGCCGTCGGCGAGAGCAGGACGAGAATCCCGACCAAGGTTGCTCGTTTCAAGATAACACCCCTCTATTCACCGCTTCCGCCTCAAAGGCCTCACTGCTCTTGCGCGATTTCCCTCACGCGGTCAGTGCTGCGGACCCAGCATGCGCATTGCAGGTCAAGAAAGGCTTAAACCTCCGTGCCGCAAGACAAAAATCGTGCCGGTCGGGAACAATTGGCGGCGAATTTTAATCAGAATTTTCGCGCGTTTCCGGGGGCCTCGCGATCCTTGGCGCTGTTACCGCCGCTCTCGCATGGGTTATGGTCCGCCCGCAAAATCATGAGTGGCATTGCATGACGATTTCGGTACCGGACACCTCGCGCCTCCCGAAGAGCGCGAAAGTGGCCAGGGATTTCCAGGAGCATCTAGCTGCCCTTGAGCAGCGTGGGCTGGTGGTGCGGGTGGATCGGCCGATCAATAAGGACACGGAGCTCCATCCTTTGGCACGCTGGCAGTTCCAAGGAGCGTTGTCCGAGGACAAGCGCCGGGCGTTCGTCTTTACCCATGTGGTGGGGAGCGACGGAAAGAAATTCGACATGCCCGTGGTCGCGGGCGCTCTCGCAGCTTCGCCGGAAATCTACGCACTCGGCATGGGCGTTACGCTTGACGAGATCGGGCCGGCTTGGCTCAAAGCGATCCAGAATCCGATCCCGCCTGTGAGCGTGACATCTGCTGCCTGTCAGGAGGTGGTGATCAAGGGTGACGCGCTCAGAGCGCCGGGCGGCGGCCTCGCCGCGCTTCCCGTTCCGATTTCGACGCCGGGCTTCGACGCGGCGCCATATCTGACCGCTACGATCTGCGTGACCAAGGATCCCGAAACCGGCATCCGCAACATGGGCACCTATCGCGGCGCGCTGAAAGCGACCGATCGATTGGGCGTGCGCATGGCCTCAAGGCTTGGTGGCGCCGGCGGTTATCAGCACTGGCTCAAATATCAGAAGCGCGGTGAACCGATGCCGGTCGCCATCGTGATCGGCTGCGCGCCGGTGATTTTTTTCACGGGGCCGCAGAAGCTCGCCATCGATTTCGACGAGATGGGCGTCGCGGGCGCGCTGCTTGGCGAACCGATCAAGACCGTCCGTTGCATCACCAATGATCTCGAAGTGCCGGCGGATTCCGAAATCGTCATCGAGGGGTTGATCGATTCCCAGCTTCTGGAGCCGGAAGGTCCGTTTGGTGAATCCCACGGCCATGTGGCGCTCGAAGATTACAACATGTCGATGCAGGTCACTGCGATCACCATGAAGCGCAAGCCGGTGTTCGTGTCGATCATCAGTCAGGTGACGCCTTCGGAATCCAGCGTGACCAAGAAGGTCGCCTATGAACCGCTGTTCCTCGCGCATTTGCGAGATCATCTGGCGGTGAAGGGAATCAAGCGCGTGGTGATGCATGAGCCGCTCACCAATGTGCGCCCGGTCATCTTTCTGACCTTCGCGCGCGAAACGCCGCGGAGCGAAGTCTGGCGCGCCTTGCACGGCGCGGCCACGTTGCAGGCGCAATGCGGCAAGATCGTCGTCGCGCTCGGCGAGGATATCGATCCGACCAACACCGATGCTGTCTTCTGGTCGCTCGCCTACCGCACCAATCTGGGCGAGGATCTGCACGTCGCACCGTACAAATCGAGCGGGCACGGGCCGAAATCGGGACCGCGCGAAAGCGATTCCACATTGCTGATCGACGCGACTCCGAAACATGCCATGCCGCCTTTCGCGCTGCCGGCGCGCCAATTCATGGAGCGGGCCAAGGTGATATGGGACGAGCTCGGTCTACCGGAGCTGAACCCGCAGCCGCCCTGGTATGGCTACTCGCTGGGCGACTGGACCGACAATTGGGACAATTGGGCGAAGCGCGCGGTGGAAGGCAAATGGGAGGAAACCGGGCGCGAGACCTTTGCCAACCGCAAGGGCGGCATCATCCCGGAAACGCCGGTGCGATCGGTGACGGATAAGAGCAAGAAGCGGTAGGAAAATACGGCGGACGGATTATTTCAGCGCGAATTTTGGGCGGGACGTCTGGTCCTGCGAAATCTCGGCCACGAGTTTGCGTAGAATCGCTTCGGCGAAGGCATCATAGCTCTTGACCGGAATGATGAAGGCCCCGGGGCCACCGATGACGCTCTCGCGGAAATAGACATCGAGGTCCGGCTCGACCGCGAGAATGGGCAGGCCGTTGATACGGATGCCCATCTTCACCGCCTCGTCGCGAGCCTGCTCGGCGGGCCGGCCAAGATTGTTCGAGCCGTCGCCGGAGATGTCGATCACCCGCCGAGTGCCGCGATAGGGACTCGCGTTCAGCATCAGCACGGAAAAGTCGATGGCGCCCGAGAGCGAGGTTCCGCCGCCGAAGATCTGGCGGGGTGCGGCACCGATGAGCGCTGCGACCGCCTGGGCACTGCGCTGATCCTTGACCACCGTCCAGGGCACCATGATCACGTGCAAGGTCGGTCCGGTCCACTGCACCATGGAGACCGCGATCGCCTGTTCATTGCCATTGCGGATGGCGTTGAGCACGCGCGGGCTGAGGAGCGCCCTGGCATAGCCCTGCTTTTGCAGTTCGAAGCGGTCATCATCGACGCTGCCCGAAGCATCGACCGCCAGCACGAGTGTGAGATCGACCGGCTGGGAAGCTGGTGCCGGCGCGATGGGAGCGCGCAATGGAGCGCCAGGCTGCGGTCTCGCGGGAGCGGCTTGCGCGGGCTGAGGCCTTGCGGGCGCACCCGTCTGCGCCGCGGCCAGCCCACCGAGGCCCAAAGCGACGGCGAAGGCGGCAGCCCAGCCCAATGCCACGGAATGACCCATCAATAACCCCTCCCGTCCGAGGGCGCTAAATTAATCGGCCACGCGCGCCGGGCAAGGAAATTCGCCCGTTCGGCCGATGATAGATGCGTAATCTGCATCCCCGGGTCCGGCCTGCCGGGGCGATTTGGGCCCCTGGGGTGGATGATTTGCATGGGCTGTCTAAGGGGATGTACGACCATTCGGCAGCGGCGCTGCGCGGTGGCGCGGGGGCATTTACCGGGGGAATAATGGAAACCGACGCATTTCGTATCGAGGAAGACGCATCGCGGCGCTTCGCCACGCTGAGGCTGACGCGCGGGTCCGGCGGCAACAAGATGAGCGCCGAGGAAATCCCGCTCGTCGGGCGTGCCATCCGCGAGCTTGGCAGCCGCAAGGAGTTCAAGCTCGTGCTGGTGCGTGCGGACGGGCCGAATTTCTGCCAGGGCCGTCTCCCCGATCCTCCCGGCAAGGCACCGACGACGGCGCTCGACATCCGCAGCCGGATCACCCAGCCCATTCTCGACGTCTATGCCGACATCCGTGCGACACCGGTTCCGGTGATCGCCATCGTGCAAGGCGAAGCGAAGGGTTTCGGCTGCGCCTTCGTCGCGCAATGCGACCTCGCCATCGCGGCGGATAATGCGTCGTTCTCGCTGCCCGAGATGGATCATCATCTGCCGCCGACGCTCGCGATGTCGGCGATGCTGCACAAGGTGACACCTAAACACCTGCTGCATTTGGTCTATACGCGCTTATCCATCGGCGCGGCGGAAGCACTCGCCCTGGGCCTGTTGAGCGAAGTGGTGCCGCGCGCTTCCCTCGACGCGGCAGTGGAGAAGACTCTGTCGCGTCTGCTCGACCGCAATCGCGCCGCCCTGTGCGGCGTCAAGGAATATATGGGCGCGGCGCTCTACACCGATCCCAACGGCGCGTCGCGTCTGGCTTCTAACCTCCTCGCCTGCGTGCTCTCCTCGCCGAAAGAAGATTGATGGAAGAGCGAAGATCTTACGCCGACCTGCACGAGCATCTCGCGCGGCTTGACGCGGCGGGACAGCTTTACCGCATCGATGCGCCGGTCAACAAAGACACCGAATTGCATCCTCTCGTCCGTTGGCAATTCCGCGGCGGCATTGCCGAGAAGGACCGCAAGGCGTTCCTCTTCACCCATGTCGTGGACTCGAAAGGTGTGCGCTACGATATGCCGGTGGCGGTCGGCGTGTTCGCGGCCAATCCGGAAATCTACCGCATCGGCATGAATGTCGAACGGTTGGACGAGATCGGGGCGGCCTGGTCGCGCGCCATCGCCAATCCCATCCCGCCGCGCATCGTGGCGCGGGCTCCCGTGCACGACATCGTCATCACCGGCGAGGCGCTTCTGACCCAGGGACTTGACTCGCTTCCCATTCCGATTTCGACGCCCGGCTTCGATGCCGCGCCCTATCTGACCATGACGGGCGTCAACACCAAGGATCCGGATTCCGGCATCCAGAACATGGGGACCTATCGTGGACACCTGAAGGGCGCCACGCGCCTGGGCATGATGATGCTGGCCAATGTGCGCGCGGGCGGCCTGGAGCATTGGAAGAAACATGCGAAGGCCAAGACGCGCATGTCCATCGCCGTGGTGTTGGGCGCGCCGCCGCTCGTCGCCTTTCAGGGACCGCAGAAACTTCGCCCTGATCTGGATGAGCTTTCCGTCGCGGGCGGTCTCGCGGGCGAACCGATCCATGTGGTGAAGGCAAAGACCGTCGACCTTCTGGTTCCCGCCGAAGCGGAGATCATCATCGAAGGAACCGTCGATCCGGCCTATCTGGAACCCGAAGGGCCGTTCGGCGAATCCCACGGCTATGTGGCGCTGGAGGATTACAACCTTCTCATCGATGTGAGCGCGATCACGCGGCGCAGGGACGCCGTACTGACCTCCATCATCAGCCAGGTGACGCCGTCGGAATCCTCGGTGGTGAAGAAGCTCGCCTATGAACCGATGTTCCTCGCCCATTTGCGCGACACGCTGGGCATCAAGGGGATCAAGCGCGTCGCCATGCACGAGCCCCTGACCAATCTTCGCCGCTTCGTGTTCCTGCAATTCGCGCAAGGCGTGCCGCGATCCGAAGTGTGGCGCGCGCTGTATGGTGTGCTGACCTTGCAGGCCATCGTGGGCAAATTCGTCATCGCGGTGAACGACGACATCGACCCCGACAATCCCGATTCGGTGTTCTGGGCGATGTCCTACCGCTGCAATCCCATCGAAGACACCCATGTGGTGCCGTTCCGCGATGCCGGCCATGCGCCCCGCATGGAGGAAGTCGCCAGTTTGGAATCAGCGCTTCTCATCGATGCGACCTTGAAGCATCCCATGCCGCCTTTGGCGCTGCCGAAGAAGGAATTCATGGAAAACGCGAAAGCGCTGTGGGAACGTCTCGGCCTGCCGGCGCTCAAGCCGGAGACGCCGTGGCACGGCTATTCGATGGGCGACTGGACGGAAGAGTGGGACGGGAACGCCATGGCGGCGACGCGCGGCGATTGGCAGCAGCGCGACGAATCCTATCGCCAGAGAAGAAAGAGCGGCGTTGTTCCCAACACGCCCGCGCGCATCGTGGAGGATAAAGACAATGGCTAAAACCAGCCCGCCGCCCCGCCTGATCGTCGGCATCGCCGGGGCGTCCGGGGTGATCTACGGCATTCGCGCGCTGGATATGTTGCGCCAGACCGGCATCGAGACGCATCTGGTGATGAGCCCGGCGGCCGAGCTCACCATGAGCTATGAGACCGACGTCAAGCCCAAGGCGGTGCGCGAAATGGCGACGGTGTTCCACCCCATCGGCGATGTCGGCGCGTCGATCTCGTCGGGGTCTTTCGCCACCATGGGGATGCTGATTCTGCCTTGCTCCATCCACACGATGAGCGAGATCGCGCATGGGATCACGAGCAATCTCTTGTCGCGCGCCGCCGATGTGGTGTTGAAGGAACGCCGCAGGCTGGTGCTGGGACTGCGCGAGACGCCGCTGCACACCGGCCATATGCGCACCATGCTGCATCTGTCCGAGATCGGCGCCATCATCGCGCCGATCGTGCCGGCGTTTTATACGCGCCCCAAGACGCTGGATGAGATGATCGATCATTCGATCGGGCGGCTGCTCGATCTTTTCGGCATCGATCTGGGCACCGTGCATCGCTGGAAGGAACCTTCGATCCCGAGCCCCAGCGGCATGCGCAAAGGCAAAGGCGCGCGGGAAGAATAAAGCTGCGTCACGCGCCGTCGAAATCCCGCGCGATGATGGCTTTGGCGCGGAGCAATTCCGCGATCTCGTCCGGTGAGAGATCGAGAACGTCCTTCAACACCGCCGCCGTATCGGCGCCGAGACCACGCGGATAGGTATGTTCTTCGTTGCCGGCGTCCTTGAACTTCATCGGATTGCCGGTGACGGAAGCTTTGCGGCCCTCGCTGTTTTCCAGATCGAGCACCATGTTGCGGTGGCGGATTTGCGGATCCTTCATGACGCGGTCGAGCGTGTTGACCACGCCGACCGGGATCTCCTCGGCCTCAAGAATGGGAATCCATTCATCCGCGGCGCGGGCGCGGAACGCTTCTTCCAGCATCGGCCATAGCGCATGCTTGTGCTTGAGGCGGTCTTTGTTGGTGGAAAATCGGGAATCCGCCAGCCATTCCTCATGACCCAGGGCGCGCGCGAGACCCTGCCACATGCGTTCGGTGTTCGCCGTGATGACGATGTGGATGCCGTCTTTCGCTTCGAAGGAGCGATAGGTCGGTATCGATTCATGGCCGCGTCCCTGACGGCCCGGCACCACGCCCGAATGCATGTAATACGCGGCCTGGTAGCACAGCATCGCCGCCTGGCAATCCAGCATGGAGATGTCGATGGAATCCCCAAGCCCTGTCTGATGGCGCCGGTTCAAGGCGGCGAGCGCTGCAATGCTCGCGTAAAGTCCCGCCGCGAGATCGCCGATGGGAATGCCGGCCCTGACCGGTGCGCCGCCCGATTCGCCGGTGAGACTCATGCCGCCCGAAAGCGCCTGAACGATCATGTCGTAAGCGGGCTTGTTGCGGTAAGGACCGTCCTGACCGAAGCCGGAAATCGAGCACCAGATCAGCGACGGCTTCTCCTTGCGCATCGCCTCGGCTGATAGGCCCAAACGTTCGAGCACGCCGGGGCGGAAATTCTCCATCACGATGTCCGACGAGAGTGCGAGTTTCTTCACCAGTTCGCGGCCCGCATCCACCTTCATGTCCACCGCGACGCAGCGTTTGTTGCGGTTGATGCAAAGGTAATAGACGCTGTCTTCGCCGACGAAATGCGGCGGCACGACGCGAATGGGATCGCCCTGCGGCGGCTCCAACTTGATGATGTCGGCGCCGAGGTCGGCGAGAATCTGCGTGGCGTAGGGGCCGGAGAGAAACTGCGTCAGATCGAGAACGCGAATGCCCGCAAGCGGCCGGCCCTTGGCATTCGCCGCCATGCGATCACCGCTGGAAAATGTGGATCGAGCAGGCGCCATGGTCGAAGCCGGAAATCCCGCCGCCGGTGGCATGGGTCAGACCCACCTTCGCGCCGTCGACCTGACGCGGGCCCGCTTCGCCGCGCAATTGACGCACGATCTCGACCACCTGTGCCGCGCCCGTCGCGCCCACCGGATGGCCCTTGGCGAGCAAGCCGCCGGAGGGATTGATGGGAATGCGGCCGCCGAGACTCGTCGCGCCGCTTTCCAAGAGGGCCGCGCCTTCGCCGCGCGGACAGAAGCCGAAGGCTTCGTAATAAAGCAGCTCGGCGATCGAGAACGCGTCATGCACTTCGGCGACGTCGATGTCTTGCGGGCCGAGCCCGGCTTCCTCGAAAATCTCGGCCGCGCCGCGCACGGTGATTTCGGGCGAAGTCATGTCGCGGAAGCCCGCCATGAATCTTCCGCTGGTGAGGTGCGATGCACGCACTTGGATGGGATCGCTGCGGAATTGCTTAGCGACCTTGTCTGACGCGAGAATGATCGCCGCCGCGCCGTCGCCGGTGGGGCAGCATTGCAGCAGCGTGAACGGGTCGGCGATCATGCGCGAGCCCATCACCTCGCTCACTGTTACCTCTTTGCGCATCTGCGCATCGGGATTGAGCACACCGTTCTTGCGGTTCTTCACCGACACGCCGGCGATCTGTTCCGCCTTCACGCCGTAATCATGCATGTAGCGCTGGGCGCGCATGGCGTAGAGCGCGGGCATGGAAAGACCAAGCCGGACCTCCCAATCATCCTCGTCGAGCGGCAGCGTACCGCCGCCGAATTTGGTCAACTTCTCGACGCCGATGACGAGCACGACGTCATAGGCGCCAGAGCCAACCGCGATGACGCCTTGCGCCAGCGCCGACGAGCTCGACGAGCAAGCGTTCTCGACATTGACGATAGGAAGGCCGGCGAGCCCGAGGCGGCCCATGATGCGTTGGCCCACCATCGCGCCGCCGCGCGCCGTGCCGGAATAGACTGCTTCGATCCGTTTGCCCTCGATCCCGGCATCCTTGATGGCGGATTTCACCGCCGGCCAGCCGATATCGGCGATGTTTGTGTCCGGATACTTGCCGAACGGGATCATGCCCACGCCGATGACCGAAACGTCCTTCATGATTTTGCCCGCCGGAAGACGAAAGTTTCGATGGGTCCGTTCTCGTCTTCGCCCACCATGCCCATACCGACTTCCACGGCATCGCCGATGGCGAGGTCGGCGCCTTCCAGATGGGTGAACACACGCGCGCCATTGGGAAGGTCGACATAGCCGACGCACATCGGCTTGTGCCATTTCTTCGCCGCCACGTGGACCGTGCTGAAGGCATAG
>DATHDZ010000286.1:0-16021 GCA_035318785.1 Micropepsaceae bacterium
TCGGCATCAGGCAAAGGCCTTCGCGAAGTCGTCGAGGATGGCTTTGAGTTTGGCATCCGTCTCGGGCGCCAATTGCTTTGAGTTTCGGATCGTATCCAGCACATCCTTATGCTTGCTGCGCAGCAGGCGCAGGACTTCGGCTTCGAACCGTCCGACCGTATTCACGGGCAGTTTGTCGAGATAGCCTCTGACGCCCAGATAGATCGCGACCACCTGTTCCTCGATGGGATAGGGCGTGTATTGCGGCTGTTTCAGAAGCTCGGTCAGCCGCGCGCCGCGATTGAGCAGACGCTGGGTCGAGGCGTCGAGGTCCGAGCCGAACTGCGCGAATGCCGCCATTTCGCGGTATTGCGCCAGCTCCAACTTGATGGAGCCCGCCACCTGCTTCATTGCCTTGATCTGCGCCGCCGAGCCCACACGAGAGACGGAAATACCGACATTCACTGCCGGGCGAATGCCCTGATAGAACAGGTCGGTCTCCAGGAATATCTGGCCGTCGGTGATCGAAATCACATTGGTGGGAATGTAGGCCGAGACGTCGTTCGCCTGCGTCTCGATGATGGGCAGCGCCGTCAGCGACCCGCCGCCATTGGCATCGTTGAGTTTCGCGGCACGCTCCAGCAGGCGCGAATGGAGATAGAACACGTCGCCCGGATAGGCTTCGCGGCCCGGCGGACGGCGGAGCAGCAGGGACATCTGGCGATAGGCGACCGCCTGCTTGGAAAGATCATCATAGATGATCAGCGCGTGCATGCCGTTATCACGGAACCATTCGCCCAGCGTGCAGCCGGAGAAGGGCGCCAGATATTGCAGCGGCGCGGGATCGGAAGCGGTCGCGGCAACCACGGTGGTGTATTCCATCGCGCCCGCATCTTCGAGCGTCTTGACGATCTGCGCCACGGTCGAGCGCTTCTGGCCGATGGCGACATAGATGCAATAGAGCTTGACCTTCTCGTCGCCCGACTTGTTGATCTCGCGCTGATTGATGATGGTGTCGATGGCGACGGCCGACTTGCCGGTCTGGCGGTCGCCGATGATGAGCTCGCGCTGGCCGCGGCCGATCGGGATCAGGGAATCGATCGCCTTGATCCCCGTCTGCATCGGCTCGTTCACGGATTTGCGCGGGATGATGCCGGGCGCTTTCACATCGACGCGGCGGCGCTCGGCGACGCCGGCGAGGTCGCCCTTGCCGTCGAGAGGCTGGCCCAAGGGATCAAGCACGCGGCCGAGAAGCCCCTTGCCGACCGGAAAGTCCACAATCGCGCCGGTGCGCTTGACGGTGTCGCCTTCCTTGATGGAACGGTCCTCGCCGAAGATCACGACGCCGACATTGTCGGTTTCGAGGTTCAGGGCCATTCCCATGATGCCGCCGGGAAATTCCACCATCTCGCCGGCTTTGACATTGTCCAGGCCAAAAACACGCGCAATACCGTCGCCGACGGAAAGTACCTGGCCCACTTCTGTGACTTCGGCCTCGGCGTCGAAATTGCGGATCTCGCGCTTGAGAATCGCCGAGATTTCCGAAGGTTGGATGTCCATCTCAGTGGCCTTTCATAGCGGCACGCAAACCGTCGAGCTTGGCGCGCAAGGATGAGTCGATCATGCGCGAGCCGACTTTGAGCACCAGTCCGCCCAGAAGCTTCGAATCGACATGTGTGGTGAGCCGCGGTTCGCGCCCGAGCTTGCCCTTCAGCACAGCTCGGAGCTCGGCGATTTCGTCGGCCGACAATTCGCGCGCCGAGGTGACCTCTGCTGCGACTTCGCCGCGGTGGCGGGCAAGCAATTGTTCGAAGGTGCGGATGATGTCGGCAAGGGCGAAGAGGCGGCGTTTCTGAGCCAGCAGCAGCACAAACTTGCGGGTGAGATCGCCGGTACCCGCCTTTGCGAGCACGGCTTCCATGCCCTTGGCTTGGTCTTCGCGCGAAAAGAGCGGCGAGCGCACGAGGCGGGCGAGTTCCGGACTGCGCTGCAGGAGCGTTTTCACTTGCGCGAAATCCGCGGCAAGCTGGTCGAGGCCACGCTCTTCCGCCGCCAGCTCAAAAGCCGCGGTCGCGTAGCGCAAAGCCAAACCCGCGCTATGGCTGTTTTTGGAGGCCACGTCCTGCCTTACTCGGATGAGGCGTCGCCAAGCTTTTTGCAGGCTAAGCCATTGTTTTTGTTAGATAAACTTTGAAGAAATGGAATATTTCCGCGCGTCGGCCGGACTTAGCACGGGCATTACACAGGCGCAATATTGATGGGGTGCGGCGCTTCGGCTCGTAGCGTGCTCAGTATGGAGACATTCAGCATCGTAGCAATGCCTTATCACGCTTGACAAAAACGCTCGCGAGTTCTTGCTTGCGGACTTATCCGCCAGCTCGGGAGGGAACCATGGCCATGAAGATTTACGGCAGTCCAATGTCGCGGGCGTCGCGCTCGATGTGGTGTGCAAAAGAGCTTGGTTTGCCGTTCGAACATGTCGATCTGGGTTGGGACAAATTGAAGTCTCCGGAGTTCTTGGCCGTCAATCCGAACGGCAAATTTCCCGGCTTCGCCGATGGCGAGCTGAAGCTCTTCGAATCGCTGGCGATCAATCTCTACATCGCCAAAAAATATGGCACCGGCGAGATCTACCCGACGAACATCGAGGACGAGGCCTGCACCTTCCAATGGACATTGTGGGCGGCCACCGAAGCGGAGCCATTGGTGCTTCCCTCGGTGTTGGTGAAATTCGGCTTCGGATCGGATCCTGCGACGGCCAAGGCGGCTGCGGAGCGCGTCAAACCGGTCCTGAAAGTGCTCGACGATTATCTGAAGACCCATGAATGGCTGGTCGGCAACAAGTTCAGCGTGGCCGATCTCAACGCCGCGAGCGTCGTCGGGATGGCGCGCTCCGGCGACATCGACATTTCCTATGTCCCGAATGTGGGTGCCTGGCTTGACCGCTGTCTGTCGCGTTCGGCGCGCAACCCGAAGGCGCGGGAATAGTCGTCGCGGCCGGCGGGGAGGGGACCATGATCGAAAAGCAAGTCGACATCAAAACGGCGGATGGCGTCGCGGACGCCGAATTGTTCTATCCGGACGAGACGGGCGCCTGGCCGGGAATCATCGTGTACACGGACATTGGCGGGTTGAGGCCGGTCTTTCGCGACATGGCGCGCCGCCTTGCCGATGAAGGTTTCGTCGTCCTGGTCCCCAACCCGTTCTACCGGGTCTCGCGCGTACCGGTCTATCCCGATCCCTTCCAATTTGGCGAGGAGAAGACGACCGCGCGCATGGGCGAGGTGCGGAAGTTCGTCACGCCCGCGGGAACGGAGCGCGATGCGCATGCTTTCGTCGGGTTCCTAAATGGTATGAAGCAAGTGGCGGGAAAGATCGGCACGGTGGGCTACTGCATGGGCGGCGGCATGGCGATGCGCACGGCCGCGGCTGAACCGGACAAGGTTGGCGCCGCTGCGTCGTTTCACGGCAGCCAACTCGCCTCCGCCGAGCCCGACAGTCCCCATACGCTTGCGCCGCGAATCAAGGCGCAGATGTATTTCGGCTTCGCCATCGAAGACCGCACGATGCCGCCGGAAGCGGTCGAGAAGCTGAAATCCGCGCTCGACGCCGCCGGCGTGAAATATGAAGGCGAGCTCTACGCTGGGGCGCGGCATGGCTGGTGCGTGAAGGATCACAACGTCTATCACGAACACCAGGCCGAGCATGCCTGGCATCATCTCACCGAGTTTTTCAACGAGACGCTGAAATAGGCGTCAAGCTGGCGTGACTCGGTCCGGGAGGGGTCGGCCAGCGACGTGGGCCGCGATGTTCGCGATGACCTTCTTGCCCATGCCGGTGCGCGCTTCGATTGTGCTCGAGCCGAGATGCGGCAGCAGGGCCACGTTCGAAAGCGTCAGAAGCTTGGGTTCCACTTTGGGCTCGCGCTCGAATACGTCCAGCCCGGCACCGGCGAGCCGCCCCGAGGCCAGCGAATCGGCAAGCGCCGATTCATCGACGATCTCTCCGCGCGCGGTGTTGATGAGATAGCAGGACGGTTTCATCAAGGCCAAACGCGCCGCCGAAAAAAGATGATAGGTTTCCGTCGTGTACGGACAATTGATCGAGACGATATCCATCTTAGGCAGCATGGCATCGAGCGTTTCCCAATAGGTCGCGCCCAATTCGCGCTCCAGATCAGGAGAGATCCGCCTGCGGCTGTAATAATGGATCTCCATGCCAAAGGCCCGCGATCGGTGCGCCATGGCTTCGCCGATGCGGCCCATGCCGACAATCCCGAGCTTTCGTCCCCTTAGGCCTACGCCCATCATCCAGGTGGGACACCAGCCGGTGAATTTGCCATCGGCGAGCAGTTTTGCCCCTTCGATGGCGCGCCGCGTTACCGCCAGCATCAGGGTCATGCCGATATCGGCGGTGGCGTCGGTCAGCACGCCCGGCGTGTTGGTCACGGCGATCCCGCGCGCGTTCGCCGCCTTGACGTCGATATGGTTGAAGCCGACGCCGAAATTGGCGATCAGCTTGAGCTGCGGTCCGGCAGAGGCGATGATCTCCGATCCCAAGCGGTCGGTAACCGTGGGGACCAGCACCTCGGCCTCCGCCACGGCCGCTTTCATGCGTGCCGCGTCCATCGGTGCGTCGTCGAGATTGAGATGCGCGTCGAAGGATTCGCAAAGTTCCCGCTCGATCCCCTCGGGAAGTCTGCGCGTGACGATGACCAGCGGCTTTTTTTCGACCATCTGCGTTCGATTTAATGTGATGCTTGCGTTTTTCTCCTTATCAGAACGACTCCGAGCGAGCAAAGATAGATGCACGAATCATTCTTCCCGGATAATCGGTTCGCCACCAATATGATGCGCTTCCCGCTTGCCGTTGCGTTCCTGCTCGCCTTGCTCGCGGCGCGGTCGGTGGCGGCCGCGGACAGCCAGCCTTATTTCCTGAGCATCAAGAACGAGAAGACGTTTATGCGCGAGGGGCCGGGCGAGAACCATCGCATCAAATGGATCTATCACCGCAAGGGCCTACCGGTCGAAGTGATCGCGTCCTTCGAGGTGTGGCGGCGCGTGCGCGACATGGATGGTGAAATCGGATGGATCCACATGGCGCTGCTGTCGCGCGAACGGATGGCCGTGGTGACGGGGGCCGGCGAGACGGCGGTCTATGGCCGAGCGGACGCGAAAGCGGACGTCGTCGCCGAGGCGAAGTCCGGTACGGTCGGCCGCTTGAAGCGCTGCGGACCGCTCTCCTGTGAAGTGAAGTTCGACGGCGCCGAAGGTTGGGTCGAGCGGACGCGCCTCTGGGGCGTCCATGACGGCGAACAGTTCTGAGCCCATCCGGACTGTGCGCCCTGCAGGCCGTGGCCCGGTCTTCTGGGTGCTGTTCGAATGGGCGCGAAATCCCTATGTGCTTGTCATCACCATCTATGTCTACGCCACCTATTTCACGCGCGACATCGTGGGTGATCCGGTCCGGGGGCAAGCATTGTGGGCGGCCATCCAGGGTTATTCGGGTCTTGCCGTTGCCGTGACGGCGCCGTTTCTCGGTGCGATCGCCGATGCGGGCGGCCGGCGTAAACCCTGGATCGCGTTTTTTGCGATTTTGCTGGCGCTTTCGACTGCGGCTCTTTGGTTCGGGAAGCCGGGGGGCGAGGGGTTGGGGCTGGTCGGAATCGGCGCCGTCATCGCTATCGGGAATCTCGCTTATGACGGTTCCTTGGTGTTCCACAGCGCCATGCTGCCCTCTCTGGTGCAGGAACGGCAGATCGGACGCTGGTCGGGGCTAGGCTATGCGCTCGGCAATATCGCGGGCATCGTGCTGCTCGTTTTCGTGCTGGTGTTCATCTATTTACCCACACAGCCGCTTTTCGGCCTGGACCGGGCGACCCACGAGCATGAGCGTATCTCGGGCCCCTTGTGTGCCATGTGGTTCGCGATTTTCAGCCTGCCGTTCTTTCTGTGGGCTCCGGACCGGACGTCGAAACACCTTCCCGTGGCGGAAGCCGTTCGGCGTGGGCTTGCGTCCGTCGCGCGCACCGTCAAGAGCCTGAGCCATTACCGCAATGTCGCTGCCTATCTCGGCGTGCGCATGATCTACAATGACGGGCTGAACGTGATGCTCTCCTTCGGGGGCGTTTATGCCGCGGGTGTATTCCGTTGGGGCGTGGTGGAAAGTGCGCTTTACGGCATCCTCCTCTCAGTATTCGCGGCGCTGGGCGGGTTGCTTGGCGGGCGCCTGGCCGACCGCATCGGCACGAAGCGCGCGCTCCAGCTTTCGGTCGGTGTCATGATCGTTGCGGCGCTGTTCTCACTCGGCTTCGCCCCCGATCATCTCTTTTTCGTCATTCCCTACGCACCCGGAACCCCAGTGGCAGGGCTGCCGGTGTTCCGCACGGCGCCGGAACTTTTCTATATCGCAACGGTGATGGTGATCGCCGTGTGTCTGGTCGCGACCTATGCCAACAGCCGGGCGATGATGGCCCGCATCGCGCCCGAAAGCCGCATGACGGAATTCTTCGGCCTCTATGCGCTCTCCGGCGAGGCGACGGCTTTCATGGCGCCGCTGGCCGTCGCAATAGCCACGCAGATGTCCGGCAGCCAGCAATGGGGCATGGCCGCCATCGTCGCCTTTCTCGCGGTCGGATTTGTCGGACTTGCCTTCGTGCGCGAAGAACGCGCCGTGGCCATCTGACAACGCCGAAATTCAGTGCCGGAAATGGCGGATGCCGGTGAACACCATGGCAAGACCCGCATCGTCGGCGGCTTTGATCACTTCGTCGTCCTTGACGGAGCCCCCCGGCTGAATGACGGCGGTGGCACCCGCCTCAGCGACCGCAAGAAGGCCGTCGGGGAAGGGAAAGAATGCTTCCGACGCCGCGGCAGCGCCTTTGGTGCGTGGTTCCGGCCATCCTGCAATCTCTGCGGCCTCGCGGGCTTTCGCCGCCGCAATGCGTGCGGCATCCACCCGGCTCATTTGGCCCGCCCCGATTCCGACGGTTGCTCCGTCCTTGGCATAGACGATGGTGTTCGACTTGACGTGTTTTGCAACGGTAAAGGCGAACAACATGTCGTCGAGCTCGCGCGTCGTCGGTTGGCGTTTTGTGACGACCTTCAACTCGCCGCGCGAGGCCACGATATTGTCGCGCGTCTGGACAAGGAGCCCCCCCGCAACGGAACGGAAGACCCATCCTTGCGCATGCGGGTCCGGCAAGCCCCCCGCGATCAGCAGGCGAAGGTTCTTCTTGGCGCTAAGAATACGACGGGCATTGTCATCGGCACCCGGCGCGATGATGACTTCCGTGAAGAGTTTGGAAATCTCCTCGGCCGTTGGGCCATCCAGCGCCGCGTTGAACGCGAGCACGCCGCCAAACGCACTCACCGGATCGCAGACAAGCGCCTTTATATAAGCATCCGTCAGCGATGAGCCCAATGCGACTCCGCAAGGGTTCGCATGTTTGATGATGGCGCAGGCCGGAATCGCCGGATCGAACTCCGCGACCAGTTCGTAGGCGGCGTCCGTGTCGCTGATGTTGTTGTAGGACAACTCCTTGCCTTGCAACTGCATGGCCGTCGCAACACCGAAGCGCTTCTCGCTCGTGGCGTAGAATGCCGCCTCCTGATGTGGGTTCTCGCCATAGCGGAGCTTCTGGCGCAAAGTTCCCGAAAAGCTGCGCCGCCGAGGCGGTTCGGTGTCGCCGGCTTTCAGGGCCTCTTCGGTGAGCCAAGCGGAAACGGCCGAATCATAGGCGGCGGTGCGTGCGAAGGCGGTCTGGGCGAGTCGCTTGCGTGTTTCGGCGCTCACAGCACCCGTCTCAATCTCCGCGAGAACGCGAAAATAGTCTTCCGGATCGACGATCACCGTGACCCATTCATGGTTCTTGGCGGCGGCGCGGATCATGGCGGGTCCGCCGACGTCGATATTTTCGACCGCTTCGTCGAACGAGGCACCCTTCGCGACCGTGGCTTCGAAGGGATAGAGATTGGAAACCAAGAGATCGATACCCTCGATCCCGTGCGCGGCCATCGCCTCGGCATGTTTGTCGCGTTGCGCGAGCAAGCCTCCATGAATCTTTGGATGGAGCGTCTTCACGCGGCCGTCCATGATCTCGGGGAAGCCGGTAACCTGCGATACGTCCGTGACCGGGAGCCCGGCATCGCGCAGCGCCTTCGCGGTGCCGCCCGTGGAAATCAGCTCCACGCCGAGATGGGCGAGCACGCGCGCGAAATCCACAAGACCGCTCTTGTCGGAAACGGAAAGCAGCGCGCGGCGGATGGGACGCTTGCTCATGGGCCGCCAGAAAGTGTCGTCCGCTCTTAGCGCCGGAACAGCCAAAAGAGAAGGGTGAGGAAGACGCTAACCACAAGGGATGTGACCAGCGGGAAATAAAACCGGAAATTCCCTCGTTCCACCATGATGTCGCCCGGCAAGCGGCCGAGGCCCAGCCGGACGAACAGGGGCCAGGCAAGGCCCACGATGACGAGGATCACTCCGGCGACGATCAAGATGCGGCTGACATTCATGGATTTATCGACCTGAGTCGGAGCGACGCGTTTGAGGAGCCTATTCCGCGGCCAAGCGAGGATTGAGGGTGTCCTCCTCGATTCGAGACCAGAGGGACCGGAAACGGACCTCCTCGAATTCCGAGAAGAGGACGATGCGGGCCGCGACGTTCGAATCCCTATGCTTCAAACGCGCCAGCATCTCGCAGAGGTGCAACTCTTCCTCCGCCAGAATGCTTTTCAGTGTGACCCCTGCCTTCTCCTCGGTGAGAACGGTTTGGTACAGGCCATAGGTCCAGACCGCCCGAAGCTCCACGATGAGAGACATGTAGAGATAGGGAAGCACGGGCGGGGCGCTTGCCAAAGCTAGCGCAATCTCGGCATCGAGGCGGTCCATATAGGACCGCGCCGAAGCGCCCGCCATGGTGTTCGCGGGTGAATAGTCCAGCGGCCGGCGCGCCAGTTTCTCTGCCGCTCGCTTGAAGAAAAAGGCGTGGCGGGCTTCCTCGGCGAGATGTTTGAGGATGTCGTGTCCGGCTGCGGTCATCGCTTGGCTTGCCATGATCTTGCGGCTGCCGATGTGTTCGAGCAGCGAGAGCATGTTCAGGAACCGCGCCTGTTGCGGAGGGTCTTTGCACAGGGATGCAAGGCGCGCCCGCACCGGCGCTACGAGCGACTGGTTTTGGACCTCAAACGCGGACAAGGGAGAGGGATTCATCGATCGCGCCATAGATCCTGTTGAGTTCGCCCGCGCGGACGCAATAGGGCGGCAGCAGATACACCACATTGCCCAGGCTGCGCAGGAGAATGTCGCGCTCAAGATAGAATGCGTTGAGCTTGGGGCCAAGCGCGGCCAAATAGCCGGCATCGGGCACCCGAAGCTCAATGGCGGCAACGGTGCCCGTCTGACGCGCATCGGCGACTTCGTCGCGGCCGCGGAATGCCGCAAGTGCTTGCACATGATGCTCCGCGATCGCTTGGATGCGCTGCGCCACGGGTTCGCGCTCCCATATCTCCAGATTGGCCAGCGCGGCGGCGCAAGCGATGGCGTTCCCGGTATAGGACGAGCTGTGAAAGAAGGTCTTGCTCCTGTCGGTGGAGTAGAAGGAGTCGTAAATCTCTGCCGTCGCCAGCGTGACGCCCATAGGCAGAAAACCGCCGGTCAGCCCCTTGGAGAGACACATCAGATCGGGAGCCACGCCGCCCTGCTCGCAGGCGAACATGGTGCCGGTGCGGCCGAAGCCCGTCATCACCTCATCGGCGATCAGGAAGATGCCGTAGTGGCGGCACCAAGCGGCGATCTGGGACAGCATTTCGGGCCGATACATCTTCATGCCGCCGGCGCCCAGCACCAGCGGTTCGATAATGAGCGCGGCGTAGGAATCCGGCGCCTCCCGCAGCAAGGCGGAAAGCGCGTCGATGGTGCGCTCTTCCGATCCGCGCGCCGGAAACGGAATATGGGCGACCTCGAACAGCATCGGATCATAAGCGGCATTGAAGACGCCGCGGTGGCCCACCGCCATCGCGCCGAACATGTCGCCATGATAGGCGTGCTCCATCGCGATGATGCGGTGACGCGGATGACCGCGATTGTGCCAGCAGCCGACCGCCATCTTGATCGCGACTTCAACGGAGGTCGAGCCGCTGTCGGAAAAGAACACATGGGCAAGGCCCTTGGGCGCAACGGACAGCAATTTTCGCGCGAGTTGCTCCGCCGGTTCATGGGTGAATCCCGCGAAAATCACCTGTTCAAGCAGCGCCGCCTGATTCTTGATCGCCTGCACGATATGGGGATGGCCGTGGCCATGTGTGTTGACCCACCAAGACGAAATCGCATCCAGAATCGTGCGGCCGTCCTGCGTATTCAGATAGGCGCCTTCGGCGCGCGCAATATTCAGCGGCGGCTCCGTGAGCGCGTGTTGGGTGAACGGATGCCAGACGGGGCTACTCGCCATAGGCCGACTCGAAGTCATGACGATCGAAATGCGCATCGAAGGCTTCGCGCAATGCACCGGTGTTGAGGGCCGGCAGGATCGGCAGGCGGCCGAGAATTTTCACCGCGCCGAACTCGGCAATGGTGTGTTCGGTATCGGGCATGGCATCGCCCACGAAGATGATCCCGGCCACTTCGACGGCTCGGGGTTTCAAGGCTTCCAAGGTCAGCAAAGTATGGTTGATAGTGCCGAGCACGGTACGCGCCACCACAATGACCGGCGCTCGCCAGCGCGAGAACAGCGCGATTTGCAATGTCTGCCGATCGATCGGGACGAGCACGCCGCCTGCGCCTTCGACGATCAGCCAGCGCTTCCCGTTCGTTTTTGGCAACTGCAGTGATCCAAGATCTATCGCGATTCCATCCAATTCCGCGGCGCGGTGCGGCGATAGGGGCTCGCGCAAGACGTAGCGCTCCGCCAGGAAATGCGAAGGCGGCAAATCGGTCATCGCTTGCACGCGTTGCGTATCGGTGCCTCCGGCCGTGCCCGACTGGATCGGCTTCCAGTAGATGCCCTCCAGCGCGAGCGTCAGCATGGCGCAAACGACCGTTTTGCCGACGCCGGTGTCGGACCCGGTGACGATCAGGGCCTTCATGGAGAAGCCATGGCCGAGCGCAAGGCGTTCGCGAGCGCTAGAATCTCAGCCTCGGTTCGATCCGCATGGATGGAAACGCGCAAGCGCGACGTGCCGTCCGGCACCGTGGGAGGGCGGATAGCGCGGACATCGAAACCGGCATCCTGAAGCGCGCGCGCGGTTTTCAGCGTGCGGTCTTCTTCGCCGAGTTGGATGGGGATGATCTGACTTCCGCCATCCTGCGCCATTACCGTTGCGCTGAGCTTGTCTCGCGCGAATTTTGCGAGCTTTTGCACGCGTTCGCGCCGCCACGGCTCTTCGTCGATCAAGCGAAGCGAACGCTGCACCGCTGCGGCAAGGAAGGGCGGTGGCGCCGTGCTGTAGATGAAGGGCCGCGCTTTATTGATAAGAAAATCGATGATGTCAGCAGAGGCGCAGATCAGCGCGCCGGCAACGCCCAACGCCTTGCCGCAAGTGTGCACGCCGATGCAATTCTCATCCAGAAGATTTTCGCCGAGGCCGCGGCCGTGCGCGCCGAAAACCCCTGTGGCATGCGCCTCATCCACCACGAGTGTGGCCTGCGAGTCCCGCGCCATGCCGTGCAGTTCGTTCAGGGGGGCAAGATCGCCGTCCATGCTGTAAACGGATTCGACCGCGACGAAGAGGCGACGCGCACCTTTATCGCGTGCTCGGCGGATGCAGCTCTCGAACGAGTCCGTATCGTTGTGGCGCGCCCGATAGCGCACGGCCGGCGAGGCGTGGATGCCCTCTTTAACGCTCGCGTGAATATGTTCGTCGAAGATGACCGCGTCGTGGCGTTCGAGAAACGTGCTGAAGAGCGCGAAATTGGCGAGGAAGCCGCTGCCGAAAAAGAGCGCCTTCTCGCTTGCGAAGAAATCCGCCGCGAATTCCTCCAGTCGCGCATGCGCGGGATGATGGCCGCGCAAAAGGCGAGAACCGCCAGCCCCGATCATGCCGTCCTGGTCTATCGCTTCCATCACCGCCTCGCGCAGCGCGGGATGTCTCGAAAGACCGAGATAATCATTCGAGGAAAAATCGACGCCGCGGGGAGGCGCTAGCTCGCGAAGGCGCTGCTCGCTCTTGAGACGCTCCATCTCCTCAGGGATTCCCGGCAGATAGGTATTCAATTTCGGCCCGTGTTCGTCTGGGGGCCGAATTCGACGCTCTGGCTGGTTCGCAGGGGCTGCGGGAAGAGTTCGAGGAGATCGAGCATATCCTGGGGCATGTCGGTGTTCACAGGCAGGCCGAGTTCGCGTGCTTCCGCCACGCTGATGGGGTAATCGTGAGTCCAGCGGCCGCTGGTCAATTTTTCGGCCAGCGCCATGGCCGCTTCGGGCGTCATCGGCGCACGCAGCAGCTCGCAGGCCTGGCGTTTCAACTGCGCAATCGCCTTGTGGCCGAGATCGGCAAAAATCAGCGTCGAATCGTCGATTTCGGAGAGCGGCTTTTCGGCGGCAACCTTGATGATGGAAGCGGCCGGCAGCCCGTTGATCTGGGGATCGATGGGGCCGAGCATCGCATGCTCGCTCATCACGATCTCGTCGGCGCCGAGCGCGACCAACGTTCCGCCCGACATCGCAAAATGCGGGACAAACACCGTCACCCGGCCGGGATGGGCGCGCAACGCGCGCGCGATCTGCAATGCTGCGATCGCCAAGCCTCCCGGCGTATGCAGGATGATGTCGATCGGTTGTTCGCGGGGCGTGGTGCGGATGGCGTTCAGCACTTTCTCCGCGTCGTCCATGTCGATATAGCGCGCGATCGGAAAGCCGAAGAAACGCATGGCCTCCTGACGATGGATCACCGCGATGACCCGCGATTGGCGGGCCTTCTGGATGCTCGCGAGCTTGGAGGCGCGCTTTGCCCGCAACCAGCGCGATGCCATGAGAGGTTGCAGTGCAAAGAGAATGAAGAAGATCCAGAAGAAATTGCCGATATCCATGGGAGACCTGCGGGAATTCACCCTATCCTATCGGGAAATCGAACGTCTTTGTCCCTCTGTCTTCCATTTTGTTGACGGGTGAAAAGCGGTGGCTATGATCCGGCCTCCGGTTCGTTTCCCTAAACATGCCCCCGTGGCGGAATCGGTAGACGCGGCAGACTCAAAATCTGTTGCCTTCACGGGCGTGCTGGTTCAAGTCCGGCCGGGGGCACCAATTCGTCTGCGCGCTGGCGCGTTTGGCGTCTCCTTATCGAAAAAACAGCTTTGCTCGTCCCGCTGTGCAACGCGCTCGCCAGCGTGACTTTCGGCGTCGCTTTCGACCGGAAATTCCCCGCCGCGGAAGGTTTGTCGCCCTCGCAGTTTCGATGATAGCATCAAGAAACCACACAGCATTCAGGCAACTGAGGAGCAATCATGCACGACGTGACCGCGACGGAGCATTGGCACGAACCACAAGGTTATAAGAATGCCGGATATGGCGCTTGGAAGCGGCCAAACACGTCTTATGACAATTTCATGGAGAGCCAGGGCATACCCATCTTTCGCGGCATCGGCGTGCGGCGCGTGCAGGACATGGCGCTTGCACCGTGGAAGCGAATGGGCGGCCGAGGCACGTTCATCCAGCTGTTCGGGACCGAAGGCAAATGGGGCTGCTATGTGATCGAGGTGCCGGGTGCGGGCGCGCTCAATCCCGAGCGTCACATGTATGAAGAAATCATGGTGGTTGTGGAGGGTCGCGGCACGACCGAGATTTGGACGGACGATCAGAAAAAGCCCCACACCTTCGAATGGCAAAAGGGCTCAATGTTCTCGGTGCCGATGAACACGTGGCACCGCATCATCAACGCTGCGTCGAGCCCGGCACTGATCCTGGTCGCATCGACGGCGCCCAATGTGATGAATCTCTTCCGCGATATCGATTGGATCTTCGACTGCCCCGTCAAACTACCCTCGCGCTTCGATGGAAGCGCGGACTTCTTCAAGCCGAAGGACGACATCGCGCCAGATCCGCTGCGCGGACTCGCCATGCGCAAGAGCAACCTCATTCCCGACATCATCAATGGCCAGCTCTATCTCGATAACCGGCGCTCGCCCGGCTATCTGCGTGTGGAGCCGAACATGGCGAATAACGTGTTCTACGGTTTTGTGGGCGAGCACGAGCCCGGCCGATATTCGAAGGCCCACGCGCATCTGTCCTCGGCAGTGCTGGTTTGCCTCAGAGGCAAGGGCTACACCTATACGTGGCCGCGGGCGATCGGGATGACGCCGTGGAAGGACGGCAAGGCCGATCAGGTGTTTCGCCAGGACTACGAGCCGGTGGGACTTGTCACGGCTGCTCCCTATGGGGGTGATTGGTTCCACGCTCATTTCGGAATCAGCAAGGAGCCGCTTCGCCTGATCGGGTGGTATGGCCCCAACAATCACCGCAAGGACAGGGCGGGAATACCGGGCGAGAAAGACACCGACGAGGGCGCCATCGATGTGACCGAGGGCGGCACCGCTATCCCCTATTGGTTGGAGGATCCGTTCCTGCGGAAGGAATATGAGGAGACCTTGGCGCGGGAAGGGGTCACGTCGCGCATGGATGAATCGCTTTATCATGACCCGGCCCGAGAGCCGGCCACCGTGTGACGCGGAAGGCACAAAGGCCCGTGGAAGGCAGCGCCGCTACGGTTAATGCCCGATGGGTTTCAGTCTTAAAAATTCTTTGCTTACAATGCCCTAGACGACATTTGGAGCGGCACGCAGCGGGTCACGTGCTACAGCAGTGAGGCGGACGCTCCCCTTGAATCGGGCGGGCCTTCCCTTATCCTAGGCGAAAGGCTGCGCGCTATCCGGGCGCGCTCAATGCCTCTGATTTCTCTCTAATGTTGACGGGCTGACCCGGTGCGCGATGGTCGCGGCCGACGAGCCCAACCGAAAGATTCGGACATGGCCAACAGCGAGGAACGCCGAGACCAGGCGCGTCGCAAAGCGCAGAACCACTTCGCGGCTTCCGAGCAACGCGATGCATTGGTGCGCAAGGAAATAGAAAAAGAGCGCGCCGTCAGCGCGGCTAAGACGGCAAAGCTGAAGGCTCTACGCCTCGCGAAGGAAGCATCCGAGAAGGAAGCGGCGGATAAGCTTGCGACGGAAGTGGCCGAGGCCAAGCCTAAAAAAAGTCGGACTCCGCCGCGCAGCAAACGCGCACCGGGAAATTAGCCGCGGAATGACGGAGCCGATTGCAAAACAAGCGCTGATCGCTTAAATATTAGGTGCGACGGCGTTACGTCAGATGAAGCGCACTGTGGACTGGACTCGCTTAAGTGCGCGCCTGGCCGAGACAGCCGAAACTCCAACTGATACGACCGCCTTATTCGCGCTGCGTTGGTATGTCGCCAACGTGGAACCCGATGACAGGAACGATTCAATGACCATCGGAACAGTGAAGTTCTTCAACACCACCAAAGGCTTTGGATTCATCGCACCGGAAGGCGGCGGCAAGGACGTATTCGTCCATGCGACCGCCGTCGAAGCGGCTGGATTGCGCAGCCTCGCCGAAGGCCAGCGTGTGTCTTTCGACACGCAGCCTGACGCACGCGGCGTGAAGGCGACAAACCTGAAAGCGCTCTAATCGTTTTCGGTACGAGAATGGCCGGCGAGGTGTGACAGCCTCGCCGGCCATTTTTTCAGGCGATGTGCCGAGGATCCTCGGCACTGCTTTGTTGAATTGGGCCTAGCGGCCGTACCCGTAATATCCACCGTAGCCATAGCCATAACCGGGGCTGGAGCTGTAGCCAGGGCCGTAACTGCCATAGCCGTAGCTTGGGGGTGGGGCGTAATAATGGTCATTGTTGTGCTGCGAGGCGAGCGCGGCAAACAGACCGAGTGCAAGAATGCCAACGCCGACCGCCGCCGCAGTGTTATTGCCACGGTCGCGGTATCCATATCCGCCGTGGTTAGGCGCCGAATAGCCATTATAGCCGTGGCGGTCGCTGTAACCGCCGCCCTGATAACCACGGGCCATGGCAACCGAACT
>DATHDZ010000287.1:0-5435 GCA_035318785.1 Micropepsaceae bacterium
ACCATTTACGCAAAAAGCTATCTGCGCGATCTGAGGCGGGACGCCGTTGTCGAAACACGATGAGGGGGCCCGTTCCAAGCTTCCCATCGTCATAAGCCAGGGCGAGCCTTCGGGCATCGGTCCCGAGATCGCCGTCAAGGCCTGGGCCGCGCTGGCCGGACAAATTGACGGACGTCCTTTGCATTTGATCGGAAGCGCCGCGCTGTTCCGCGAGACGGCTGTCCTTTGCGGCGTCACGATGTCGGGCCTTAGCGGAGCCATCATCGACACCGGCATCGACGCGGGCCACCGAAGCCTGGCCGGACGCCCCTCCGTCGCAACGGCCGGCGCGGTGACTGCCGCGATCGAAAGAGGCGTGCATGCCTGCCTGACGGGGGATGCGGCGGCACTCGTCACCGCCCCGATTCATAAGGCGGTGCTGACCGAAGCGGGATTCGGCTTTCCTGGCCACACCGAATATCTGGCAGCGCTGACAGGGCGCGAGCGCGCGGTCATGATGCTCGCCTCGTCGGATGTCGACCCACCGCTGCGGGTTGTACCCTTCACGATTCACCTGCCCCTCAGAGAAATTTTTGAACGCCTCGACGCCGACGCGATCGTTGCAACCGGCGCTGTTGTGCTCGAGGCGTTGGCGAAGGATTTCGGCTGCACGCATCCGCGTCTGGTGATCGCCGGACTCAATCCCCATGCCGGAGAAGAAGGGACAATGGGGCGTGAAGACCTCGACATCATCGCGCCCGCGGTTGCGCAATTGCAGCACCGCGGCCATGCCGTCTCAGGCCCGCTTTCCGCCGACACGATGTTCCACGAGGAAGCACGGAAGAATTACGACGCGGCGCTTTGCATGTATCACGATCAGGCGCTGATCCCGATCAAGACGCTTGCCTTCTGGACGGGCGTGAACGTCACGCTCGGCTTGCCGATCGTGCGCACCTCGCCCGATCACGGCACGGCGCTCGGCATCGCCGGGCGCGGAATCGCCAATGAGACAAGCATGATCGCCGCCATCCGCATGGCCGCCGACATCGCGGACAGGCGCGGGTTGTGACGAACGCGAAGCTTGGCGGGGACGGCCTGCCGCCGTTACGCGAGGTCATCGCGGCGCATGGGCTGTCGGCTCGCAAGAGTCTCGGACAGAACTTCATCCTGGACCTCAATCTGACCCGGCGCATCGCGCGCGAAGCCGGCATTGCCGGCGCAAGCGTGTATGAAGTCGGCCCTGGTCCAGGTGGACTGACGCGCGCGCTTTTTTCCGAAGGCGCGGCACGAATCATCGCCCTGGAGCGCGACCGGCGGGCGCTTCCCGCTCTTGCGGAAATTGCCGCAACCAAGCCGGGCCAGCTCGACATCGTCGAAGCCGACGCACTTGGTGTGGATGAAAGATCGTTGCTCGCCGAACGCGGCTTCACCCTGCCCGTGCCGGTGGTCGCAAATCTTCCCTTCAATCTGGGCACAGCTCTTTTGATCAAATGGCTGAGCGCCGATTGGCCGCCTTGGTGGGCGACTCTGACGCTGATGTTTCAGAAGGAAGTCGCGATGCGGATCTGCGCAGGTCCCGGCGATGAGGCCTATGGCCGGCTATCGGTGCTGGCGCAGTGGCGTTCGCGCCCTCGGATCCTGTTCGATGTTTCCCGGCAAGCCTTCGTTCCGCAGCCCAGCGTCACCTCGTCGGTGCTCCGCATCGAGCCCTTGCAGGCACCGCGATACAAGGCAGAGCTCGCCGCTTTGGAAAAAGTGACCGCCGCCGCGTTCGGTCAGCGGCGCAAGATGCTTCGCGGGAGCCTGAAAACATTGACGCACGAACCGGAAGCATTGCTCGAAGCGGCCGGCGTGGCGGGAACGGCGCGCGCCGAAGAACTCGACCTCGCGCAATTCTGCGCTCTGGCGCGAGCCTGGCGCAAATCGGCTTAGATCGCGGGCTGGCGCGGCTGCGGCTTGTGATTCTTGTCCAGGATCATGAAGCGCGTCTCGCTGTCGCATTTGTTGTCCGGACACGACATGCCCCAGGCATAAGAGTCGTAATCGAAGAAGAACATGCGGAACGTCCGGCCCGATATGGATGTCAGATCGACGCGATACGCATCCGGTTTCACTTCCTTCTCGTCAAAACCGATATGGAAGGTGCCATAGGCCGAGTTGAACTCGTCGCCCTTCACTTGCACAACGTCGATCCTGGTAAAGTAGGATTCGGCGGTCGAAGCGTCCATCGCGTCCTGAAGGTCTTGCGCGGGAATCAGAACCGTTCCGGACGCATCAGGCATGATCCACACCCAGCCGTCGTGGCTCGTCAGCATCTGGCCCAAAGACGTACAGGTGATCTGGCCCCATTTGCTTAAGGGCAAAGGCAATTTGCTTACGGCGCCCTGTGGCGCGCTGCTGCAATCATGCTCTTCGAACGTGGCCGCCGCCATCACATTTGCCTTGAGCCCAGCCGCAATCGTCAGTGCACTGAGAGCTAGCGCCCATTTTGCTTTGGCCATGGGAATCCCTTTCTCTTCACTCTCCTGTCAGGCGCCGCACGAAGTCGACCAGCCCAATCTGTCTCTGTCGGTTTAAACGTTCGGCAGCGACAATGGCTTCAAGTTGCCTTTGCGCTTTCTGAACATCCTCATTGACGACGACATAATCATATTCGGACCAGCGGCTGATTTCGTTGTTGGCTTCAGCCATGCGGCGAGCCATCACATCGGGTGGATCTTCGGCCCGTTCGCGCAATCGACGCTCCAGCTCTTCCCGCGAGGGGGGCAGGATAAATACCAGGACAAGGTCGCCTTTTGCCTGCGCCGTGAGCTGTTGGGCACCCTGCCAGTCGATGTCGAAGAGCACGTCGCGCCCCTCGCCCAGCATCTTTTGGACCGGCGCCGCCGGTGTTCCGTAGCGATTGCCGAACACGGTTGCGTGCTCGAGAAAGGCGCCTTCGCGCACCATGTCCTCGAATCGTTCCCGGCTGACGAAAAAATAATCCTTGCCCTCGACTTCGTTGGCGCGCTTGGGCCGCGTGGTGACGGAGACCGACATCGAGATCTGAGGGTCGTTGTGCAACAGAAGCCGCGCCAAGGTGGACTTGCCGGCTCCCGACGGCGAGGACACCACCAGCATCAAGCCGCGCCGGGCGATGGCTGCACCCATTCTCAACCTTTCATTCGACGTTTTGCACCTGCTCGCGAAACTGGTCGATCACCGCCTTCAGGGCCAGGCCCACATGGGTGAGCTGGATGTCGGAGGATTTGGAGCACAGCGTATTCGCCTCACGGTTAAATTCTTGTGCAAGAAAATCGAGTTTGCGTCCGGCCGGGTCCTTGCCGGCAATCAGCGCCCGGGCCTCCTGACAATGGGCCGAAAGCCGGTCCAGCTCTTCGCGCAGATCGGCCCGCGCGGCGAGCATGGCGATCTCCTGCGCGATGCGCTCTTCGGGCACATTCGCCCCGGGCGCTAGGAGCTCCTTCAACTGCGCCATCATGCGTTCACGCAGGATGAAGGGCTGCTGCGCGGCGAGCGCGCCCGCTTCACCGGTGAGGCGTTCGATGTCGCCGATCTGTTTACTGAGGATGGCCTCGAGCTTGGTGCCTTCTGTGCCGCGCGCCACAACAAGAAGATCGAACGCATCGGCCAGCGATACCAGCAACGCCGCGTCGCGCGCTATGCGCGCTTCATCGTTCAACGCCGCATTTTCCTCCTGAACCACGACGCCCTTCAGAGCAAGAAGCCCGTCGACGCGAGCCGGCGCGAGGCCGGTTTCCTCGGCGACGCGTTTGGCGATTCGCACGGCGTCCGCGAGCGCGGCCGCATCGACGCGAAACCCGCGCGTACCCTCATCCGCCGCGACCGTCAGCACCACTTGCAGCGAGCCGCGCTTCAAACGCTCGGCTGCAAGGGTGCGGGCGCCCACCTCCAAACCCTCATAGCCCATCGGCGCGCGAAATCTGAAGTCGAGGCCGCGGCCGTTCACGCTCTTCGCCTCCCAGCGCCAGCGCAGGCCGCCATGGGATCCGCGCGAATCGGCAAATCCCGTCATGCTGTTGAGAGGCAAATCATTCCTCCGGAATCGAAACGACGCACCGACGATATAGCGATATGGGTCAGATGGGGAAAGTTCAGCGCGGGGGAGGAGGATCGCCCGCCGATTGCTGTTCCAGCTTGCGCCATTGGGCGACGTTCTTCTGATGCTCGGCGATGGTTTTCGCGAACACATGGCCGCCGGTCCCATTGGCGACGAAATAGAGGTCCTGCGAATCGGCCGGGTTGAGCACGGCGGCGATGGCACCGCGGCCGGGATTGCTGATCGGCGTCGGCGGCAATCCGGCGATCTGATAGGTGCTGTAGGGATTGGGCGTCGCAAGCTCGCTCTGGCGCAGAGGATGGCCGAGGGGCACTCCCTTGGTCAGGCCGTAAATGATGGTCGGATCGGATTCCAGTTTCATCCCGTTCTCCAAACGGTTGATGAAGACAGCCGCGATGCGGGGACGTTCCGATGCGATGCCTGTCTCCTTCTCGACGATGGAGGCGAGCTTCAACGCGTCGTCCTGCGAGGTAAAGGGGAGCCCTTCTTTGCGCTTCGGCCATAGCTCGGCGAGCAGCGCTTCCTGGGCCTTGTGGATGCGGGCGAGCAGCTCCGCACGCGTGGTGCCGCGCTCGAAGAGATAGGTCTCGGGCAAAAGACTGCCCTCCGGCACGACCGGCACTTCACCGGTGAGGACGGGATCGGCCTTGATGAGCGCAACGACCGCATCGGAGGTCAATCCCTCGGCAATCGTGAGGCGATGCTCGAGCGTCTTGTGCGCCACAAGCATGTCCATCACCTGCGCCTCGCTGGCATGAGCCGGGAAGGCATATTCTCCCGCTTTGAGTTGCGCCGTCCGGCCGCGGCGCACGACGCCCGCACGGAACAGCAATGCGTTCTCGACCACGCCCGCTCGCGCCAGCGCGGTGGCAATGCGGTTCAGTCCGCTGCCGGGCGTTATGACGAGCACGGTTTCGGCAGGCGCCGGCCCCGCTTGCACGAAATAATTGTTCTCCCACCATGCGGCGCCGGCAATAGCCGCCGCGGCAAGGACAACCAGAACTATCAAATACCTGAAAACCCGCATGACCGTCCGCACACGAGAAGGGGCTTACTCTGCCGCCGTCAGCACCAATGTCGCATTTGTGCCACCGAAGCCGAAGGAATTCGACAGCACGGTCGCGATCGGCATCTTCTTGGCATGATTCGGCACCAGATCGATTTCCGTCTCCACCGAGGGATGGTCGAGATTGAGCGTCGGCGGCGCCACTCCATCGCGGATGGCCAGGACCGAAAAAATCGCCTCGACCGCCCCTGCGGCTCCGAGGAGATGGCCGATCGAGGATTTCGTCGAAGACATGACGAGCTTGCCCGCAGCGTTGCCGAACAATTTCTCCACGGCGCGAAGCTCGATCTCGTCGCCCAAGGGCGTCGA
>DATHDZ010000288.1:0-4991 GCA_035318785.1 Micropepsaceae bacterium
TAAGCGGATGGACCCGTCGTCTTTGATCTTCTCTACGTCGCACGAAGAAGACGGAAATATGAAGCGCGTCCTTTGGCCGGGCGGTACGGCTTTCATGCAAGCTTCTAGACCGCCCGCAGCCAGATCAATCAGTCCATAAATCTGATCGGTCGGCAGCGCCAGAACCAATTGCTTATCGTCGGCGTTAGAAAGACTCATCAGCACATATTTGCCATCAGGCGTATTAGCTGAAGAAACCGCTTTCTATATGCGAGTAGCGGAGATTTCCGTCATGGGCGCGCCTCTTTTTGCATTGGTGGAGCGATTCTAACACGGTCAGGGATTAGCGACTTGAAGCTCCTTTATCGCAGCGACTTCCGAGGCCAATGCGGCCAACACGATCTGGAGGGCCTTGAGCTGAGCTTCCGCGATCGACCGCTTGCTCTCCGATGGCGCCGGCACCGAAAACTGAACCCAGATATTTGAGTGCTCGACCGACTTCTGATCCGCGATCAGGATTTCAATGCGTCCCGCACTGATGACCGTCTTTTGGATGGAGGCTTTCACCATCGTCATCGCTGCTTCTCCGCCCGTGGCCGGCTGGCCATGTCAGGGCTTGCACCATGGGACCTTCATCGTGAACATCTGGCTAACGGAGGAACCCCATGACCATCGATGAAGCCCGGCAAAAGCGCATCCTGACCACCCATGTCGGCAGCCTGCCCCGGCCCGATGTGCTGTCGGAGATGATGGCCGAAGGCAAAACGGCGCCCGCGATCTTCGCCAAGGCCGTGCGCGAGGCCGTATCGGACGTGGTGCGGCGCCAGGTGGATTGCGGCGTCGATATCGTCGACGACGGCGAGCAATCCAAGCCCGGATTCATCTCCTATATCGACGCACGTCTCGCCGGCATGGAGCCGCGCCACGACGACCCGCCGCAGCTCGATTCGCGCGAGAAGCGGTCTTTCCCGGAATTCTACGCCCAGGGTCATTCGGGCACGCGGCCGCCGCCGAGGCTCTGTACTGGCCCGGTTCTCTATACCGGCCAGCTTCAGCTCCAGACCGACATCGAAAACCTCAAAGCGGCGCTGAAGGGCGTTGCCGTCACCGATGTATTCATGCCGGCGGTGTCGCCAGGCCAGATCTTTCGCTATCACGTCAACCGCTATTACAATTCCGACGACGAGTTCCTCATCGACATCGGCGAGGCGATGCGAGAGGAATACAAGGCCATCATCGATGCCGGCTTCATCGTCCAGATCGACGATCCGCATTTGGCCATGCATTACATGCTCGAGCCCCATATGGGCATCGAGGAGGTCCGGAAATGGGCGAACCATTATGTCGAAATCCTCAACCACACCTTGCGCGACCTGCCCGTCGACCGCATCCGGCACCACACCTGCTACGGCATCAATATGGGGCCGCGCGTGCACGACATCGAATTCAAGCATCTGATCGACGTGGTGCTGAAGATTCGCGCCAAATATTATTCATTCGAAGCCGCGAACCCGCGCCACGAGCATGAATGGCGGCTGTGGGAAGACGTCAAGCTGCCGCGCGGCACGGCGATCATTCCCGGCGTCATCAGCCATTGCACGGTGCTGGTCGAACATCCCGAGCTCGTCGCCGAGCGCATCCAGCGCTTCGCGAAAGTCGTCGGCCGGGAGAATGTGATTGCCGGCGCCGATTGCGGCTTTGCCTCGACACCGCGGGCCGTTCCCGAAGTGCACCCGACGATCGTCTGGGCGAAATTCCAGAGCCTTGCCGAAGGCGCCCGCCTCGCCTCCCGCGCCCTATGGAATTGAGACCATAGTTGTCATGGCCCGACTTGATCGGGCCACCCAGCCAGCGCACGTCTGCGCGCTGATTGAATCCGTCATCGCCTGGATGGCCCGCTGTTGCGGGCCATGACAAGAATGAATTACAGCGGCACGTCGAGGGTCATGCCGTCATAGGCGGGTTCGACTCCGGCCGGCAGCTCGGATGTGAGCTTGGCGTAATCGATATCGATGTGGAGATTGGTGAGGATGGCGCGCTTGGGCTTCACCCGGGTAATCCAAGACAAAGCCGTCTCGACATTGGCGTGCGTCGGGTGCGGCCGATAGCGCAGAGCGTCCACGATCCAGGTCTCGACACCTTCAAGCGCCGCGAAAGCCGATTCGTCCAAGTCACTGACATCGCTGGAATAAGCCAGGTTCCCGAAGCGAAACCCTAAGGATCGGACCGGGCCATGGGCCTGCCAGAAAGCGAGCGCAGGTATGGCGCCCCCTGCCCCATGGATTTCGAAGGTTGAAAACGGTTCGGGGATCACATGGCCGGTGATGATCGGCGGATATTCGGTGCCGAAGGGAGTCTCGAAACAATAAGAGAATTGGCGTTTCAAATGCGCGAGCGATTCTTCATCGGCATACATCTCGACGCGCTTACGCATGATGAAAGTGAGCGGGCGCAAATCATCGATGCCGTTGGTCTGGTCGGCATGGGGATGCGTCATCAGCACCGCATCGAGTTTTGTCACGCGCGCCGCCAGCAATTGTTCGCGCATATCGGGCGAGGTATCGACCAGTACATTCGTGTCGCCGCGACGCAGAAGCAGCGAGCAGCGACGGCGGCGGTTCTTCGGATTGGCGGGATCGCAGGCGCCCCAATCGCCGCTGCCATCTGTGCCGCCGAGCCGTGGCACGCCGGCGGACGAGCCGCAGCCAAGGATGGTGGCTTGAAGGCGATCGCTCACTTGCACCATCCAAACCTAATGTCATGGCCCGCAAAAGCGGGCCATCCAGGCGATGAAGAATTCATTTGCCGCGCCGACGCGCGGCGGCTGGGTGGCCCGATCAAGTCGGGCCATGACACGGGGAAGTGGGGTGACACAAGGCGTGTCACGCGGGCTTCGCCTTCCCGAACAGGCGAAAGAAATTGGCCGTTGTCGTCTCAGCCATTTCGGCGGAGGTGACGCCCTTCAGCTCCGCCAGCATCGCGGCGGTGTGAACGATGTAAGCGGGCTCGTTCCGCTTCCCGCGCGTCGGCTGCGGCGCCAGATAGGGCGCATCGGTTTCGACCAGCAGCCTGTTCAGCGGTACCTCCTTCAAGGTTGCGCGCAAGACATCGGACTTCTTGAAGGTCGCAATTCCGGAAACCGAAATGTAGAAGCCGAGCTCGAGCGCCGCGCCGGCCAATCGCGCGGTTCCCGTGAAGCAATGGATCACGCCCGAGAACGCTCCGGCCGCCTGTTCTTCGGTGAGGATTGCGATGGTGTCGTCCTCGGCGTCGCGCGTATGTACCACCAGCGGCAATTTCGCTTCGCGGGCGGCGGCGATATGGGCGCGGAAATTCCTGATCTGCGCCTCGCGCGGGCTGTGGTTGTAATAATAGTCGAGCCCGGATTCGCCGAAGCCAACGACTTTCGGATGCACGCTTTCCGCAAGCAGCACATCGGGACCATCCAGCGGCTCGTCGGCGGCCTCGTGGGGATGAACCCCGACGGTGCAATGGATATCGGATGCGGTTTCGGCGACGGCGCGCACGGCGGCAAATCGCTTCAACCCGGTGCCGATGGTGAGGAAATGCCCTACCCCCGCGCTGCGCGCGCGGGAAAGGACAAAATCCAGCTCCGGCCCGAACTCCGGAAAATCGAGATGGCAATGGCTGTCGACGAGCATGTCCAACCCTGGCCGACCGGACCCGCGATTTCAAGCACGCCTCTTGATTACAGCGCGCCGTGCTGTTTGGCCCTGGCGATGTCGCGGGCGGAAGCGAGAATGGTCTGGCGCGGCTCCAGATGCAGACCGGTGGCGCGGTCAAAAAGCGCGTTGACCTGCTCCCACAGCTCGACGGCGCGTTCATCGCTGCGGCCTTCCTGTGCCCGAAGGCGAATCCGACGCGAGATCGCCTGCGCCAGGAACTCACCAAAATGCCGCAGCCCATCGGCGCCGCGTCCGACGCGCTCGGCGAGCGCCAAAACGCCTGAGGAATCGGGCGCGCCCCGCGCAGCTAACAAATTCTCGGCATCGCGGGCGAACTTCAATCCCTCGCCACCTGAAAGCCGCAACGCGAGGCCGAGCGAACCTTCGGAGAGCTGCAGCAGTGCCGTGCGATCATCGCCGTCAATATCGGGAAGGAAATGCGTCAGGGCGTCATTGAGGCTCGGCTCATCCAACGGCTTCAAATCCAGACGCTGCGAGCGCGAACGGATCGTGGGGAGCAGCCGCCCGGGCGCGTGGCTGATGAGCATGAGAAGCCCGCGCGGCGGCGGCTCCTCCAGAATCTTCAGGAGGGCGTTGGCGGCGTTGTCGTTCATCTCATCGGCGGAATCGACAATGGCGACGCGCCAGCCCCCCGCCTCGGCCGTCATCCCGAAGAAGCTGCCGAGCCGGCGAACCTCGTCGACGTCGAGAACCGTCTTGAGCTTGCCGCGGTCGTTCTCTTGGCGCCTTAGCACCAACAGGCCGGGATGGGATTGCGCCTCGATCTGGCGTGAAACGGGATCGGTTGGCGGCACGGCAAGGTCGGACGGACCCTTGTCGGTTGCGCCATAGCGCAGCACGTAGCGCGCGATGCGATAGGCCAAGGTCGCCTTACCGATCCCCGGCGGTCCCGTGATCAGCCAAGCCTGCGGCGGCCGCCCCGCGCGGATCGCGCGCGCGGCGCGAGTCAGCGCGGCATCCTGGCCGATCAAATTGTAGGTCGCGCGCGGATGGGCATAGCCCGCGATGCGATCCGGCTCCTCGGTTTCGGACTCCCGGCGCGGCGGACTCACGGGTGCAGCCTTTCGCCGACGACGCGCCACACATCGGCAGCTATGGCATCGGCGTTGCGCGATCCGTCAATGGCCGCGCAACGGGCGGGCTCGTCAGCCGCGATTTTCAAGAAACCGTCGCGAAGCTTCGCGTGAAATCCCCCATCGAAGCGTTCGAAGCGGTTCTCGCCTTGGCCGCGATGTCCCGCGCGCGCGAGTCCGGCACCCGGATCGATGTCGAGCAGAATGGTGAGGTCGGGCGCGAAATCGCCGA
>DATHDZ010000289.1:0-10722 GCA_035318785.1 Micropepsaceae bacterium
CGGGACGCAGGCACCCGTCGATCTTTCCGGCCTATGGGAAGGCCCGGCTTCGACCTTGCCCCGACGACCAAAGGCCCTGGCCCCGTGACGAATATTTCGAGCGACATCCAGAAACCCGAAGGCGATTACAAGAATCCGATCCTGCAGCCTTGGGCGGCGGCGATCGTCAAAAGATGGGGAGAAGAAACCCATGCCGGCCGCGCGCCGGCGCACGCGCATGCGCTGTGCTATCCCACCTCGCTGCCCGGCGTGATGACGCTGCACAACGCCTATCAATTCCTGCAATCGCCGGAGAAGGTGACGATCATCATCGCCAATCAGACTCAGGCGCGGCACATCTATCTGAACGTGCCGCATTCCAAAACCGCGACGCCGTCATGGTATGGCGAATCCGTCGGTCACTACGAAGGCGACACGCTGGTCATCGACACGGTCGGCATCAAGACGATGGATGTCGTGCCGCTGGATCGCTTCGGCACGCCGCACACCGAGAAGCTTCATGTCGTGGAGCGCATTCGCCGCGTGAACGCGAAAGAGCTACGCATCGACTACCGCGTCGAAGATCCCGGCGCCTTCACCATGGCCTGGGATGCGGTGGCGATGTTTCATCCCTTCACGGAATGGGACGAAGAAACCTGCGCCGAGAACAATGTCGATCAGACGGGAAAGGTCGAGCCTCGAATGCCTGTCGACATGGCGCCGGCGTTCTGAACCCTCGGGGTTGCTCGGCTTTCGCGTTTTCGCCGATTTCGCGAAAATGCTATGTCTGCATGGCGTTTGATGCCCCCGGGCAAATGGGAAAATCATGAGCTCGCCCGTTCATCCCCCGCCGCCGCCCGCAACCAGCGAGCCTACCGCGCAAGACGCGTTTGCCGACATTTATCGTCAGGCGATTTGGGGAAAAAACAATCAGGGCGCCGGGAACTCCGGGCCTGGATCGACGCTTCATGCGACGCAGATGTATCGCACGTTCTTGCAGCAATTCCTGAAGGATCGCGATATCCATTCGGTGGTGGACGCGGGGTGCGGCGATTGGGAGTTCTCGCAGGCGCTCGATTGGAGCGGCATCGATTACAAGGGGTTCGATATCGTCGAATCTGCCATTGCCCAGAACAATCAGAAATTTGCGAAAGCGAACATCCAGTTCTTCGCCGGCAATGTCGTGGAACTGAACCTTCCACCGGCAGATCTGCTGATCTGCAAGCACGTGCTCCAGCACCTGCCGACCAAGGATGTGCAGAAATTCCTGACCCAGCTGGCCAAGTACAAACATGTTCTGCTGACCAACAGCGTCAATTCGGACACGATGTCTGCTGCGAATGGCGACATTGTCGTGGGCGGCTTTCGGACGCTCGATCCCACCGCGCCTCCGTTCAACCTGCCGGGGACAAAGCTCCTGAACTATTGGGATGGCTATTACACGCACCAGGTCGTCCATATCGCCTTTGCAACGGCAGGCAACGCCGCCCACGAGCGGGTTGCGAGCGTCCATAGCTTCACCGCAGGCCAAGCCGGAGTCCGCACCGAATCACGCGGCCTGCTCCCGCCATCGTCAGACGCGGAATTCGCCAGGGCCGTCGAATATCAGCGGCAGGGACGACTGGCCGATGCGGAGCGCGCCTGCCAACGGATACTCACCGCGGACTCCCGTCATTTTGCCGCGAATTATCTGCTTGGGATCATTGCTCTTCAGCAGGGTCATTTCGAAATCGCCGAGACACGCCTGCGGCTGGCCGTCGAGATCAACCCGAACGTGGCGTCGGCCTATCGGGACCTCGGCATTGCCTTGGGCCAACTCGGCCGCGCCGACGAGGCGTTCGCGAGCTTCGACAGAGCGATGGCGCTCAAGCCGGATTATGCCGAATTGTTCGGCCATCGCGGCAATGTGCTGCAGCAACTCGGGCGGTTTGAAGAGTCGCTAGCGAATTACGACAAGGCCATCACCGGGCGGGCCGCCTCTCCCATCGTTCACTATAATCGCGGAGCCGCGCTGTCCCATCTCAGCAGGCTCGACGAGGCTCTAGAAAGTTTCGACAGAGCAATCGCATTAAAGCCAGACTACTTCGGCGCTCACGCCAAACGCGCAACCGTGTTGATGGAGCTCCGGCGGCACGATGATGCACTGGCGAGTTTCGATCGGGCAATCGCGCTTAAGCCGGATCACGCCGAAACGTTTTACAATCGCGGTTTGGCGTTCCAAGAACTGGCGCGCTCCGCCGACGCCATCGCGAACTATGATCGGGCCATCGCCCTCAAGGGAGGTTTCGCCGCCGCCTTCAACAATCGCGGCAATGCCCTCAAGGACCTCCAGCGCTTCGAAGAGGCGCTCAGTGATTATGACCGGGCGATCGCGGCCTCACCAGATTTCGCGGAAGCGTTCTACAATCGCGGTGTCGTGCTGCTCGAACTGAAAAGGCCGGAGGAAGCCCTTGCGAGCTACGATCGTGCGATCATGCTCCAGCCGGATTATCCCGAAGCGCACTTCAGTCGCGGCCTATGCAAATTGGCGATGGGCCTCGCAGCGGGCTGGAATGATTTCGAACATCGCTGGCGGCTCAAGAATTATCCCACAATCGATAGCGGAACGGACGCGCCTCCCTGGTCGGGTGAGGAATTGCGCGGCCGCTCCATCCTGGTTTGCGCCGAACAGGGTTTGGGTGACGTCATCCAGTTCAGCCGGTATCTGCCTCAGCTTGCCGAATCCGGCGCAGACGTCAGTTTCCTGGCGCCCGAAAAACTCCATGGAATTCTCAGCGGGCTGCCGGGCAAGGTCCGCTTGATATCTGCGGTTACACGAAAGGAACGGTTTGATTTTCGCTGCGCGCTGATGAGTCTGCCGCAGCTGTTGGGCGCTGATCTGACCAATATTCCAGGCTCGATTCCGTATCTCGCGGTCGACCCTACCCGCGCCGCGGAATGGCAGCGAAGGATGGGCCCGCACGGTTTCAAAATCGGAATATCGTGGCAGGGCGCGCTCTGGCATGGCGGCGCAGCGATCGTCGGCCGCTCGATACCGCTGATGGAATTTCTTCCCCTGTCGCAAATCCCGGGCGTTCGCCTCATCAGTCTTCAGAAGGGCCATGGCGTCGAACAGCTCGCAACGCTGCCGTCCCGCATGATGGTCGAGACGCTGGGCGACAATTTTGATGGGGGACAGCAGGCCTTTGCCGACACGGTGGCGGTCGCGGAGCATCTCGATCTGATCATTACCTGCGATACCTCGATTGCGCATGTCGCGGGCGCATGCGGGCGACCCACCTGGATCGCGCTCCAATATGTCCCCGAATGGCGGTGGCTGCTCGCCGGCGGTGGGAGCCCTTGGTATCCTACGGCGCGTCTGTTCCGTCAGCAGATGCCCGGCGACTGGAGCACCGTGTTCCGTGACATGGCGTCGGAACTGACGAGAATGACCGTTTGATGCGAGCCGCCGCGCGTGGTCAGCGTTTGGGGCGGAAGAGAATTTGCGCCGGCTGGCGGCGCAGGACCTCGTAGCATTCACAAGCGGATTTCTCGAGTTTTTCACGGTCCGAAATTTCGATCCGCCCGCGCGTGTAATGGATCATGCCGGTCTCTTGCAGGGTGCGCGCGATGGCCGTGACGGTCGTGCGCCGCACACCCAGCATCTGCGACAGGAATTCCTGCGTCAGCGGCACCATGTCGGCGCCAATCACGTCGCTGGTCTGAAGCAGCCATCGCGATAGCCGCGATTCCGCGCCATGCAGCGCATTGCAGGCCGCCGCTTGTTGGGTTTGCGCCAGCCTCAGCTCGCGGTAGCGCAAGAACAGATCGCCCATCCGCTCGCTTTCGCGCACCGCCTTCTGGAATTGCGCACCCGCGATGCGCACGGCGCGTCCGGAGATTTGCACCACGGCGCGGGAATAGGCGTGCCATATCCCGAAAGCGCAATGGGCGCCGAGCGCGCCCTCGCGTCCCACTACGACCGTTTCCACGCCCTTGCCGTCCCGCATGACGGAAAGCAGCGAGATCATCCCGCTGACCGGGAAGTAAACATATTGAATGCGTTCGCCGTGGTCCTGCAGCACGCTGCCCTGTTCGAGCCGCACTTCCTTGAGATGCGGACGCAACAGCGAGTAATCCGACGCCAATAAGGACGTCAGCAATTGATTCTCGCCTTGAAACTCCGCACGTGTGACCATGCAGGCCCCCCTGCGGCGGGTTTCTACCCGCGCGTGTTTTCGCGCGTCGGGCGCGCCGTTCGTGACTTGAGCCCCTTGGGGGGTGGTTAATTCCTAAGCACGAGCTAGTCGGTTCGGTGGCCGACATATTTCCAGGGATATCCACGAAATCATTGACCAAGCAGCAATTTCTGGCGCCCTGGCGAGCTCATGTCATGCGGCAGTAATGAATAGGCCATGTTACCGTCATGATTGTCGAGGGATGTTGACTCGTGCGGCGGCCTCTTTCAGGACCTCTGTGAATCGTGTTCTGAGGCGGGTTGTTCATGCGGCTTCTGGTGCTTGCGGGCGACGGGATCGGCCCAGAAATCACGGCGGCGACGCTCATCGTGCTGCGGGCGGCCGCCCGCCGTTTCGGGCTGGATATCGACATCGAAGAAGACGTCGTCGGTCATGAGAGCCTGAGGCGGCACGGCACCACGGTCCGCGCCGACCTTTTAGACAAAGCACGCGCAGCGGACGGCCTGATCCTCGGCCCCGCCGCCACCTTCGACTTCAAGGACCCGGAGAAGGGCGAGATCAACCCCTCGGCGTATTTTCGCAAGAATCTGGATCTCTTCGCGAATATCAGGCCATCTCGGACCTACCCCGGGCTGCCGGCGAAGCTTGGCCAATTCGATCTCGTCATCGCGCGTGAAAACACCGAAGGCTTCTACGCCGACCGCAATATGGCGTTGGGCAATGCCGAGATGCTGGTGACCGAGGATGTCGTGATATCGCTGAGGCGGATCACGCGAAGGGCTTGCGCGCGCATCGCGCGCGTTGCCTTCGAGTTGGCAGAGGCGCGCAAGAAACATGTCACCATCGTGCACAAAGCCAATGTGCTGAAGCTCGGCGATGGCATGTTCATCGACGAATGCCGCAAAGCCGCGCGCGATTTTCCCGATGTCGCCGTGGACGATATCATTGTCGATGCGATGATGGCGCATCTGGTGCGCAATCCCGCAAAATTCGACGTCATCGTCACGACCAATATGTTCGGCGACATCATCTCGGACATGACGGCGGAAGCGTCCGGCAGCCTGGGCCTCGGAGGTTCTCTCAACCAGGGCAGCGATTACGCCATGGCGCAGGCCTCGCATGGTTCCGCGCCCGATATCGCCGGGAAGAACATCGCCAACCCGTTCTCTCTGATCCTGTCCGCCGCGCTCCTGCTCGCCTGGATGGGGCGAAGGCACGCGGCACCCGCTTTCGTCGAGGCAGGAGCTGCGATCGAACGGGGCATCGAAAAGGCGATCGCGGCGGGCGAGATCACCCGCGATATTGGTGGTAGGCTCGGCACCAAAGAAGCAGGCGAGGCCTTAGCGGCCCGTGTCGGGGGAGCATGAGCAGGACGGCTTACGACGAGAGGCTTGCGCGGGGCGAGCGGCAGGAAACAACGCTCACGGCGATCCAGGAATCCGCGCTGAAGAAGGCGGCCTGGCGCCTCGTCCCCATCCTGACCCTGGGTTATCTGTTCAGTTATCTGGACCGCACCTGCATCGGGTTCGCCGGCCTGACCATGAACAAGGATCTGGGCCTGACGAATACCCAGTTCGGAACCGCCGCGGCATTCTTCTTCCTCAGCTACACGCTGTGCGAAGTCCCCAGCAATATGGCGCTGTATCGTTTCGGCGCGCGGCGCTGGATCGCGCGCATCATGATCACCTGGGGTCTTGTCTCGGCCAGCATGGCGCTGGTTCAGGGCGTGAACAGCCTCTATTTCATGCGCTTCCTGCTCGGCATCGCCGAAGCAGGGTTCTTTCCGGGCGTGACCTTTTATCTCGCCGCCTGGTTTCCGCGCGAATACCGCACGCGCATCCTTGCCTGGTTCCTGGTTGCCGTTCCGGTCTCCTCGCTGGTCGGCGCCCCCCTGTGCGGTCTGCTGCTGCAGATGGATGGAATCTTCGGCCTCGCCGGCTGGCAATGGATGTTCATCATGGTGAGCCTGCCGGCGACGGCGCTCGGTTTTGTCGTGCTCAAGATGATCCCCGACAAACCCGACGAGGCGCCCTGGCTGACACGCGAGGAAGCCGACGCAGTGATCGCGATGCGCGCCAAGGAAACCCATGACCGGGCGAAGTCCACGCTGTGGGGCGCGCTCAGCGATCCGCGCATCATCCTGCTTGCGGTGGTGCAGTTCGGATTCACGCTGGCGGCCTATGGCGTCAGCATCTGGCTGCCGCTGATCATGCAGGAATACCATCTCTCCAGTCTGACGATTGGCTTCCTGGCCGCGATTCCCTATGTCTTCGCCACCGCGGGGATGCTGCTCTGGGCGCGCCATGTCGACCGCACCGGCAAGAAGATCGGCAATATGGTCCTGTGCCTCGGCCTCGCGACCATCGGGCTCGCGGCGTATCTGTTCTCCGGCTCGCTCCTGATCTCGCTGATCGATCTCACCCTGGCGCTGGTCGGCGTGACCGCCGCGCGCGGCATTTTCTGGGCGATCCCGCCGCGTATCCTCACGGGCGCCGGCGCTGCGGCCGGGCTTGCCTTCATCAATTCCATCGGCACGTTTGGCGGCTTTGTCGGCCCCTATATGATGGGCGCGTTCAGGGATGCGACCGGCGGATTTACCACCGGCATCATGGCCATGGCGGTCGTGATGGTCATAACCACGGCTTTGGCCGCGTCACTGAAATTGCTGGTGCGGCAAGAGTGAGGGAGGAAGAAACATGGGGTTCACCCGACGCGAATTCGGGGCTCTCGCGCTTGGCTCTGCGGTTGGGCTCTCGATGAGCGACGCCAAGGCCGCGGAGAGTTTTGCCGGCGCCACCGATTGCCACGTCCACATCATCGGGCCGCGGGACAAATTTCCGATGGTGCCCAACCGCTCCTACACACCGCCGGAAGCGACCGTCGCGCAGCTCAAGGCGATGCATGCGCGGCTCGGGATCACCCGCACCGTACTGGTGCAGCCGAGTTTCTATGGCACCGACAATTCCTGCATGCTGGCAGCGCTGGCCGAGCTTGGTCCATCCGCGCGCGGCGTCGCGGTGGTGGCGCCCAACGTTCCCGATTCCACGCTACGCGAGCTCGATGGCAAGGGGGTCAGAGGCATCCGCATCAATCTGGAATCCGCGGGCAACCGCGATCCCAAAGCTGCCGGCGCGCTTCTGGCCGCTTACGCCAAGAAGGTTGCGCCGCTCAATTGGCATATCCAGATTTACGCCGTGGCCCCGGTGATCGGCGCACTGACCCAGCAGATCGCCGACATGACCGTGCCGGTGGTGGTCGATCATTTCGGCATGACGGTCGCGTCGGAGGGCTACAATTCCAAAGGCTTCGGCGCGATCGCCGATCTTGCCCATGCGCGCAAAATCTATGTGAAGCTCTCCGCGCCCTACCGCATCTCCAAGCTCGCCGATTACAAGGACACCACCGCGCTGGCGCAGACGCTGATCTATGGGGCGCGCGATCGCATGCTGTGGGGCAGCGACTGGCCGCATACCCAAACGATTGCCGGCCATTCGCCGACGGAGGTCACGCCTCTCTCGAAGATCGACGACAATGCGGTCTTCAAGCTGTTCAATTCCTGGTACCCCGACGAGCTGACGCGCCGGATGATGCTGGTCGACAATCCGGCCAAGCTCTACCGCTTCTCTTGATATATTGGCGCCCTCTTCTCCAACATATATTGGCGCCTCTTTCGGAGGACCGCCATGGATGAGAAGGATGTGGACCGGCGAGCTTTGTTGACGCTTGCAGGGGGTGCCGCCGCCGCAATGGCGGACAGCACAGGATGGATCGGGATGGCGTCTGCGCAATCGAAACTCTCGGACATCGTTTTGATGGGCGGCCTCGAGCTTTCGGCTGCGATCAAGGCCAAGCGCGTGTCCTGCGTCGAGGTGATGAGCGCCTATCTCGACCACATCGCGCGTCTGAATCCCAAGGTGAACGCCATCGTGTCGCTTCAGGACCGCGGGGATTTGCTGACACAGGCGCGCGAACGCGACGCGCAATTGGCGCGTGGTGAATATCTCGGCTGGATGCACGGCTTTCCGCAGGCCATCAAGGATCTGGCCCCCGTCAAGGGAATCCGCATGGCGATGGGATCGCCGCTGTTCAAGGATTTCATCGCGCCGGTGGATGCGATCTTCGTCGAACGGATGAAACGCGCCGGATCCATCATCATCGGCAAGACCAACACGCCGGAATTCGGCCTGGGCTCGCAGACCTATAATCCGGTCTTCGGCACCACCTTGAACGCCTATGACCAGACCAGGACCGCAGGCGGCAGTAGCGGCGGCGCGGCCGTATCGCTGGCGCTGCGCATGCTGCCCGTCGCCGACGGCAGCGATTCCGGCGGGTCGCTGCGCAATCCCGCCGCCTACAACAATGTCTTCGGCTTCCGCCCCTCTTACGGGCGCGTGCCGTCGGAAGGCTCCGATGTATTCAACGCTTCGTTCGGCGTATCGGGGCCGATGGCGCGCAACGTGTCCGACCTTGCCATGCTGCTCTCGGTACAGGCCGGTTATGATCCGCGCGTGCCCTTGTCGAACCGGCAGGACCCTGCGCAATTCACCCAATCGCTCAAACGCGATTTTCGCGGCACGCGGATCGCGTGGCTGGGAAATTTCGACGGCTATCTGCCGTTCGAACCTGGAGTGCTCGATCTCTGCAAGAACGCGCTAAAAACCTTTGAAGGCCTCGGCTGCGTCGTCGAGGAGGCCAAGCCCGATTATCCGATCGAGCAGGTCTGGCGCCATTGGGTGAAGCTGCGCGCCTGGCAGGCCGGAACGCCGCTGAAGGAATTCTACCGCGATCCCGCCAAGCGCGCGCTGATGAAACCTGAAGCGCAGTTCGAGGTCGAGAGCGGGATGAAGGTCACGGCCTTCGACATTTCCGACGCGTCGGCAGGGCGGACCGCTTGGTATCAAGCCGTGCGCCGATTTGCCGACAAGTATGAGTTTTTCATTCTGCCCTCGGCACAGGTCTTCCCGTTCGATGCGACAGTGCATTGGCCCAAAGAGGTCGGCGCCAAAGCCATGGATTCCTATCATCGCTGGATGGAAGTCGCGGTCATCGTCACCATGACGGGATGCCCCGCGCTCAATGTGCCGGTTGGTTTCAACGCGCGCGGGCTCCCGATGGGAATCCAGATCGTCGGCCGCAACCAGGCCGAGTTGAGTTGTTTGCAGCTGGCTTATGCTTACGACCAGGCGACGGGCTGGGTGGAAAAACGCCGCCCTGCCCTTTTGAATGCATGATCACGACGGAACGGATTTTGGGAGGAATGACATGACACTCACCAGACGCGAATTCGCTATCGCCTCTTTGGGGGCCTTGGCTCTGAGCAGAAACGCCTGGGCGGCGGGTCCGCTCGCCGATATGCCGGCCGGCGCCATCGATGTGCACAACCACATTGTGGGTCCGCAATCGAAATATCCGATGGCCGCCACACGCACCTATACGCCGCCAGAAGCCTCCGTCGCGCAATTGCGCGCTTTGCGCTCTCAATTGGGCGTTGCGCGCAACGTCATCGTGCAGCCGAGCTTCTATGGCACCGACAATAGCTGCCTCGTCGATGCGCTGGCCGAGCTTGGAACATCGGCCCGCGGAATCGCCGTGGTGCCGCAAACTGTTTCGGATGCGGAGTTGAAACGTCTGGCAGCAGCAGGCGTGACCGGCGTGCGCCTCAATCTCGCGACGGCCGGCATCAGCGATCCCAAAGTCGCGATCGATGCGATCAACCGCTTTGGCCCGCGCTTTGTGCCGATGAATTGGCACATCCAGATCAATACGGGACTTCCCATCGTGGCGGCGATTGCGCAGACCGTCGCCGATCTGAAAGTGGCGGTCGTGTTCGATCACATGGCCAATCTGGAGGCCGAGAAAGGCGCGAACCAGCCGGGCTTCGGCGCGCTGGTCGAGCTCGTGAAGGGCCGCAACACCTATGTGAAGCTGTCCGCACCTTACAATCTTTCCAAGCGCGGGGATTGGTCGGACGTCACGCCGCTCGCGAAGGCGCTGATCGCGGCAGGGCCCGACCGTATGTTGTGGGGCACCAATTGGCCGCATCCGGGCGGCGGACGGGGCGACATCAGGCAGATCACCCCGTATCAGGTGGTGGATAACCCCGCGTTGCTGCGCATCTTTGCGGAAGAATGTCCGGGCGCGGCGATGCGCAAGATGATCCTCGTCGATACGCCGCAGCGGCTCTACCGGTTTGCCTGAGAAAATAGCCGCTCCCACTTTGCCGCTCCCGTCGGCGAACCATAGAATGGCGCCGCAATGCGCTTTCTCTTGCAACCATAACGAACCCAACGCCATTTAGAGCATATGAGTGCTCCGTCGAATTGGCCCCGTAATCGGTTGTTGCTCGCCCTGTCGCCACGCCATCTCAAAAGGCTGGTGCCGGAGCTTGAACTTATTGAATGCCAACGCGCTCAAGTCCTCATGGACGCCGATAGCTCGCTCGACCATGTATACTTTCCCGACAGCGGCGTCGTCTCGGTGGTGGCCGTTTATGCCGACGGCAATATCATTGAAATGGCAACGATCGGTAGAGAGGGTTGTACGGGTCTGCAAGCCATCTTTGGCG
>DATHDZ010000290.1:0-3542 GCA_035318785.1 Micropepsaceae bacterium
CGTGTTGCCGCCCGTGACCACATGGACATGGGCGTCGATCATGCCGGGCATCACCGTCGCATTGGAAAGATCGATGATTTGCGCGCCGGCGGGAATCTGCAGCGCGGACCCGACATCGGTGATGCGGTCGCCCTTCACCAATACGATCTGGTTGGTCAGCATGGTGCCGGCGCGAGAATCGAACAGCCGGCCGGCGCGAATGGCGACGACCTGGTTTGGGGAAACAAGGAATTTCCCGGCCAGTTGCGACTGCGCGGGCGTCGATGCGGTGCCCGCCATCATGGCGACGAACAATGCAGTCAGTGTGCCTTGCCAACGCATGATATCCCCTCCCGAGTGAGTTATTTGTTTCTCCTATCCTACACCCTTTCCTCCCCCGTTGTGACGGGGGAGCTCTGACCCCGGCTTTGAGCCGGGGGAGGCGGTGGGGGGAGCGCCACCATCACCGCGCCTGCGGCGTGACGATCTCCTTGTACAGCTTCGTCCATTTGGCATTCTGGTCGAGATATTTCGGCACATCCATCATGGTGAGCGTCACGCCCGGGGGCAGGGGGCGTTGAAACTTCACATTCGTGGACGGATAGAAGTCGTCCGTCATGTATTTCTGCCCATCGCTGAGCAGGAAATCGAAGAACAGCATCGCCGCATAGGGATGCGGCGCGCGCTTCATCACCGCGGCCCCATTCTGCATCGCGATGGTCGGCGAGAGGAACAGCGTCTCGATCGGCGCCCCCGCGCGCTTCAAACGTGCCGGTGCCTCACTATAGACGGTGAGCGCAAACGGCACCTCGCCCGACGCGATCAGATTGGTCATCAGCGTGTGACCGACGCGCGGCGCGAAACCGTTCTTCGCTGCGATATCGCGCAGCAATTTGGTCGCGCGGGCCTCGCCGATGGCGTCGGCCATCCCCATCAGCCAATTGGCGTCGCCCGCTTCGATGCCGATGCGATCCGGCAATTTCCGGCTCGTCAAATCGTCATAGGTTTTCGGCAGGTCGGCGCGCTTGATCGCATTGGTGTTGTAGGCGGCAACGAAGAACGACAGCCGCGCGCTCACCCAGGGCCGCCCTTTCACCACCGCGCCGGGAATGAGATCGGCATAAACGGGAGACGTGACTTCTTGGAATAGGCCCTCACGCGCGAGCGGCGCGATATCGACCGCCGCACCTTCCACGAAATCGACCGTGAAACGGCCGCCGCGGGTCTCAGTCGAAAGCCGCTGCAGTATGTCGCCGGCCGTGCCGCGCCAGAGGTCGACCTTCAGCCCGTATTTCTTTTCGAACGCCGCGACCAGCGGCGTCATGGTCTCGAGCGTAACAGAGGAATAGACCGTGACGGTTCCTTCCTTCTTCGCGCCCGCGATCAGACGCGCCGTGCGGTCGGGCCCGGCGAATTGGCCGGTCACGGCCGTCGTCACCGGCTGCGCGCGCGCATCGCAAAGAGAAAAGACAGCAATCATGGCCGCGACGGCGAAGCATCGCACGCACGCGCGCAACCGGTTTAGCGCTTCTGGTTGAGAAGGATGTCCTTGTAGAGCTTTGTCCACTTGGCGCTTTCGTCCATATATTTCGGCACATCCAGGAAGAAGATTTTCACGTCCTTCGGAAGGGTCCGGTATTTCACATTGGTCGGGACATTGTCGTGCTCGGCGAGAATTTTTTGCCCGTCCGACAAAAGGAAATCGATGAACAGCATGGCAGCATAAGGATGCGGCGCCCGTTTCGCCATTCCGGTGCCCGCCGCAAAAGCGAACACCGGCGCAATGTCCAGCTCCTCGATCGGCGCGCCCGCGCGCTTTAGCGGCGCCACCTCGTGATGATAGACGGTGAGCGCGATCGGCACTTCTCCGGAAGCCACCAGATTGGCCATCAGGGTGTGGCCCTTGCGCACCGAGACGCCGTTCTTCGCCACGATGTCGCGAAACAGCTTGATGCCCTTGTCCTCGCCTATCGTTCCCGACAGCGCCATGAGCCAGTTGTTGTCGTCCGCTTCGATGGAAAGCTTTCCCTTCCATTTCGGGTCGAGCAGATCTTCATAGCGCTTGGGCAGATCGGCCTTCCGAATCAGGTTGGTGTTGTAGGCGCCGGTGAAAACGACCAGGCGCGAGGGCAGCCAAGGCGCCCCGGCGATGATGGTCCCGGGCATGATCTCGGCGCGCATGGGCGTCTCGACCGGCTGCAGCAATTTCTCGCGGTCGAGCGCCACGATCTGAGGCGCCGCGGTTTCCGCCACGTCGACGGCGAAATGTCCGCCGCGTGCTTCGGTCACGATGCGCTGCAGGATCTCCTCGGAGCCGCCGCGCCAGAGCACGACCTTGACGCCGTATTTCTTCTCGAAGGCAGCGCCGACCGCATTCATGTGCTCGGCGATTGCGGAGGAATAGAGATTGAGCGTGCCCTCTTTCTTGGCGCCCGCAATCAGGCGCGCGATGCGGTCGGGACCCGTCAGGTGGGCGGGATCCGCCGCAGTTTCCGCATATGCGCGCACCGAAAACAGCGACAGCAGAATTGCGAGCGCGAAGGCCACAAACTGCCTTCCCCCCTTGCGGGGGAAGAGCCTGCCCCGGACTTGATCCGGGGTGGTCCGAAGGACCGGAAGGGGGGTCTGCGTCCGCTCCATCACCTCCACCCTACGCCGCTTTGGGCGGCAAATCGGCGAGTTCCTTCTGATAGGCGTCTTCCATGCGCGGCGTCATGCCGTGCCGCGCCAGCGCGTCTTCGAATGTGCTGCGGATTTGCGGTGTCTCATCGGCGTAATCGATCTGTTCGCCTCCGACACGCCGGCTGATCCATGCGGTGGGCACGCCCTGGGAATTCCGGATCAGCGCCACCTCATGCTTGAAGGCGAGATAGCGCGCCGGCGTCGGCCCGGAATTGAAATGCTGGTGGAAGAATTTGTTGGGCGGCACGATCAGCGTTCCCACCTGCCAATCATAGCGCTTGGGCTCTTCGCCCTCGGCCCACATCAGCGAATAGCCCTCGCCCGAAAGGATGATGACATGGGCCGACGGCCCATGCGCATGCGCCTTCTTGTAGGTGCCGACCGGGAATTGTGAGATGTGGCTCGACATCGAACCCTTGGCCATGTTGAAGCGGATGTGGCCGCCGCCTGCGCCGCGCTCCTTGGCGGAGATCAGCGGCAGGTTGACCGCGTCGGGGACGAAATTGGTCGGCAGCAGGAAGCCCTTGGGTTCCGTCTTGGGCGTGAAATAATCGGGCTCGCCGGCAAAGCGATTCTTGAAGTCATAGGCCGTGTTGAAGACGAAATTGACGTCGTCATAGAGGTTCATCACCGCCGGGCCGTTGGTCACCGCGACATAGCGCGCCGGCCCCTGTCCCGAGCCGTTGAAATGCTGATGCCAGCAATTGAGCGGAATCGCGAACATGGCGCCCGCCTTCCACTCGAAGGTGATGCGGTGGCCGGCATCGTCCCAGACGCTGGTCGAGCCGCGGCCATCGAGCACCAGGACCATTTCCTCGAAGAGCTGGCGTTGGGGTGCGAGCGACTTGCCCGGCGGGATTTCGCAGACATAGCAATCGTTC
>DATHDZ010000291.1:0-2442 GCA_035318785.1 Micropepsaceae bacterium
CGGCCTCCGACTGGCTCTGGGAGACCGGGCCGGACCACCTTCTCACCCGCGTGTCGGACCATCTGAACGCTGTTGGTATCGCGCCCTCAGGCCTGACCGGCGTGCCTCGCTGGGATATTGCGGCTGATGTCGAATCCGAGCCCGAAAAATGGCGGCTGCACCGGGCGATGCTCGACGCACATCTGCCATTTCGCGACTTCGTGTACTGCGGTGTAAGCGGGACTGGATCTGCGACGTACTTCCGATCAAGCGGCAAGCCGTTTTTTGACTCACAAGGAAATTTTCTCGGTTATCGGGGCGTGGGCAGCAACTTAACCGCGGCGGTGCGCGCGGGGCAGCTAGAGGAAGCTCTGCAGGAGGCGAAGGTTGTAGGCGACAATATCGCGCATGACCTGCGCACGCCGCTCACTCGCGTGCGGATACGTCTCGAACGCGGCCGCGAGCACGCCTCAACGCTGGAGGAATTCCGCGCTGTTGCCGATCAGGCGATCGCTGGTCTCGACCAATTGTTGACCACGATCACGGCGCTGTTGCGCATTACGGAAATCGAGCATAGCCGACGGCGCGAACGGTTTGGCGGGGTCCAGCTCGCCCCTCTGATTCGCGAAGTGGGCGATCTCTACGGTCCGATCGCCGAGGACAAGGGTGTCACCCTTTGGGCCGAAGCTCCCGATGGGGCGACAGTGCAGGGCGACCGAGATCTTCTGTTCGAGGCCGTTGTCAATCTGGTCGACAACGCAGTGAAGTTCACCCCCGAAGGCGGACGCGTGGAGCTCGTACTGCTTTGCAAGGAAGGCGAGACCGTCATCCGGGTGATTGACACCGGCCCCGGCATCCCCGAGATCGAACGAGAAGCGGTGACCCAGCGCTTTTATCGCTCAGACAAAAGTCGAAACACCAAAGGCCTGGGTCTGGGGCTGAGCATGGTCGCCGCGATCATCAAATTGCATGACTTCCGTTTTAGGATTTCGGCCGGCCCGGGTTGCACGGCGGAAATTGCCTGCCCAAACTTGGACTGAACGCTCATGCGAGAGCGCAAAACAGCAGAACTACCCGCAGAAATTAAATTGAGCTGAACAAATCGTCGGGTTGGCGCCGCGTTAAAGGCTTCCCGCGGTCTACCCTCTCCGCGAGTCCGTCGCCTACGGCGCCAAGGGGCTGCTCTCGTCAGTTGGAGGGCCATTCGATTGCGCCGCAATTTTTGCGGTGCGCCATCATGCAGTTCTCTGCGCGTGAGTCGTCGGCCAGCTTGGTCATGAGCAGATAACCCAGCACCAGAATTGCGACGAGGATGGCGAAGAAAATGGCCACGGCCCTGTCGGAACTCGGTCTCACGTTTTGGTCGGTATGGTGCTTTCGCTGCTCGTTTGATGTAGAAGAGGGATCTTGGTTCGACACGACGACTATCCGCTTATGCCGGTGAGCACACCAGCGTCACTATCGAGTCGGTTGCGGATAACCCGGAACCCACAGACCGATGTAAGGATTAGAATGCGAGCGGGTATGAGCTGGCGCTCATAAGTCGGCCTCGCTAGATCATCAGCGCCCGTTTGGTGCGGCCTTGCGGCAGCCTTTCTGATTATCGAGATCACATCTGCTTTGGAGCGAGACGACCTTCTCCAGCGGCTGTAGGTCGCACATGCGAACATTGATGTGACAGCCGTCGATAACAGAAACACTTCCGGAGCACCTATCTTAGGTGAGGTCATGGTCATACCTCCTGTACTGTCGAGAGATCATGAGTGTGCGATCCGACGAAGCGCCTTCAAGCGCGCCGTCCGGGCGCTCAGGATGCTTTATGCTTGAGGTAAGCAGGCGCCGTGCTCAAACCACTAAATTTTTCTTCACGAGCGAGGCAGCTTTGGCCCGAGGGGCGACCAGCAATGCATAAAGACGAATTCGCTTTACTTGGTAGTGTTGGCATTTCTGATGTCTTGCGTCTCGTCGCAAGCCCAACAAGTGATCGCCAACGAAACACCTGAAGATATGCTTTCTGCACAAATTCGTTCGCTGGGTTTTGTCTGAGATACAGACAGCGCCCGGCCGCGCATGGGCGCAAGCTGACAACTCCGGAATTTTCAACAGATAGCGAGCGAACATCCGTTGAGGTTCATTCTCGACCGAATTGAGCTATCCGCATCATGTCCAGTCTGCCCCCGATAGCGACCGCCTAGCAGACATCCCGGATCAGCAGCTTCGTGCCATGAGGCATCAGCGAGAGGCCGATGCAGACGAGGATGATTCTGCACCGGCCGCCACCCCGGCTTCAATGGGTCCACCAGCTTGTAGCCAACCGGTCCTATGCCGCAAATTGCGATGATCGCCGGCTCGGCATGGTTGCGGATTACCCCATCATAATGCGGTGTACCAGCGACGCGGCGAACGAAGCTACCGGCGGGGACGGGCACACAGGACGCTGGGTCAAAATCGTCACCACTGTTG
>DATHDZ010000292.1:0-3554 GCA_035318785.1 Micropepsaceae bacterium
TAACTGTAATTCCGGTAGACAAAGCGTTTGCTAACAAGGCGAAGGTGAAATAGGGGTCCGTTTGCGGGCGATGCGGGATTCTTTCTCGAATAATAGCCTTTCCTGGCGAGCTGTGCGCAATGAACACCGGCGACTTGCGCAACGGCACCCCCCGATCGCTCTGACGGCGAGCACCAACTATCGTTCTTGATGGCGCCGGTTATCTGGCGCATGCCTGGCGGCGTTGCTCAGCGGGCTGCGGGTTGTGAAAAGGCTCGGATGTCCCCTGACTGATCCCCACTAACTCGATATCCTGCAATCCGACCCTGCCTGCGGGGGACCGAATGCGGTTCGATCAATTGAAGCGACGCAAGTTCATCACGCTGCTCGGTAGCCGCGACCTGCCGCTGCGGTTCAACGTACGTATCCTGGACGGCGTGGCGGCGCGAGCGGCGACGATCTCCAAGGGCATCGGCAAACCGCCGATCCATCTCGCTACTGCCGTTTGGACCGCTCTGACACCATCGGCAGCATCGCCGACCACCGGGCCCGGTGTCATTGGATGCGCCGTCGATCCCGGAGCGCATCCTGATGGCGTGGAGCGCCTGCGCGCTAGGCAACAAGAACGGACTGCAATGCACTGAGCTGGCGCCGCCGCCGCTCGTGGAGCAGCCGGCAAGTACGAGCCCACAACCGAAGCTCCTAGAGGACAAGATGACAAGTCAAATGCTCGTCGAGCAATTTCGCCACGACATTGGCACTGTCAGCTCGACGGTTGATGAGCGTGAAATTCGCCAGAAATCCCACGACTTTCACTGGTACAGCCCGGTGCTTACCCCCCAACTTCAGAATTGCATGGCGGAAGTTGTGGTTCAGCCGCAGAGCGAGGAGGAAATCGCCGCCGTGGTGACGGCAGCCGTCAAGCATCGAATTCCATTGACCGTTCGGGGCGGTGGTACGGGCAACTATGGGCAATCGGTGCCCCTCAAAGGTGGTGTGCTCCTCGACATGACCGGCTTCAATAAAGTTATAGCGGTGGAACCTGGTAACATTCGCGTGCAAGGCGGGGCGGTTATTCTCAAAGCGCTCGAGGCGGCTTTGGCATCGGGCGAGCAATTGATGATGTATCCATCGACCATGCGATCGGCCACGATTGGAGGCTATCTCGGTGGCGGCTTTGCAGGCATCGGCTCCGTCCGTCATGGCATCATTCGCGATTCCGGGATGATCCAGTCTCTCAGAATCATGACCATAGAAGAATCCCCGCGGATCCTGACGCTCTCCGGCGACGACGTGGCTTTCGTTCTTCACTCTTGGGGCACGACCGGAATTATACTCGAGGCCCAGCTCAAGCTGGTTCCGGCAGAGAAATGGATCGACTGCATCGCGACCTTCCCAACGTATGCAGACGTTATCGCCTTTGGGAATGCGGCATTCGACAGCGATCTCGATATCTTCCTGTTGAGTGCCGTCGAACGCCGGTTTGCGCCCTACTACAAGCGGCTCGACAAATATTTCGACGGCAGCCGCGACGCGATGTTTTCGATGGTCAAGGAGAGCGATGTCGATCGCTACTTCGCGCTCGCCGCCACGTTCCATGGGCATCGTTCGATGGCGGTCAACGATACCCAAAGCGCCGCTGCTAATTTGCGGCGCATCCAGGAAACGGCATTCAACCATACGACGTTGATGGCGCTGCAGGTCGATCGGGGCTGGACCTATCTCCAGGTCGTGATGCCGAATCCGTTCGAACCAAAGCTCGTGACAGAGCAGAAGCGGCGCTTCGGCGAGGAAGTTCTGATGCATCACGAATATACAAAGGAGAAGGGCCGTTGCCGGATCGGCGGGCTGCCCCTCATTCGGTACACGACGGAACAGCGGCTGAGCGAAATAATGCGGTCCTTCGAACAGGACGGCTGTGTCCTCAATAACCCGCACATCTTCAAGCTGGAGGATGGAGGCCGCTTCGATCCCGATGGGCGGAAGATGGCCTTTCGGAAGTCCGTCGATCCGATGGGACTGTTGAATCCTGGCAAACTTCGTTCGGTGTCCTGATGGTGACATCGGATTATACCCGCGTCATTCGGAGGAAGTGTGTCATTGGGCGAAGCGGTGGAACGATAGCGACAAATCCTCCCGTCGCCCGCGACGGGGATTGCGCCTTGAAATAACGAACGTTGATCGGACGAAGCGTCGGATACAGGACCAAGGGCAAGTAATGAAACCAAAGGCAAAGGTGCTCACAACGGCCATCGCGGTATGTCTGCTGGCGGCGGTCACGATGGCGCGCGCGCCTCAGGACATCGCCCGTGGGCAGAGTCCGGAAAGACTGACGGTGCGCTTCACTTGGAAGCTCAAGGGCGAGTATGCGCCGCTCTACGTCGCCCTGGAGAAGGGCTATTACAATGCCGAAGGCCTCGACGTGCAGCTTTCCGAGGGCAACGGAGCACAAAACGTGCTCAAGGTGCTGGCGGCCGGCAACGAAAAGTTTGGCTATGGGCCGGCGGTCGCCGCCGCGCAAGCGGTGAGCCTGGGTCTGCCGGTCAAGGTCGTCGCGCTCTATCAGACCAGCGCCCCGATGGGTGTGATTGCCTTCCCCGACACGCCGCTTAAGGGCCCAAAGGACCTCGAGGGCAAGCGGCTTGCGATTTCGGTCGGTGAGACCTTCGGCGACATGATCCGCCCCTTCACGCGGATCAACAATGTCGACCTCGGCAAGATCCAGCTCATTCAGATGGACGCGTCGGCGCGCACCACGCAGTTCCTCACGCGCAAGGTCGATGTAATGTCAGTCTATCTCAGCAATGAGCTGCCACAGATCGAGAAGCGCGCGGGCGTCAAGTTCAACGTGATCAAGGTGACCGATTTCGGCCTTAACGTGCTCGGCTCCTCGATGTATGTGAGCAACGCCTTCGCCGAGCAGAAGCCCGACACGGTGAAGAAGCTCCTGCTTGCGACCGCCAAAGGCTATCGTGACGCCATGGCGGACCCGAAGGAGGCAGCAAAGATCATGGCGAGGCACATGGCCGTGCCGGAGCAGCCGGACGTGCTCGAGCGGCAGGTCGAGGCGACCGTCGTCACCACCAATGCTCCGGCTGGAAAGCCGATCGGCTGGCAGGCTGAAGCCGACTGGCGGGCCACCCTGGACCTCTTGAAGGAAACCGGCGGCATCATCGACGTCAAGGCGCTGAACAGCTACTTCACCAACGAGCATCTGCAGTAAGACGCCGGACGCCTATAAGGTCAAAGCGGCGACGCCTAATCGCGATTGCCGACGAGGTGATCGAATGAAGCGACGCGAGTTCATCACGCTCATCGGCGGCGCGGCGGCATGGCCGCTCGCGGCGCGCGCGCAACAGCCGGCGATGCCGGTGATAGGATTTCTAAATTACGGATCGGTTGAAACAACCACGGAGCGTGTGGCCGCTTTCCGTGAAGGGCTAAAGAACGCAGGCTACGTTGAAGGCCGTAACGTGGCCATCGAATTTCGTTGGGCCGAAGGTCAGTACAACCGGTTGCCGGCGTTGGCGCGCGATTTGGTACATCGTCAGGTTAACGTCATCGTCGCGCCTGCT
>DATHDZ010000293.1:0-17733 GCA_035318785.1 Micropepsaceae bacterium
CGCGCAGCGCCGCGACATAGTCATTGGAACAGGGCGGCGTCCCGATGGTGGTGGAGAGATCGAGCGCGACGAGGCACGGCTCAACACCGGCCGCTTCGAATTCGACCATCACCTCGGCTTCCCCCATCGGCTTCCACTCGCGCTTCCAATAGGCGGCGAGCGCTTCCACATAGGGGCCCTGGCAATCGATCCATGGCTTCGTGCCGGGATAGGCGTGGAGGTCGATCTTCCGCATGGTCACACGCGCAGCCCTTTGGAACGCAGCTGCCCGCGTTGGGCGGCCCATTCGGAAAGTTTCTTCTTCGCGACCTTGCCGAAATTGGAGAGCGGCAATTCATCCACGACAAGCAGGCGTTCGGGGAGTTTGATCTTTGCCATCTCCTTTCCTTCCAGGAATCGGATGAGTTCGTCAAAGGAAAGCTCCGCGCCCGGCTGCAGCACGAGGCAGGCGCACATGCGCTCGCCGAGCTGCGCATCGGGGACGGGCACGCAGGCGACGTTCTGCACCGCGGGATGGGACAGGATCAGGTTCTCGATTTCCTCGGCGCTGATCTTTTCGCCGCCGCGGTTGATCAAATCCTTCTTGCGCCCCTCCACCATGTAATTGCCAGACGAATGCTGGCGCATCAGATCGCCCGAGCGATAGAAGCCGTCCGGCGTGAAGGCGCGGCTGTTGTGCTCCGCCGCGCCATAATAGCCGCGCAGCGTGTAGGGCCCACGGCAACAGAACTCTCCCACGTCGCCGAACGCTACGACATTGTCGTCCTCGTCCAACAGCATGATCTCGTCGTCGGGACAGATGGGCCGGCCGACGGTTTCCAGCCGCACCTCCAGCGGATCGTCAAGGCGCACGAACATCAACACGCCCTCGGCCATGCCGAAATTCTCCTGCACCGTGACGCTCGGGATCAATTCTTGCGTCTTGGAGCGAATCTCCGGTTGCAAACGCTGTCCACCACTTTGGATCACCCTCAGAGAGGAGAGATCATAATTCGCAATCTCGGGATCGTTGATCCAGCGGATCAGGAGCGCCGGCACGACATGGATGTGCGTGACCTTTCGCTTTTCCACCAGCCGGAAGATCGCTTGCGGCGAAGCGTCGGTGGAAAGCACGACTTGGGCACCTTTGAAAACGAACCCCTGAAGTCCCGGACAGGCGAGCGGCAGATTGTGCGAGACGGGTAGCACGTCAAGCAGCACGCTTTCATCGTCGATGCTGGTGACGGACCCCGCCATTCTGGAATTGTAGACATAGTCGTTATGCGTGCGCGGGATCAGCTTCGGGACGCCAGTGGTGCCGCCCGACAAAAGGAACAGCGCGGGGTCGGCCGGATCGATCTTGATGCGCGCGAGCTCGCTCGCATCGCGCGAGGCCTTGCGCGTGATCAATTCGTCCAAAGACGCGAAGCCGTCAGTGGCCTCGCCAAGCACAATTCCGTGCCTCAATTGGGGCTGTTCTTTCTGGATGCGCCGCACCAGCCCGCGAAAATCGAAGTCCCGGTGCTTGTCGGGCATAACGCAGCCGATGGCACCGGCGATGTCCACGAACTGGCTGATCTCCAGATAGCGATGCGCCGGCAGCGCCATCACCGGAATGGCGCCGATCTTCTGCAGCGCGAGATAGAGATAGACGAACTGGACGCGGTTCGGGAGCTGCACGACGAGACGGTCGAGCGGCTTGATGCCGAGGTCGAGCAGATTGAGCGCGAGGTTCGTGGCGCGCGCATTGATTTGCGCATAGCTCGCTTCGATTTCCCCATCGACCACCGCAACACGGTCGGCGTAAAGCCCGCAACATTCCTCCCACACCGCGGCGATCGTGCGGTCTTGCCAATATCCCTTGGCGCGGTAGCGCGCTGCGAATTCGGGCGGAAAGGGCGTGACGCCGGCAAGCATCTAGGTCGTGCTGGAAAAGCCGCCGTCGATGACGATGATCTCGCCGGTCACGAAGCGGTTGGAGAGGATGAGAGACAGCATGGTCTCGGCCACATCATCGGCGGTCACGCAACGGCCCAGCGGCGTCGCTTTGGCGCGGCGCTCCATGAGCCTTTCGTAATTGTCCCCGAGCATGCGCTCCATCCACTCGCCTTCCATCCAGCCGGGCGCGACGGCGTTGACCCGAATCTCGGGGCCCAGCGCGCCGGCCAATTGCTTGGTGAGCGACACGATTGCGGCCTTGCTCGCGGCATAGGGCAGCGGTTGGGGTCCGGGCCGCAGTCCTACGATGCTGGCGGTGTTTACGATGGAGGGATTTTCCCCCCGCTTCAACAACGGCACGGCGGCGCGGGTGACCAGAAACAGCCCTCGCACATTGACCGCGAAGACGCGGTCCCAATCCTCGACGCGGACCGTGTCGAGGTCCTTCGCCGGGGTGGAGATCGTCGTGCCGGCATTGTTGATCAGGGCTTCGAGCCCGCCGAATGCCGCCTCGACCTGTTTGAGCATGGCGCGGACCTGAACGTCATCGGCGACATCGCCCGCGAGCAGAAGCACTTTGGCGCCCGAAGCTTCGGCTTCCGCGGCAACCGCGCGCGCCGCCTCGGCGCTGGTTCGATAGTTCAGCGCAATATCGAACCCGGCTCGAGCCAGATGGAGCACGGCGGCGCGGCCAATTCCCGTTGCTCCGCCTGTGACGAGGGCGCGTTTGCGCCGATCCATGCAAATTCCTCGATGGTGGCCTTTCGCCTACTTAAGCGAATGACGGGCCCGCTGCAAATCCGCTAGGCTGCGTTCGGATTATCCGCCGGCGAACCACGATGAAGAACGGATTTTGGGGCCCCACCATCGTTGCGATGGTGTTTTTATGCGCGGCTGCCCCTGCCGCTTTCGCTGCCGATGCGCGCGCGGTCCACGAAGCGATCCTGACCCTGGATTCGCACATGGACACGCCGATGAATTTCGGGCGTCCCGGCTGGGACATCATGGATGAGCACAGCGTCGCGGGCGACCTTTCCCAGATCGATTATCCGCGCATGGTCAAGGGCGGACTCGATGGCGGCTTTTTTGCGATTTATACGCCGCAGGGAGCACGGACACCGGAAGGTTTTGCCGCCGCGCGAAATGCGGCGCTGAAGCGGGCGGTGGAAATCCGCGAGATGGTGGCGCGGCACTCCGACAAATTCGAGCTGGCGCTGCGTGCCGACGACGCGGCGCGGATCGCGGCATCGGGCAAGCGCATCGTTTTCGAAAGTATCGAGAACAGCTATCCGCTCGGAAAAGATCTTTCGTTGCTCCGCACGTTCTATGACCTTGGGGTACGGATGGCCGGGCCGGTCCATTTCACCAACAATGATCTGGCGGATTCCTCGACCGACCCCAAAGGGCCCGAATGGCACGGGCTCTCCCCGCTCGGGAAGGAATTCGTCGTCGAAGCCAATCGGCTGGGCATCATTCTGGACGCCTCGCACGCCTCCGACGAGGTGTTCGATCAAATGCTGGCGCTGTCCACAGCACCGATCATCCTCTCCCATTCTGGCGTGCGCGCCGTATTCAATCATCCGCGCAACATCGATGATGGACGGATCATGAAACTCGGCGCGGCGGGCGGTGTCATCCAGATCAATTCCTACAGCGACTATCTCGTCGAGACGCCACCCAACCCGCCGCGCGAGGCGGCGATGCGCGCATTGGGCGTCAAATACGGGCCGTTCCGTGCCCTCGCCGGTGATCGCCTGAAGGCCTATATGGCCGAACGGCTGGCGGTCGAAGGCCAATATCCCGTTCCCAGGGGCACGCTCGACGATGTCATGGCGCATCTCCTTCACGCGCTGAAGCTCGTGGGCGCCGACCATGTCGGCATCGGTCTGGACTGGGACGGGGGCGGCGGCGTCACCGGCATGGAGGACGTCGCAGCCATCCCCGAGATCAGCGCACGGCTCTTGGCAGCGGGCTATACGGAAACGGACCTGGCGAAAATCTGGGGCGGCAATGCTCTGCGCGTGATGCGCCAAGTCGAAGCCAAAGCCGCGGAGCTGGCCCGCCGCTGAGCCTGTTTGCGTGCCCGTCCCTGAGTTTTTCTGGGCCCGCCGTGAACCTTCTGCTGCAAGAAACGTAACCTAGGGAGATGGAAGCTGGCGGCGCGCTGCGACGCGAAAGGGCTCTATGACCCAGATCATTGTCACCGAAACCGAGGCACCTCCGGGTGTCGAGCTCAACATCAACCCCGATAAGGTCTGCCATATCATCATCAAGGCCCGCGCCTTCGATGCCAAGGAGGGCGACAGCGACCCCGACTCCGGATCGAATGCGGCGGATGACGGCATGGCGGACGTGCTCGAGGATTTGCCCGATGACGCCGACGCCACGAGACTGGAATTGCTGGAGTTCATCCGCGCCCTTGACGAGGACGAACAGATAGATCTGGTGGCCCTCGCCTGGGTGGGTCGCGGGACCTACGAAATCTCGGAGTGGCGCGAAGCCCTGAGCGTCGCGCGAAGCGAGCACAATAAGCGAACAGCCGAATATCTGCTGAAGCTTCCTCTCCTGGGCGATTATCTGGAAGAGGGGTTGGCCGCGTTCGGGGAAGATTGCGGCGAGGGATAGACAAAGCCGCTTCCTTCGATGGTCCCGTTCATCCTCGGCGGACCTCTTCTTTTGGCCAAAACATGGCGCCTTTGGCGGCCCGGTAAGATCGGGTTAGGCTTATTGACGTAAATCGGAAGGTGGCCCCATATCGCCGGAGCATCACTTTCGATTCGAAAGGGGTCGTCATGAGCCAGGACACCGAGGACACTATGAGCACCACAGACTCAGACGTTCAGGCGCTGCGCGCCGAATTGAAGAATTTGCGTGCCGATTTTGTGAAGATCACCGAAATCCTGAAGGACTCGGCCCGCAATCGGGGCGCGGACGCGGCGGACAAAATCCGTGCCACCGCCGAACGGGGCTGGAGCGAAGCCAAGAGCACGGCGCAAACCGTGATCGAAGAAATGGAAGACCGGCCGCTCGGCACGGCGATGATCGTGTTTGTCGCCGGCATGCTGTTCGGCGTTCTGGTTAGCGGCCGTAGGTAGCGTGGTGCTGAGCCGCTTCTTCGCGCGCTTGGCGATTTCGCTGGCGGCGCTTTTGATCGCCCTCCTTGCGGCGATTATCGCGCTCGCCTATTTCGCTTATGCCCTGTTCCTCGTGCTTCTCAACGTCGTGGTTGCACCCGCAGCCGCGGTGTTGACCGGAATTATCATCCTGCTGGCCGCGATCTTGCTGGTCCTGGCGACACGAACCCGCTCGCGCCGCGGCCGAAAACGCGAGGCAAGCCCAACGCTGGAAGGCTTCGCGAACGCCGCCGAACTGGGGAACGAGCTCGCCCGTAAGATGCGCGGCCTCACCGGCACGGAGGCGAGCGGCGGCCTGTTGGCGGCGCTCGTCGCCGGGTTTGCGGTCGGCATGAGCCCGAAACTGCGCGCCTTTCTGCAGTCCATCCTTAAGCCGTAGGCCGGCGCTTCGCTGCATCAGTTCCGGAATTGTCACGCCGCGTAGGTGGTCCACCGCCGGTAGGCCTGCCATTGTGCCCCCCCGGACATCGCCGCTATTGTTTTTGCAAACGCCATCCGCCTGAGGAACATAATGGGAACCATAGATTCCGATGCCCACGTCATCGAAACGATGGCGACATTCGATTACATCGATCCGGAATATCGCCATCTCAAACCCCGGGTCGTCCGCCAGGTCGAAGGCGAGCACGCAAAAAGCAATGAAGGCGGCATCCAGAAGGAGTTCTGGATCATCGATGGGCGCCTTCAGCCCAAGGAGCACAATGTCGGCTCCAACACTTCCGATGTGTCCCGCGAGATGCGCAATGTCCAATCGCGCCTCGATCATATGGACGCCCTCGATATCGACGTGCAGGTGCTCTACCCGACGGTGTTCCTGCGCGCCTGGACCCAGGACCCGACGGTCGAAGTCGCCCTCTGCCGCAGCTACAACCGTTGGCTCGCCGACATTTGGAACCAGGGCAAGGGACGCTTGCGTTGGGCGGTGATGCCGCCTTTGCGTTCGATGGATGCAACGCGCAAGGAACTGATCTTCGGCAAGGAGAACGGCGCTTGCGCCATCTTCGTGCGCGGCCTGGAACTCGAGATGCGGCTCACGAACCCGTATTTCTTCCGGCTTTATGAGATGGCGCAGGAATTCGACCTGCCCGTCTGTTTTCATTCCGGCAACAACAGTTTTGCCGTGCGCGACATCTACGCCACCGAAGGCGGCTTTGGCCGCTCGAAACTCCCCGTCGTCGGCGCCTTCCACAATTTGCTGATGGACGAGATCCCGAAGAAATTTCCGAAATTGCGCTGGGGCTTCATCGAGGTGAGCGCACAATGGCTCCCCTATGTCTATAATGATCTGGATCTGCGCTTCAAACGCAAGGATCGGACATTTCCCGGCGATCCGCTGAAGGCCAACAACATGTATGTCGCCTGTCAGTGTACGGATGACCTCGATTACATCCTCAAGCATGGCGGCGCGGACAACCTCGTCATCGGCACCGACTACGGCCACGCCGACACCTCGGCGCAGATCGAGGCGCTGCGCATCCTGAAGAAGGAAGGTAAGGTCGACAAAACGGTGATCGACCGCATTCTCGACGCCAATGCGCGCGCCCTATACGGCCTGAACTGAGGCCCCGATGATCATCGCGCGCGTCGAGCTCGAACCTTGCGTGATGCGCAAAGAAGACCCGAATTGGCGCTTTGCGCTCGGCGCCAGTCCGGTAACCGAGGGCGTCGTGGTGACCATCACGGCCGAGAATGGCGCGCAAGGGTTCGGCTACGGCTCCGCCACGCCCCATATGGGAGCGACGCGCGAAACCCTGATGGCGGCGCTGACGCGTTTCGTGCCGCTCGTCACGGGGCGCGATTGCTTCGCCGTCGAGGAAATCCTCCAGCTCCTGGATTCGAATCTTGCCAGGAACAACCAAGCCAAGGCCGCTATCGACTGTGCGCTGCACGATCTGAAGGCGCGCATCCTGGGCATCCCGCTGCACCAATTGTTCGGCGGCAAATTGCGGGACTCGGTCCCCATTTTGCGCATCCTCGCCATCAAGGCTCCCGAAGAGATGGCGGTTCAGGCGCAAAAGCTCGTGGATGCCGGGTATCGCTATCTGAAGATCAAGGTGCATGGCGACGTGAAGGAGGATGTGGCACGCGTCCGCGCCATCCGCCGGGAGGTGGGAGACTCCGTGCACCTCACTATCGACGCGAACCAATCCTATTCGGTCCAGGATGCGATCGCGGCGCTCAACCACATGGCGGAGTTCGATATCGACCTTGCAGAGCAGCCCGTGGCCGCGGGCGATTTGAAGGGCCTCAAGCTGGTGACCGACTCGGTGGCTGTGACGGTTGAAGCCGACGAGACGGCTGCGAGCCTCGCCGATGTGATGCACCTCGTCGCCGAACGGATCGTGGATGCTGTCAGTTTGAAAATTCCCAAGCTCGGCGGTTTGCGCAATACGCTCGCCGCGGCGCGTATCTGCGAGGCCGGGCAAGTGGCTTATCGGATGGGCGCCGCGGTGGGGTCGCGGCTGCTTTCAGCGCAAGCCATGCACCTCGCCGTCACCCTGCCCCGGATCGATTACGCCTGCGAGCTCGGCGAATTCGACCGGCTGCTCGACGATCCCTTTGAAGGCATCGAGATCAAGAATGGCTGCCTCGCTCTGCCCAAGGGCGTGGCATCGGGCGTGTCGCTGCGCGCCAGCGGAAGGACGAGTGCGCGACAGCTCAAGGCGGCCCAATCGTGAGCCCGCGATGCGATCTGGCGCTTGCCGCTTGCGCGCTGATGGCGGTTCTTGTCTTCGCTTCCGGCGCAGGCCTCGCTGCAACCACGCAAGCAGCCGCAAAAGCCGCCACCTATAAAGGCGCGGATCGCAATCAGCTCATCCTTGAGGGCGCAAGGCGCGAGGGTAAGGTCGCTTTCTATTCCGGCATGATCGAAAATCAAGCGCTGCGTCCCATGGCGGATGCGTTCAAGAAAAAATATCCGTTCATCGCCGTGGACTATTGGCGTGGGGACAGCCGCGCGCTGGTGCAGAAGGCGCTGACCGAAAAACGCGCCGGCCGCGTGATGGGCGACATCCTCGAATCCACAGGCGGCGCCGAAGCGCTTATCCGCGCGGGCGCGGTCGAGCCGTTCTACACGCCGTCGGCCGACGGCTTTCCCAAGAATTATGTCGCCGCGAACGGCATGTGGGCGGCCTCGCGCCTGGACTATTTCGGCATGGCGTACAACACGCGCCAAGTCAGCGCCGCCGAGGTGCCAAAGACCTATGACGAGCTCCTGAATCCGAAATGGAAAGGCGCGATTGCCTGGCGCGCCGATTCCGAAGTCGGCGCCATGCTCTTCATCTCCGGCGTGATGCGCGAGATGGGCAAGGCAAAAGGCGAGGCCTATCTGAAGAAACTCGCGAGCCAGCGCGTCGTGAATTATGCAGGGAGCGCGCGGGCTTTGGTCGATCGCGTGGGCGAGGGCGAATATAAGCTCGCGCTGGAAATCTATGCGCATCATCCGCTTATCAGCAAAGCCAAGGGAGCGCCGCTGGACGTGCAAATGCTGGACACGGTGCCCTCCGCGATCAGCACGATTCAGCTTACCAAGAACGCTCCGCATCCCAATGCGGCGATGCTATTCATCGATTTCGCGCTCTCGAAAGAAGGGCAGGAGGTCTTGCGCGCGGCGCAATATCTCTCGGCGAATCCCGTCGTCGATCCCGATCCCTCGCTGCGCAAGATCATTCCGCGCCTGAACGGCCTCAAAGAGACCGTATTCACGCCCGAATTGATGTTCCAAACCCGCGACGAAGCAGCCACGCTGTTCAACAAATATTTTCGCTAACAGAGAAGCGCGCAGGGGGAGCGGTGCTGCACGTCGAGAATCTCAAGAAGCAATATGTCAGCTTCGAGGGAAAGCCCGGGGCCGGCGTGCTCGGCGTCGATTTCCACATCGCCGAGGGCGAACTGTTCACGCTGCTTGGCCCATCGGGCTGTGGCAAGACGACGACGCTGCGCGCCATTGCCGGGTTGGAGACGCCCGACACCGGCCGTATCCGGATTGGCGGAATGGAAATGTTCAATTCCGAGACCGGCAAGAACGTGGCGCTTTATGACCGCGATATCGGAATGGTGTTCCAGTCCTATGCCATCTGGCCGCATATGAGCGTGTTCGAGAACGCCGCCTATCCCTTGCGCGTAGCGCGTGGACAGCGCCACGCCGAACGCGACATCGAGAAAAAGGTGATGAGCGTTCTCGACATGGTGGGGCTCGGCGAGTTCGCCAAACGTCCCGCGACGCAGCTCTCCGGTGGACAACAGCAGCGGCTGGCCCTCGCCCGTGCCTTCACACGCGAGCCGCGTTTGCTGCTCCTCGACGAACCGCTTTCCAATCTGGATGCACAGCTGCGCGAGCAGATGCGCGTCGAATTGAAACGGCTGCAGCAGGAAACCGGAGTCACCGCGGTCTATGTCACCCACGATCAGGCGGAGGCCCTCGCCATCTCGGACCGGATCGCCGTGATGAACAAAGGCAAAATCACGCAAATCGGTGCGCCCAAGGATATCTACAGCCGGCCGGCATCCGAATTCGTTGCCAATTTCATCGGCCGCACCAATTTGTTGCACGGATCGCTGCTAGAGGAAGCCGAGGCGGACTCCATCGCTCGGGTCAAGACAGAAATGGGCGAGGTCTTGTGCTTTTTCCCCAATGCTCTCGGAAGAGGCAAACCCGTCGCACTGGTGGTGCGCCCCGAACACATCACCATCGGTAAAGGCGGCGGTGCGGCAGTCGCGGACAACAAAGCCAACCGTCTCACCGGCCAAGTGACGCGGGAAATCTATCTAGGGGAGATCGTCGAATATCTGGTTGCCGTCGGCGGCGGCGAAATCCTGGTGCGCACGCTCTTCGGCAGTGTCGCCAAAGGGGATACCGTGACGTTGTCCTTCCCCACGGAATGCACCATCGCGCTTGCTCAGGCTTGATTCGGGCTCGGCGCGTTGTAGTCCTTGAAGAGAACGAACCATCCCCCTTTGGCCGCGTCCACAAAATGCGTTTCGAAAAACTGTGGCACGTTACGATAGGCCATCAGCAACAGCGTCTGATCGTCGTCAATCAAATCATATGAAATGAGCATGTCGAACGCGTTCTGCATCAGACGCTTGAGGTCGCGCCATTTGCTTGGGCTCGCCACGATGGCACCGCCGGTGAAATAAACCTTGTTCGTCTTGATGATCGAAACGAGGTCTTGGGAATCCAGTTTCTCGATGTTGAAGAGGTGGATCTTGTCGGCAAACGGGTAATCCCACTTCCGTGAAGCCGGGAGCACGTTCTCGTCCCGGCAATAGCCGAAATCGACCCAGGCAAGAAATTCGCTTCGCGCTAAGCTCTGGTCAATGGCTTCGGAGGCAAAGAAACTCTTCAAATAATTGATCAGCACGTAACGCGGTTCCCAATATTCGGGGCAATGCGGATGCGTGACGCCCTTCAGAAAACCGGGCAGGTTCATCACGCGTGTGATTTTTCCTAAGTCGGCGCCGTATTCCTCGAACAGATCATCCTTGCAGACAATCCGGGTTTGATTCGAAAAGCCGAGTTGCGCGCGTACGCCGGCGATACGGTCGGCGAATCTGGATTGCGTGAAGACGACGATCTCATTCTCCAGCCGGCACATCCGTTCGAAGCACGCGAAATAGTCCTCGGTGCTGCGCGCCAGCCAAGCGGGCGTATCCGCTCGCTGGGCCCAATCCTCCCTGCCGATGTCGAAAAATGCTGTGACGATGTCGATCGCCATCGAAGCTCAGGAAAACCCGCGTTCCTGAATGGCGCGCTTCCACAAATTCCAGGCGCGGTCCTGCTGGCCGTCATTCGCCTTCGCCGATTCCTCCGCCTCGCCCGGCGTTAGGTAAATCGGCGTGCCCAGCTTCAGCGCTTCGGATTGCTGGCGCGCATTCACTTCGGCGTAAACGGCTCGGTATACCGCCTGACGAAGATTGAACCCGACCACGGTCGAGCCGTGGCCGCGCATCAGCACGATGTTCCGCGCGCCCAACGATTTCGCCAGCGCCGCACCCAGCTCCGGCGTGCGCACCAGCATGTCGCTGTTCGTGCCGGCCGTGTGCCGGATTTCGAACACCGGCGCGCCCTCGCCGATGAATCCACCCATATGGGAAACCGGCAGCAAGGTCGCGCCGGGCACGATGCTGAACGGAATGATGGCCGCGGAATGGCTGTGCACGATCGCCACGACATCGGGCCGCGCGCGGTAGATCTCGCCATGGATGAAGCGCTCGAGATACGGGGTCGGTCCATCATCGGAAACCGGCCGCCCATCGAGATGAATCGCCATCAGGTCGGCGGCCGTCACCAGCGCGGGCGCCATGCTGCGCGAGATCAGAAAGCGCGACCCATTGGTTGGATGACGGGCGCTGACATGACCAAAACCATCGACCACGCCGAGATGATAGAGAATGCGGTTCGCGTCGACCAAATCCTCGATGAGAGCCGGTTGTACGTCGGCAACAGCGCTTTTCGTCATGGCCTAGACCAGCCCGGCGCGCGCGAGCACGGCATCGAGCTTGGTGCGCAACTCGGGCGTCGTCGGCACCATGGGCAGGCGATGAACTTCGTTCGGCAGGAGGCCCAAACGCTTCATCATATATTTCATCGGAATCGGATTGGTGTCGAAGAACACAGCCTGGTTCAACTCCCACAATTCATAATGGAGGGCGCGACCCCGGGCGAGGTCGCCTTTCGCGGTCGCCGCGTAAAGCTCCTGGACCTTGCCGGGCAATAGATTGCCCACGGCGTTCATCAGCCCATGGGCGCCGAGGCACACCATCGGGAACGACAGATCTTCCAACCCGACATGGATGCGGAATTCGCTGCCCAGCCTGATGATGAGGTCGCTGACAAGCTTCAGATCATCCACCGCATGCTTGATGCCGACAAGGTTGGGTGCGGCTTCCGCGATCCGCACGATGGTGTCGGCGGTCATGTTCACCGCCGCGCGACCCGGGATGTGATAGATCATCACCGGCAGATCGGTGCGCTTGCAGAGGTCGAGATAATAGGCTTCGAGCCCGCGCTGCGGCGGCCGGATGAAATAGGGCGTGACGATCAGAAGCGCATCCGCGCCGGCTTTCTCGGCCGCTTCGCTCATCATGACCGTGTCGGCGTGGTTCTGCGTGCCCGTGGCCGCGACCACTTGGATGCGCTTCTTCGCCGCCGCAATCGCGATCTTGAGAAGCTCCGTGCGTTCGGCAGGCGTGAGTATCGACGGCTCGCCTGTCGTGCCGGTCACTACGATGCCCGGCGAACCGCCCTTGACGTGGAATTCCACCAATTTCCCATAGGTGTCGTAATCGACAGAGCCGTCGTCTTTGAACGGCGTCACGATCGGCGGAAACGAACCCTTCAGTGCTTTTTCATCGAGCCGGATCATTGTCTATTCCGCCGCCCGATTGGTGCCGAGGCCTTCTTCCACGCCCAACACCGCCATCGGCAGTTTGAGACTCTCCTGCCATAGCAGGCTCTCCATCGAGATGTTGAGCGGCTGATCCTGCACCGTCAGCTCATAGACGTAATCATCATGCGACGCGTGGTTGTGCACCGCCCAGCCTGGCGCGGAAAGCATCAGATCGCCGGCCTTCCACTGATAGACCTTGCCTTCCACGGTCGAACGCCCCGTGCCATGAAAATAATAATTGATCGCCGCCGAGCTGTGACGGTGCGGCCGGTCCACGATCTTGGGTGGGCGAATCGTCATGGTGGCGAAGAAGTTCGGCGTCGTGCCGTTGGTCCGCCCCGTCAGCGGATTGTAGAGGAGATAAAGCCGCCGCCCGACATAGTCCTTGCCCAGCGCTTCGAGCTTGTCGAGATGCGCCTTGACCTCCTGCCATGGCCAAAGCAGCGCCGGCGACGGCACCGATGGCGGATTGATCAGGATTTCATAGGGCATCAGCCAGGCGCCCTGGTCGTTCAGTTGGAACGTGCCGAAGGGACTCGCGCGCCGCTTCTTGTCCTCTTCCGAAAGTTCCTGATGCTTGATGGCTTCGGCGGGTGGAGGATTCTCTTCGACATAATGCACATTCATCATGTCGAGCAGCGCGGCGTTGGAATAAGTCAGCCGCACGAACAGCCCGCTGCCATTGTTCTGGTGCCAATAGGGCTGCATCGACGGCGTGTTCCACACATCATAGAGATTCACGTCCCAGCGCCGTCCGCCCACCACCGATGTGCCCTGACCCTGGATGACGAAATTCACCTGGGTCGAATTCTGCCGGTAGGGCGCAGTGCGCTCGCCGGGCTTGAGCACATCGAGCGCCACATCGATTCCGGGCGCCAGTCCGTTGGACTTCTGATTGCGCGGATGCACGAACATGGAGCGGCGGCGGCCATTGGCGGGTAGCGGCAAGCTCGCCAGGCGCTCGATCTCGGCATCGATCTCTTCCTTGGGAATGACGATGGGCTCCCACAGATCGATCGGCTTCGGTGTTGCCCCGGTCTGATCGCGAAAATAATCGTTACGCATGCTGCAACTCCCTATGACGGGGAACGGACGAGGCGCGGCTGCGCCGGCTTGGGATGCGGAATGGCGCGCCCGCCGCCCTTGGCGCGCACGCGGCTGAGGATTTCGATGCCGAGCGCGAGATCGGAAAGGCCCATGCCCATCGCCTTGAACAGAGTGATGTCGGCATCTGGGGGCCTTTCCGCTTTCACCGCCACCAGTTCGGATAGAGGGCGCACCTTCGACCAATCGCCCGAGCCGAAACGTTTCTGGAATTCGGCGCTCAGTGATTTCACCGAATCCACCATGTCGACGGCGATCGCCGAGACGCGGTCAAACACGTCCTGGGTGAATTCCTCGCGCTCCGGGGTGATCGCGCCCACCGCATTCAGATGCGTACCGGGCGCGATCATGGCTGCGGTCAGAACGGGCGTGCGCGCACGCGTCACCAGCGTGATGATCGGCGCATCCTTGACCGCCGCTTCGACCGATAGGGCCTCGACCAGATCGGCGGCCGGAAAGAGCTTCTCCAATCGCGCCAGGAAGGCTTGGCGGTTCTCCACCGTGGGGCTGAACACGCGGATGCGTTTCAAGGGCCGGACGGCGGCCACCGCCACCACCTGCGTCATGGACTGCTTGCCCGTGCCGACAATGGCGAGATCGTCGGCGTCCTTGTTCGCCATGCGCGCGGTAGCAACGCCGGAAATCCCGCCGGTGCGCATCTGACCGAGCGCAAAGGCTTCGATGATCGCCTCCAACCGCCCGGTATCGCTGTTCCACAGCGTCACGAGGGGCGTCGCCCCGCCCGCGGTGTGCGCCCAGGTCTTGGTGCCGACGATATTCGCGCCTTCGACCACGGCGCCGATCGCGTGCAGCGTGTGATGACCGCCCCAGATCTGATGGGTCTTGGCCATGTTGCGCGCGGTGCCGGCGGCTTCCAACGCAAGTCCGGCCTCCAGCGCCGGGATGGCTTCCGGTAGGCTCAGCGCGTCCACAACATCGGCTTCCGTGATCCATAACGGATCGGTCACGGTCTTCCTCCCGTAAAGATCGAGGACACGGGCGGCGCCAAATTCAGCGCGTTCACCACATAGGCGTGCATGACATAACGCCCGATCAGAAACAACACAGCCATGGCCTGAGCATGGCCGATCCGCTCGATCACCTCATCCAGCTGTGGCTCTACATCGTGACCGCAGCGGTTAACCACGGCAATGGCGAGCTTCTGCACCGCACGTTCGTCCTCGCTCATCGGACCCTCGGCTTCAGGATCGAGCCGGTTCACCGTCGCGATCCAGTCGCGTCCGAAGCCGAGCTTTTCCGATAGGCGTTCGTGCTGGTTGCGCTCATAGGCATTGCCCATGAGTCCGGCCACCGTGAGCGAACCCACTTCGGTCAGCCGATCCGGAAGCGCTTCCTTCAGCGCCTCGGTCATCTCCATGAACGACACCAGCACGTCGGGGTTGTGCCCAGACGTCTTGAAGAACTCGCCGAGATAGCCAAGCCGCTTCACACGCGCGGCCAGCGTCTCCTGCACGTTCGGTGCAAGCTCGTTCATCTCCAGCCGCGGGATTTTCTTGCTCATGCGGGTTGCTCGCCTATCCCCTGCGCCGTGGAAAGAACCGCCGCGTCTTCTGCCGCCGTCCGGCTCTTGCGCAAGCGGTCCAATCCCACACAGGCCGCGGCCACGACAAGATCGGGAGCCGCGATGAAGAATAATACCTCCTGCAGCGGCACCTTGGCGGCCATGAGATAACCGACGATCACGGGGCCGACAATTGCCGCGACGCGGCCCATGCCCGTTGCGTAGCCAACGCCATTGCCGCGGATGATCGTGGGATAGAAGCCGCCGACGATCCCGTTCAGCGATTGGTGCGTTGCCGAGGCGCAGGCGAGCGCGACGATGGCGACGATGCTGATCAGCGCCGGCGAGAGGCCGGACGTACCGAGATAGACGATGGCGCTGACCGCAAGTACCGCGGACAGCACCGCCGCCTTGGGTCCAAATCTATCAAGGAGCCGGCCGACGAAGAGGATGGCCAGAATGGCGCCGAACGCCCCGTAGGAGAACGTCAGCGCAGCCTGAGTCGGGGACAGACCTGCCGCCTCCAATATCACCGCCAGCCAAGCCGACAATGTCATGAAGGTCAGCGATTCGGCGAAGAACGCGATCCACAGAAGCGGCGTCGCGATCCGGCGATAGGAGCTGAACAACAATGTCAGCGAGAAATGGCTTTCATTCGCCGACCTGCGCAGCACCACGCGCGTGTCCGGCGTGATGCGAAGCTCCGGCGCCGCACGCGCGGCGAGACGGCGCAGCCTCGGCGAGTTGGGCCTCGCGGCGGCGAGCCAGGGAACGGATTCGGGAAGAGCCAGCGCAAGCACGATGCTCAACGCGATGCCCAAAATACCCGCCACCAAAAAAACGATCGACCAGCCATAGGCAGGAATGAACCAAGCCGCGACCTGGGCGATCGATGCGTTGCCCGTCGAATAGCCGACAAAGGCGATCATCACGAAGGTCACGCGATAACGCTTTGGCGCCGTCTCGGTCAGGAGCGCGATGGTGTTGGGCACGACACCGCCGATGCCGATCCCGGCGAGGAAGCGAAAGACCGACAGCTCTTCGAGCGAGGTGGCGAACAGCGTGAACAAAGCGGGCAGGCTGTAAGCAAGGACACCGAGAACCAGTCCCGGCTTGCGCCCATATTTATCGCCGATGAAGCCGAACAGAACGCTGCCGACGAAGATGCCGAAATATCCCCAGCCGAAAACGAAGCCCATGGCGCTGCGTTCGGCGCCAAAGGCGCGCAGGATCGACGGCGCTCCGACATTCACCGCGCTGTAATCGAGCCCGTCGACGAACAGGATCAGACACCCGAGCGCGAGCGTCAGCAGCTGGAAGCCCCCAATGCGCCGGTTTTCCAGCGCGGGTCCTATGTCGACGTCGCGGTGGTCCATTCGCTTCTCACGGCCTCAGTGCGTTCCGCTTCGGCCCGTTCCGCGGAGATTTTGTTCTTCAGACGGCTCAGCGCCAGACAAACGCCGATCACCACAACATAGGGCGAGACGATGACGGCGAGCACTTCCTGCAAAGGCAATTGCGCGGACAAGAGATAGCCCGCAATGGCGGGGCCGATGATGGCGGCGGCGCGGCCCATGCCCGACGCATAACCCACACCATTGCCGCGAATGATGGTGGGATAGAATCCGCCGACGATGCCGTTCAGCGCCTGATGAGTCGAAGACGAGCACGCCATCGCAAAGATCCCGCACACCGCAATCATGGTGCCCGAAAGCCCCGGTGTTCCGAGCGCGAGGAACGTACCGATGCCGCCGGCCGCCGTGAACACCGTCGCCTTGGGTCCGAACGCATCGAGCATGCGCGCCAGCACCAGGATCGCGACGATCGCACCGAGATAGGCCAGCGAGAATGTCAGCGCCGCTTGCGTGGGCAGCAATCCGGCCTGCTCCAACAGCACGGAAAACCATGCCGAGAACGTCATGTAGGTGAGGGACTCGGCGAAGAAACCAAGCCACAACAGGGGGGTCGCGATGCGGCGTTCTTCGCTAAACAATAGTTTGAGCGAGAATGTCTGTTGGCTTGCCGGGCGGCGCAGGATGAAACGCGTGTTTGCCTCGAACGCGCGCTCCGGCACGGCCCGTCTGACCAAAGCGGGGAGTTGGACGGCGTCCGGGTTTGTGGCCGCGAGATAGGGAATGGATTCCGGCAGCAGGAACAGCAGCACGGCGCTCAAGCCTATGCCGGCCAAGCCCGCGGCCAGGAACACCACCGGCCAGCCCTCAGAGGGAATGAACCACGCAGCGACCTGGGCTATGGCCGCATTGCCAAGCGAGTACCCGACATAGGCTACCATGACGAAACTGATGCGATAGCGTTTCGGCGCCGTCTCGGTAAGAAGCGCGATGACATTGGGCACCACCCCGCCCATGCCGAGACCGGACAGGAACCGGTATGTCGCGAGCTGATCGAGCGAGGTTGCGAAAATGGTCAGAAGCGCGGGAACGCTGTAGGCAAGAACGCCGAGAATGGCACCGGTCTTGCGGCCAAACCTGTCGCCGATATAGCCGAAGGCCAGACTGCCGGTCAGGATGCCGACAAAGCCGGCGCTGAACACAATCCCCATCGCGCTCTTCTCGGCGCCGAACGCGCGCAGGATCGCCGGCGCGCCCACATTGGCGGCGCTGAAATCAAGCCCATCGACGAACAGGATCAGGCATCCGAGGAT
>DATHDZ010000294.1:0-3356 GCA_035318785.1 Micropepsaceae bacterium
TATTTCGCGCGCAACAATCAGCGCGTGAAGGGTGTCAAGAAGGAGCTCGATCCTTACCCGCGGGTGATTCTCGTTCCCGGTATCGGTTTGTTCGGACTCGGGGCTTCCGCAAAGGACGCCGCGATCGCCGCCGACATTGCCGAGAACACGGTGGATGTGGTGAGCGCCGCCGAAGCGATGAGCCGCTATGAGTCGATTCCCGAAGGCGATCAGTTCGACGTCGAATATTGGTCCTTGGAACAGGCCAAACTCGGAAAGGCTGCGGAGAAGCCGCTGGCGCGTCAGGTCGCGTTGATCACAGGCGGCGGTTCGGGGATCGGCGCCGCCACGGCCAAAGCCATGGCGAAGCAGGGCGCGGAGGTGGCTGTGCTCGACCGCGATGAGGCAGCGGCGAAATCCGTGGCTCAAAAGATCGGCGGCGCTGCGCTCGGTCTCGGCTGCGATGTGACCGATGCGGCAGCGTTGCGCCGCGCCTTCGACGCCGTCGCGGAAAAATTCGGTGGGGTGGACATCGTGGTCTCGAACGCCGGCGCCGCCTGGCAGGGCCGCATCGGCGAAGTCGAGGACGAAGTGCTGCGCCAATCCTTCGAGCTCAATTTCTTCGCCCACCAGAGCGTGGCGCAAAACGCGGTCCGCATCATGAAGGCGCAAGGCACGGGTGGCTGTCTGTTGTTCAACACCTCCAAACAGGCGGTGAATCCCGGCAAGGATTTTGGGCCCTACGGTTTGCCTAAGGCCGCGACGCTTTTCCTGGTCAAGCAATATGCGCTCGACCATGGCAAGGACGGCATCCGCGCCAATGCGGTGAATGCGGATCGCATCCGCACCGGCCTCTTGACGGACGACATGGTGGCCGCGCGCGCCAAAGCCCGCGGGCTGTCGGAGGCCGATTATATGAGCGGCAATCTGTTGGGGCGCGAAGTCACCGCCGATGACGTGGCGGATGCCTTCGTGTTCCTGGCGCTCGCGCGCAAAACCACCGCCGCCACGATCACCGTCGATGGCGGCAATATCGAGGCGAGCTTGCGTTAAGCTTGTCGTATGGCGCGACTCGCAGTCCGCCCCCTTGCAAGAGGCCGACAGTGGAACACGAAATCGAAGTAGAGACTCATTCGCCCACCAACAAACGCATCGGCATCGTCATCGCCCTCATGGCGGCGGCGCTGGCTTTCACCGAGATGGCGGCGCGCAACGCGGATACGGATGTCGTGCGCGAAACGGTCGAGGCCTCGGACACATGGGCCTTCTTTCAGGCCAAGTCGATTCGCGCGGCCATGCTGCGCGCCGACGCGCGCGCTTTGCAGCTGGAAACAGCGGGCAGGCCGGGCGCCGACGAAACGCAAATCGCCGGCACGATTGCCGATTGGCAAGCCACCGCCGCGCGAGAGGATTCGGAGCCATCGACGGGTGAAGGACGCAAGGAGCTCGCCGCCAAGGCGCAGGCAATTGAAAAGCACCGCAACGACCGCAACGCGGCCAAAGAGACCTATGAATTCGCCAGCGGCGCGTTGGAGCTCGGCATCCTGCTCGCATCATCCGCCATCGTGACCAGTCTTTTGCCGCTTGCCTTTATCGGCGGCGCGTTCGGCGCCATTGGCGGGGTGCTTGGCCTCTTTGGCTGGTTTGCACCACATCTCATCGGCGGCTGATCAAGGCATGCGGCCCAAGGTCGGGCCATTGTAAAAGAATTTGATTCCCGCTTGCTGCGTGGGATGGTTCGCGATGTCCAGCTCCTTACGCATCCTCTCGCGTCTGAGCTGCGCAAGCTCCCTTTGGTTGTGCTGCACGCAATCGGCATAGTCCGTGTCTTGGGGCTCAAACCCTGCCAGCATGCAGATGTCGGCCGCTTGCAGCCGGCCGGGGGGTGTGGCGCAGCCCGCGAGCCCGACCGCGGCGATAGCGATTGCGATCATTATCCGCATGCGGAATTCCCTGTTCGCAGTGGCGATTATAGCTTCAAACCGGCCGCTTCGCGATCAGCACGCGGTTGATGAAGGTGTAGACCAGCGTGCCTTCCTGATCGAACGCCTCGTTCTTGCCTTCGAGCAAGCCGTATTGCGGAAGCGATGGCCAGTCGAGCTTGGCGAAAGGCTGGTTGGTGTAGGTGACGATCATGCCGGGCCGCACCGGTTTCAGCCAGCGGATCTCGCGCACGCCAGGCGAGACATAGTTCGCCTGCGTGCCTTCTTCACCCGCTGCCACCCGCTCCTTGCGATAGGCGATCATCAACTTCATCCATACCGCAGACGTCTGCCAGCCGCTCGCGATCAGCCCACGATAGGGTGAGCGCGCTGCTGCCTCCTTGTCGAGATGAAAGGGCTGCGGGTCGTACTTCCTCGCGAAGGCGATGATGTTTTCCTCGGTGAACGCGTAGGAGCCGATGGTGAACGTCTCGCCGAGCGGAATATCCTCGAACCACATCACAAAGCCCTCATGCCGACACAACAGTGCGGCGGCCGAACATCACCGAGCAGGTGAACATCATCACGCGTTCGTCGTCGCCCGTGCCGTTGTCCCGCCACATGCTGAAGCGGAAGCGCACGAACCCCCGTTCGGGACGCGACGAGCCGCGAATGTCCAGAACCTCGCCGTCGAGCCGCACCTTGTCGCCCGCCCGCACCGGCCGGCGCCATTGGATCTCATCGACGCCCGGCGCGCCGAGGCTGGTCGAACGATTGAACAGGCCATCCACCAGCATGCGCATCGCCAGCGCGCAAAGATACCAGCCGCTGGCGGCGAGGCCGCCCAGGAGATCTTTCGCCGCCTCGGGATCGAGATGCTGGGGCTGCGGGTCGAACTCGCGCGCGAAGTCGATCATTTCGTCGGGCACCAGAATGTGCGTGCCCAGCACGAAGATCTGCCCCGCGCGGAAATCCTCGAAATGCAGCAGATCAGTCATGAGACCGTTCAATTGCTGAAGCGGAAATGCATGACGTCGCCGTCCTGCACCACATAATCCTTGCCTTCGAGGCGGAACTTGCCGGCATCGCGTGCGCCCGCTTCGCCGCCGTGAGTGACATAGTCATCGTATTTGATGACTTCCGCACGGATGAAGCCTTTTTCGAAATCGGTGTGGATCACGCCGGCCGCTTGCGGCGCGCGCGCCCCTTTCTGCACGGTCCAAGCACGCGATTCTTTCGGGCCCGCGGTGAAAAACGTGATCAGGCCGAGGAGATCGTAGCCGGCGCGGATCAGCCGGTTGAGGCCGGGCTCTACGAGCCCAAGACTCGTCAAATATTCGCTCCGGTCCTGCGGGGCAAGCTGCGCCAGCTCCTCCTCGATGCGCGCGGAAATCGCGATGGCGCCGGCGCCCTGCCGCTTGGCCAAATCGAAGATTCGTGCCGATTGCTCATTGC
>DATHDZ010000295.1:0-2176 GCA_035318785.1 Micropepsaceae bacterium
TAGGTTGGGGCCGTGACGACGGACCATTTTTCTTCTCGTGCCCCGGACGCAAGCCGCACGAGCGCTGCGAGCCGGGGCCCATTCTACTTTGCATGGGGTTGTTTTCGCGATTTTGTGTCTGGGCTCCTCGGTGTACCGCCCATAGCGTGTCGAAGACGCGCGTGAACGCGCTTATGAGGCGCTGCGCTGCGTCCGGGACACGAGATCGTTAGTGCTTCGCGCTCACGGCGAATCGATCCAACTCCAATGCATCATGCTCTAGGGCGGTTGGATTGGAATGCCGCGTTATCTTTCCTCATCCCTGCGTAACGGCTCCACCGTTATCGCTGGAGGAGCGGCGTCTTCGCCGCGTCTCGAAGGATGGGTGTTGTTCTCCCTCATGGTTCGAGACGGCGCACCGGACAGCGCAAGCGCGCTGCCGGGAGAGCGCCTCCTCACCATGAGGAGTGAGTCGCATCACCCTTGCCGCCGCGCTATGCCGCATGTCGCGATGCATCGCCACCAAAATGCTCGATGTAGCGAGCGTTGATCGCCGATACCGGCATCACGATCAGTACGTCCGTGGTGCCGAATTGATGATCGATCACCGCACCATCGCCGATATACGCGCCAAGCCGCAAATATCCCTTGATCAGAGGCGGCAGCTCGTGAAGGGCTGCCTTCGGATTGATCGCTTCCTTTGCCATCCGGTTCATCTCGACACGGCGTGAGCCATGCGCCGCCGCGCGCCAGGCTTCCGGGGCTTGCGCGTAGTGATGCAGGAACGACAACGGCAATGCCAGCCGTTCGGGGTCGGTGCCCTCGAAACTGGCGCAGCCGATCATCACGTCGAGCCGGTGCTGTCGCACGTAGCTCCAGATCCCGTGCCACAGCAATTCGACGGTGCGCTTGTTGCGGTAGCGCGGCAGCACGCAGGATCGTCCGAGCTCAAGGAAACGCAAACCGGAGTGACGATCGGTCAGGCCCGATATGTCGAACTCGTCTTCGGTGTAGAAGCCGCCATGATTTGCCGCCACCTCCTGCCGTAGCAGGCGATAGGTGCCGACCACGGGCTGCTTTCCGCCGATCGATGGTTTGGCGGCGTGATCGATCACCAATAGATGGTCGCAAATCCTGTCGAACGCGTCCTTGTCGCGCCGCGCCAGCATGGTCGCGGCGTCGGCGATGGCGCTGCCGTCCTTGTAGAATACGCGATAACGCAGTTTCTGGGCGCGCTTCACGTCGCGCTTTTCCTGCGCAAGCCGCACTTCAAGCGAGCCGATCCGCCCAAGCGTGGCAGGAAACTCAGGCAAACGGATCGGCTTGATGACGTTTGACGAGATCGGCAGCGGCTTGAACCAGGTCATCGCCGTTTGCGCTGCGGTCCCGACTTTTTCCGGCCGCAGCATCTCAATCAAGCGCTGCGTCGATCGCGCCAATTCGCGGTTCTGCATCGATATCCTCGCGACCGCATGCTTTTCGAAATCGAATCGGCGCGGTCTTCGAGGTCCACAAATCACGGGCATTCAACAGCGATGTGACGTCGCCATTGCCGGAGTGTGACAGGCTTGCGCAGGATACTTCATGGCAACGGCAAGCCCGCTGACTCGACGCCCGGACCTAACTGCTCGATCGGCTAATTCGGAAATCAGTTAGCGGCCTGGTCGATCCAGAAAGCCGGCTTCACGCGGGTGACAAATGCCGAAGGAGCCGATCCATTGGATCGGTAAATGAACGCTTCCCCCTCCTGCACATCACCAGCCTCTTTTCCGAAGGCATCTGCGATATTTGTCTTATGCGTCACGATGAAAATGTTGGTGCCGGCTTTCGGTGCGGCATTCACCAATTCCCGCAGGGCGAGCCCAGCTTTTGCGTTGCCGCCGGCGGGGTTCGTCATCGCAGAAGCGCTTCCCGCGCCGCTGTCCGTCAATCCATCGACGGGTCTCGCGTCTTTGCCGGACAGCAATTTGCCGGTTTCAATCGCCCGATTGAGCCTGCTTGTGTAGATCTCGTCGACTGGAATGCCGAGCTTCTTGACCGCAGCTCCGATCTGGCGGGCCATATCCCGCCCCTTCTCGCTCAACTGCCGTTGGGCTTTCATGTCGTCAAAATCAAAAGGATAGATATCTTTCTGGCTGTCGTCAGTAGCGACATGAACGACGTAACCCCCTTGCTTCAATGCCAATACAAGTTCTCG
>DATHDZ010000296.1:0-2864 GCA_035318785.1 Micropepsaceae bacterium
TGCCAGCGGTGATCCCTTCGTTACCGTTGCCAGAGCCAGCAGTTCCTTACGGACTTCCTCGGCTGTCGTCGCGACCGCGTGCGATGCCGAGGCCGCCATCCACGATCCACCTTCTACCGGCGCTTGCGGCAGGGTTGAGTCGCCGAGCCGGATGGTTATGTTCTCGAGCGGGAGGCCGAGCGTGTCGGCTGCAACCTGCGCCAGGATCGTGTATGTGCCGGTGCCGATATCAGAAGCAGCACAAGATACTTCCGCATGTCCGTTCGCGGTCAGCACGATACGAGCAGCCGCTGGCATCTGCAATGCCTCCCAGACGCCCGTTGCCATGCCCCAACCCACAAGCTCGCTGCCGTCGCGCATCGAGCGCGGTTCTGGCTTGCGCTTGTCCCAGCCAAAGGCTTCTGCGCCTTGGCGGTAGCATTCGCGCAGCTGCTTGCTGGTGTAGGGAACGTCCTCGTTCTGGTCCCGATCCGAATAGCAGCGCAGGCGCAGCTCGATGGGATCGAGTTTCAAAGCCACCGCAAGCTCGTCCATTGCGCTTTCGAGAGCATAGACGCCGGTCGCGGCGCCAGGCGCGCGCATGTCGCAGGAGGTGGGAACGTCGAGCCGCGCAAGCTTGTGCACGTATTTCGTGTTGGCGGACTTGTAAAGCAGCGCCGCCCAGCCGGTGTCGTTGCGGGAGAACTCTTCGAATTGTGAGGTGACCGCGATGGCCTCGTGGGTGATCGCGTCAAGCGTTCCATCCGCCTTCGCACCGAGCGCAAGGCGCTCAATGGTGGCCGGCCGGTGGCCGAGCCCATACATCTGCTGGCGCGTCAGCACGAGGCGCACCGAGCGCTTCAGCGCCAGCGCCCCCAGAACGGCCAGCACTACTTGATATTGCGGGCGGAGCCCCGAGCCGAATGCACCGCCGACGAACGGCGATATCACCCGCAAATCGGCGGCCTTCTTGTTGAACACGCCGCAGAGATAGCGCTGCACGTTCTGCACGCCCTGCGTCTTGTCATAGACCGTAAGCTTGCCGCCGCCGTCCCATATCACGGTGGAGGCGTACAATTCCATCGGGTTATGATGCTCGGTCGGGATGAAATATTCGGCCTCGTGACGCACGTCAGCCGCCGCATGGGCTTTCTTGGCGTTACCGCGCGGCTTATCGGGTTTCTTGACGACAAATGCCTGATCGCGCTGTTTATATAGGTCGGTGACGAATGGCTCCTTTTCGTACTCGATGCGTACGAGCGAGGCGGCGTAGCGCGCGATCTCCCATTCTTTCGCCAGCACCAGCGCGATCGGCTGGCCGCTGAACCTGATCTTGTCGCCATAGAGTGGACGGAACGGCGAACCTTCTTCCGGCGCGACATCGTCCTTCCAGGCTTTGTCCGCGCCGGCCATGCGGGGGCGGTTCTCGTGGGTGAGCACGTCCAGCACGCCTTCAACACGCAATGCTTCAGTGGTGTCGATGCGCGCGATGCGGCCCTTCGCGATGGTCGATTCAACGACGCTGCCATGGGCCAGGCCGCTGGTCTTGAATTCTCCGGCGTATTTGGCTTCGCCAGTGACCTTGGCGCGGCCGTCGACGCGTGGGGTGGCAGTGCCTATGTAATTCACCATGACATGCTCATCGGATTTTCTTGTCGGACTGTAATTGTGGCGTCGCCTGCGCTGCCTGGGTCAATGCCCGAACGATGGTGCGCCGCGCCAATTCGATCTTGAAGGTGTTGTGTGCGAAGCCTTTGGCGTCGTGCAAGAGGACATCTGCCGCATGCGTGAAGACCATCGGGTTTGCCGGCTGCCCGACGAGCGCGGCCTCAGCCGCTGCGTCCCGCCACGGCTTATGGGCGACGCCGCCGACCGCCAGGCGCGCTTGCCTGATCGTACCGCCCTCCAGTTCCAGTGCGGCGGCGACCGAAACCAGAGCGAAGGCATAGGAGAGGCGATCGCGGATTTTCAGGTAGGAATAGTTCTTTGCAAAGCCTTGCGCCGGAAGTTCGACGGCGATGACGATCTCGTTGGGCTGCAGATTGGTATCGAGCTCCGGCGTGTTTCCGGGCAGCCGATGGAAATCGTTGAACGCGATCACGCGTTCTCCGTTGGGACCTGCTACATGCACCCTCGCTTCAAGCGCAGCGAGCGCGACGCACATATCGGAAGGATGCGTTGCGATGCAGGCCTCGCTGGTCCCGAGGATTGCGCTGATGCGGTTGATGCCGTCAATCGCCGAACATCCAGAACCGGGCTTGCGCTTGTTGCATGGCGTCGCAGTGTCGTAGAAGTAAAAACAGCGTGTGCGTTGCAGCAAATTTCCACCCGTCGACGCCATGTTGCGCAACTGCTGCGACGCACCCGCCAGGATCGCGCTTGAGAGCAGGGGATAGCGCTGTTCTATCAAAGGATGCCAGGCGAGGTCGGAATTCGGCACGAGCGCGCCGATGCGGAGCCCTCCATCCGATGTCTCCTCGACGGATTTGAGCGGCAGTCGAGAGATGTCGACCAGCCGGGAAGGGCGTTCGACATCCTCTTTCATCAGATCGATCAGATTGGTGCCGCCCGCGATGAATTTGGCGGTCGGATCGGCAGCGATCCGGCGAACCGCGTCGGCGACGTCGTCGGCCCGCGCGTACTGGAAATTGATCATGGCTTGCCGCCCATCTTGCCCATAGCCTGCTCGATCGCCGCCACGATGTTTGGATAAGCGCCACAGCGGCATATATTACCGCTCATCAATTCACGAATTTCGTTGGCGCTTTTCGCCCTGCCTTCAGCGATCAAGCCCGCCGCCGAACAGATTTGGCCCGGTGTGCAATAGCCGCACTGGAACGCGTCATGGTCGATGAACGCCTGCTGTAGGGGATGTAGCGCGCCTT
>DATHDZ010000297.1:0-14243 GCA_035318785.1 Micropepsaceae bacterium
AGGCCGAGTTTCGATTGTCTGAGCACGGGCGCGGTGATGCGGGCAGCCGACAGCACCTGCCGGTTCCTTGTGGTTCCGGTGCCGTCGGTCAGTACGCTGAGCGCTCCGATGTTGAACCCTCCCGCTTCCCCGGACAATTTCCCGCCAGTGGTGATACTGACGGGCCGCCCATTAGCAAGCCCGATATTGCGCGAGAAAAATGGCCTGCCATTGTCGCGGTTGATATTGTCGCCGCGCACGAATCCACGTCCACCGAACTCGAACGATGCGGCGTCCTGCAGGAAGAAATCTCGCGTCTCTGGCTGGAACAGAACGAAGCGCGTCGTGTTCACCTGGCGGATGTCGAGCGGGGAATCGGAAAAGTCCGGGTTGACCGTCAAGGTGCCCGTCAATCCCGGCGTGACTTTGTAATAGGCGTTCCCGCTCATCACGAATTTCAGGCTGTCGCGTTCCGCAATTCCGTTCTTCCGGTCCTCCCATATCCGCGTGAACGCGGACTTGCCGTAGAGCTGGATGTCGAGCCCCAGCCCCTGGTTGATGCCAGAGATGCCGCTGAGCGTGCCGGAGCGCGACACATCGGCGTAATAGGCCGCTGAGCTTATGTTGGTCCAGCGGATGCGCTCGCCCGTGCGACGGACGCGGCGCTGGATCTCCAAGCCCCAATCACTGCGCGCAGGATCAAAGGAAAGGTCGCGGAAGGGAATCGCCATTTCGACCGAATAGCCGTTGGGCGTGCGCTTGGCGGCGCCGGACCAGATGGTGTTCCAGGTTTGGATGTAAGTCGCATTGTTCTGGATCAGGGCGTCGACGCGCGACCCCAGTGCGTTCATCTCGAAATAATAGGCGTCACGGCGCGTCAACTGGGGGTCGATGTAAATGCGAACGCCATCGTCGGTGTCGAGCCTGCCATCGCGCGCGCGCACCGTGGCGACGATCTTGTCGGGTTCGCTGTCATAGGCGTAGATCCCGACATAGAGCGTGTTGTCGTCATAGAGGAAGCGCGCGACGGTCGTCTGCGATCCGGGTTGTCCCGCGTTCGGATCGACTTGATAGAATTCGTCGATGATCTGCGCTTTCGCCCATGCCGGGTCCGAAAGGTCGCCGTCGATCGTGGGCCCCTCGCCGGCGTCGATCCGAGTCGCCTTTGCGGTCGGTTGATAGGTGTTGAAATCACGGACCGGATGCGGCGTCACCTGCGGGATTTCGGCGCCGAAAGCGGTCTCCAATAGGACCGAAACCGCGCACAAAGCGATGGCCGTACGATAAAGGGCTTGTCGCAGGACAATAATGGGTCCCGCGCGCTTCTTATGCGCCAATACCATGCCCCCCGACATGCACCCTTCGAATTCCTCCGGCCCCGGGCCCGCATCCCCCTATGGGGTTGAATACGGGGCTGGAACTTGCGGGTTTTCGGCGCCCGCCACAAGGCCACGAGAGTTTGATCCCACGCGGAACCGGCGACACTGGTCCGGGCTGAAGGCGCCCCGTAAGATGCCAACGTCAGGTTGAGAAGATTGCGGGGCCTATATGCGCTCGCCGCGTCTTCGAAGGAGGGACCGATGCGAAACATCTTGCTGGCGGCAATCGCCATGATGCTGATGAGTTGCACGACGCCGGAGATGAGAACAGCGGTTGCAAATAGTGGACAGCAGGCAGCGGACGCGAGCGTGAGTCGGGACGAGGCGCCGCCGCCGCGGCAACTCTCCCCGCCAACGCGACGGGGATGGGCCGCCAATTATCGGAGCACGCCGCGCTAAGCGACGGCACGTTTGCCGCGTCGTTCGACATTGCCCCCTCCGGCGCTGCGCGCCACCTCCCCCGCTTTGCAGGGGAGGAAACCACTGCGGTGGCCCGGGGGTGCGATTCCGGGTTAGGCTACAACAATCAGTAGCTGTCATGGCCCGCAACAGCGGGCCATCCAGACGGACATAAGACTATTCGCCGCGCGGACGCGCGGCGGCTGGGTGGCCCGATCAAGTCGGGCCATGACAGATGAGGTGTTGGAAGTCATGGACAGGCCGGGCGAGCTTCTCGACACCGATGCCGTCATCAACGCCAGCCGCATCAGCCGCCTGCAGATCATGGTCGGCGTGCTCGGCGCGTTGATCCTGTTCGTCGACGGCTTCAACACCCAGGTGATCGGCTATATCGCGCCGCAGATCGCCAAGAACTGGAACATCCCGCGCGACGTGCTCGGTTGGATTTTGGCCGCCGACAAGGTCGGCCTCCTGATTGGCTATCTCTTCGTGGCGCCGCTGTCCGGCTCTTTCGGCCATAAGCGGGTCTCGATCGGCTGCATCGTGCTGTTCGGTTTGTTGGCTTTCCTCACCACGACGGCGGACAACACCGTCGAGCTGTTTGTCTTGCGGCTTCTGACCGGCATTGGCCTCGGTGGGGCGCTGCCCTCCGGTGTCGCGCTGACCGGCGAGTATTTTCCCAAGCACCGGCGTTCGACCTCCATCACCTTCATCTATTGCGGCCTATCCTTCGGACAATTGTCGGCGGGCGAAGTGTCGAACGCCGTGCTGCAACCCTATGGCTGGCAGGCGGCCTTGTGGGTCGGCGGCGCGTTGGCGATGCTGCTCGCCGCTATTCTGGCGGCGATCCTGCCGGAGTCGCTCGAATATCTCGTCAACCGCGCCGGCAAGCCGCAAGCCGCGGCGCGCATCCTGCAGCGTATCGATCCTGCGCTTTCCATTCCCAAGGAGACGCGTCTGGTCGCGGGCGAACGCAGTGGCGCGAAGCTGACCATCTGGCAATTGCTGCCGCAATTGTTCCACGCGCGCCGGACCTTTGGAACGCTGGTCATCTGGCTCGCGCTCGGCATGAACCTGACGGTCAATACGTCGCTGCAGGTCTGGCTGACCAAGATCCTCGTCGATGCCGGTTTCGATCAGCATATCGCGATCATTGCGACGGAAGCGTCCTTCGCGGCGGGCATTGTGGGCGCCTTCATCATCGGCCCCTTGATGGACCGCTTCGGTCCCTACCGCGTGATGTCGTCATTGTTCGTCGTAGGCGCGTTGTTCAGCATCTTTCTCGGATTGTCGCTGTGGTGGACGGCGGCGGTGTTGATCGCCGCGGCATCCTTTGGCTCGGGGTTCTGCACCAGCGGCGTGCAGAAGGGCGGCAATGCGCTCTCGATTTATTTCTATCCCACGGCCCTGCGTTCGACCGGACTCGGCTGGGGCCTCGGCATCGGCCGGATCGGCGCCATCGTGGGACCATTGGCGGTCGGCTACCTGCTAACCTCCGGATGGTCGTCGGCGGCGGTCTTTTGCGCCATGGCGGTGCCAATGCTCATCGGCGCCACAGTCATCGTGGCGATGGGACGGGTCTATGGAATCGGGCCGCTGGCGGAACGCCCCGCCCATGCCGAACACGCGGTGCAAGCTGAAGCAGCCACCGCAAAAGCATAGCGAGGATTGACGATGGAAATTGCGGGCACGGTCGATACCGATGCGCTGATCAATGCGAGGAAAATCGGCAGGGTCCAATTCCTTGTCGGCATCCTGGGCGGCGCGGCGCTTCTGGTCGAGGGCTTCGATACCTCCGTCATCGGGTATATCGCGCCGCAGATCACCAGGCTGTGGCATGTGCCCAACAGCACGCTGGGCACCATCCTGACCGCGGACATGGTCGGGCTGCTGATCGGTTACCTGTTCCTGTCGCCGCTCTCGGCGCGTTTCGGCCATAAGCGCATGGTGGTCGCCTGCACCACGGCATTCGGCGCGTTGACCTTCCTCACCATCGCCTCGTCCAGCGTCGCGATGCTGATCGGATTTCGCTTACTCACCGGCATCGGTGTCGGCGGCGCCATGCCGAGCGCGGTAGCGCTGACCGGGGAATATTTCCCCGAACGCGTGCGCTCGACATCGATCACGCTCATCTATATCGGCTTCTCGCTGGGACAGATCGCGGCGGGGGTGGTGGCGGGTTTCCTGCTCGAGCCGCTTGGCTGGCGCGCCGTCCTCGCCCTTGGAGGCATCGGCACCCTGGTGTTGACGGCGGTGTTCGTTTTCGCCCTGCCGGAATCGCTCGAATTCCTCATCAATCGCGGCAACGATAGAGGACGTGCGGTTCGCATTTTGGCACGCGTCGCGCCCGAGGTGGGGATCGGGGATGCGACGCGCCTTATCGCCGGCCGCCAGGCGGCGCGCAAAGTCACGGTCGGCCAGTTGTTGGAGGAGGGGCGAGCGCTCGGCACGATGTTCATCTGGGTCGGGATGTTCATGAACCTGATGATCTATTTCTTCCTGCAGAAATGGCTGACCTCGCTGCTGGTGCAGGTGGGGCTGTCGCAGCAGACGGCTATCACGGCGACGACCGTGGGATTGGCAGGCGGCATCATCGCCGCCTTCATCATTGGGCCTCTGATGGACCGGTTCGGCCCCTATATGGTGGTGTCGGGCCTCTTCGCGCTGTCGGCGGTTTCGGTGGTGGCCATGGCACAGGTCTTATCCTCGCCCGCGCCGCTGATTGTCATCGCGGTCTCGATGTTTGTCGGCTTTTGCCTTTCCGGCGGCCAGAAGGCCAACAACGCGCTGTCGGTCTATTTTTATCCGACGGCGTTGCGCGGCACGGGCCTGGGCTGGTCGCTCGGCATCGGCCGCATCGGCGGCGTGATCGGACCCTTCGTGGCGGGGCTGCTGCTCACCGCGGGCTGGACGCCGTCCGAACTTTTCTACGCCGCCGCCATACCCGTGCTGATCGGCGCGGTTGCCATCTGGCTGATGTCGCAGTTCTATGGTCAGGGAGCGGCGCAAACACCCGCGACGCACAAAGTCTAGAGCGCAGGCTGATCCGGTGAGCACCACAAAACTTCTCGGCGATATCGGCGCGACCCATGCGCGCTTTGCGTTGCTTAGCGGCGACGACATTCAGCGCGCGCAGAGCATGATGGTCGCCGATTACGACCGCATCGAGGACGCCATCCAGGCCTATCTGGACGAGATTCCGGCGGGCGAGAAACCGGCGGATGCCGCGCTCGCCGTCGCCGGGCCGGTCACCGGCGACCGCATCGTGATGATGAACAGCCCGTGGGGCTTTTCGGTCGAGGCGATGCGGCAGCATTTCGGCTGGTCGAAGTTCTATGTCATCAATGATTTCGCGGCGAACGCACTGGCGGTGCCGCAGCTTTCGACCGAACATCTGCTGAAGATCGGCGATGGCGCACCGGTGCCCGATGTGCCCATCGCGGTGTTGGGACCGGGAACGGGCCTCGGCGTAAGCGGGCTCGTACCCAGCCCTACGGGTTGGATCGCACTTGCCGGTGAAGGCGGCAATGTCACGCTAGCGGCGCTGGATTCGCGCGAGGCCTCGATCATCGACATTTTGCGGCGCCAATATGCCCATGTGTCCGCGGAAATCCTCTTATCGGGGCCAGGACTGGTCAATATCTACGACGCGCTGTGCGAGCTTGCGGGAAAACCCGCAACCCCTGCGACGCCCGAACACATCACCAACCTCTATCCCGGCTGCGATCCGCAATGCCGCGAAGCGGTCGCGATCTTCTGCGCCATGCTCGGCACCTTCGCGGGCGATGTCGCGCTGACCTTCGGCGCGCGCGGCGGCGTCTATATCATGGGCGGCATCGTGCCCAAGATCTACGAGATCTTCCGGCATTCGACGTTCCGCGAGCGGTTCGAGTTCAAGGGCCGCTATCGGCAATATCTCTCCGCCGTGCCTACCTATGTGGTGGCGCATCCCTTCCCGGCATTTCCGGGATTGAAGACATTGTTTCGCGATTGAGGGTGTGATGGGCGCGATGAACCGGACGGAGTTCCTGCGATGGCTTGGCGGCGTTTTCGTATGCGCGGGCTTTGTGGGCGTGGCCTCGTCAGCCGCCTCGGCGCAAACCGCGGAGCAATTCTACAAGGGCCGCACCGTCACGCTGATCATCGCGACCGCTCCGGGCGGGATCAACGATCTGTCGGGACGGCTGGCGGCCAAACATCTCGGGCGCTTCATCCCCGGCAATCCGACGATTGTCGCCGTAAATCGCGCGGAGGGCGGCGGACTTGCGCTGGCGAACCGCTTCGCCGACACCAAAGAGAATGATGGTTCGGTCATAGCGATCATCCAGCGCGGCGTTGCGCAATTGGCGATCCAGGGTGATCGATCTGCCAAATTCGATCCGCTCAAGCTCACCTGGCTGGGCAGCCTCTCGTCCTTTGCCACCGATGCCTACATCCTGGTGGTCAATGCACGCCATCCGGCAAAGACCGTGAAGGATCTCGCGCCGCCGGCGCCGCCCGCTCTCATCGGCGGCGATGGGCCGGGCTCCACCAATCTGACCTTCGCGCTGGTCGCGCGCGACGCGCTGAAGCTTAACATCCAGGTGAAGGATGGATTTTCGGGGGCGGCCGGCATGTTCTTGGCCATGAAGGAGGGCGATCTCGACGGCCAGGTCATCGGGCTCAACTCGATCATGGCGAATCAGCGCGCGCTGTGGGACGCGAAGGACGTGCGCGTGCTGCTGCAATTCGGCCGCAAGACGCGCCATCCATTATTGCGCGACGTGCCGCTCGCGAGCGAGTTGACGCGCGATCCCGCCGCGCTTTCGGTGATAGCGTTCACCGAGGCGCCGCTTTACATGGCGCTGCCCTTCGTCGCGCCGGCCGGCGTGCCGGGGACCCGCGCGGCGGCGCTGCAGCGCGCTTTCATGGCGATGACCAAGGATCGCGATTTCCTTGCCGATGCGGAACGCGCGAAGCTCGATATCACGCCGCTCGATGGGAATGCGGTAAAGGACGTGATCGCCAAAATGGCGGCGACACCGAAAGACGTGATCGCGAGGTACAACGAGATTACGGGGGTTATTCCACCCTTCCCTTGAGGGAGGGTCGATCCGGCATAGCGCAAAGCGCGTAGCCGGATCGGGGAGGGGAAAGCCTCAGTCATCCCCCTCACCCGGCGCGCGAGTGGCGCGCTTCGCGCGCAGCGCGCCGCCCTCTCCCTCAAGGGGAGAGGGAAGTTGAAACAGCGAGCCCAGGCCGGGGACGACGTCCGGCAAGCCGAGCGTGCGGAGCGCACACCACAGGGCTGCCTGATTGCTGGTGACGACGGGTTTTCCCGAATCGCGTTCCAGATCCTCGATAACATCGATGCTGTGGATGTTGGCGCAGGAGATGAAAACGGCATCGGCGCGATCGTCTCGTAGCGCCATCGCCGTGTCGTACCAATAAGAAGGCGGCGTGGTGCAATATTCATCCGTGCCCGAAAGGCCTGCGGCTTTATCCGCCAAAATCTCGTAGCCGGCTTCCATGAGGAACAGTTTTTTCTTGTCGTGGCCTGTCTGTCCGGTTTCCGAGATGAAAACAAGGCGCTTGGCATTGAGCGCCGTAAACGCCGCTTTTACCGCCGAGGCGGTGCTGATCGCGGGGCGTTTGGTCGCCTTGGCGATCTCGGAAACGACGTGGGCGTCCATGTCGACGCCGCCGGACATCGACGTACCGGTGCATTGAAACACGATGATGTCGCATTTCGAATCCATCAAGAGCGCGGCGGCGTCCAGGATGCTCGGCAGAAGCTCGGGCAGCGGGCGCTTATATTGGTTGGTCATGCGGAGCCGCATGAAATGGGGCGCGATGCCGGCGGGCGCGTAGCGCTGCATCTGCGGCTCGACCATGCGGTTCGAGGACGGGATGATGAAACCCACGCGCGCGCGAGGGGCGATGGGTTCGTATGTCATGCGGTCAGCCGCCTTGATGCTCGTGTGTGGCCGCGCCTTGCGCCGCGCCTCCCGTAGCGCCATTGCGTTCCACCACCACGGGCGGCGCAGACCCGATCGCATCGCCGGTCACGATGATCTGCCCGATCATCGAAGGGTGCGGCGAACAATTGACATTGTAGATGCCCGGCCGGTTGAAGGTCACCAAGACGGATTGTCCGCGCGCCAGCAGCCCCGTATCCCAGCCGCCGCCATCCGACGATGAGGCGTTGTGCATCTCGCCGCCATTGTTGGTGAAGGAAACTTTCGTGCCGGCTTTTACCGTGACGCGTGAGGGAGCGAAGGAATAATCGACGAATTGGATCGCGTTCGCCTGCACCACGGGCCCATCGAAACCCACCACCGACACGGGAGGACGCGGCGGCGCGAAGGGCTGCAAGCGTCCGCCCGGACTGCCTTTGAGCGAGAACGCCCAGATCATGTCGCTGTTTGCCGACGTGGTCTGGATCGCGACGCCGCCCGCCGCGATGGCGACATATTGCTCGCCATCGATCTCATAGGTGACGGCCGGCGCGTCCGCTCCTGCGCCGGTCTGCCATTCCCAGAGCAGCGCGCCATTCTTCGCGTCATAGGCCTGGAAGGCGCCGCTGGGTTCGCCGTGAAAGACGAGACCGGAAGCCGTCGCCAAAGCGCCGCTGCCCTGCCCGATGGAATAGGGCGTCTTCTTCTGCCAGACGATTTTGTTGGTGCGCGAGTCGACCGCCGAGAACGTGCCGGCATAGCGCGCGCTAATGGGCGGGCCCACGGTCTTGCCGAGCTGGCGCAGGATGCGGCTTTGCGGACGGTCCGCAGCGCTGACGTAAAAATATCCGGTCTGCGGAGAGTAGGCCATCGGCGACCAATTCGTGCCGCCATTGCCGCCCGGCGACATCAGGATCGGCATATCGTAGATCACGCCAAAGATGCATTTGGTGACCCAACCGGGAAGCGCTTCCGGACATTGCGGGATCAACGGATCGCCGCGCGGGATCGGCTGCGTGGGCGCGGAGGCGACGCGCACATCCTGCTCCACCGGCTTCTCGTCGATGCCGATCAGCGGCTTGCCATTGGTGCGATCGAGCATGTAAATCCAGCCGGTCTTGCAGGCTTCCGCGATGCCTTTGCGTTTGACGCCGTCATAGACAGAATCGAACAGCACGACGGGGCTGGGACAATCGAAATCCCAAAGGTCGTGATGGACCATCTGGAAATGCCAGGCATAGGTGCCGTCGAGATGCAGCGCCAGAATGGACGAGCTGAAGAGATTGTCGCCCGGGCGTTTGCTGCCCTCGCCGACCGCGTCCGGACCCGGCTGGCCGGTGCTGAAATATATCAGCCCGAGCTCGGGATCGATGGCCGGCGCTTGCCACACATTGGCGCCGCCATTGAGATAGGCATGGGCCTTGTCGGGATCCGGATCGGTCGGCGAGGGCCAGGTGTCGCCGCCGCGTGTCCCCGGCCCCGCCGCGGTCCAGAAATGCCACAGCTCCTTGCCGGTCTTCGCGTCGAGCGCGGTGAGCTTGCCGCGCGCGGAACGGTCGCCGCCTGAGACCCCGGTGTAGATCGCGCCTTTGTAATAGGTCGGCGCGGAGGTGACGGTGTAGCCGTCCTGCCATTTGCCGATTGTCGTCTGCCAGAGCAGCTTGCCGGTCTTGGCATCCAGCGCGACGAAGGTGCCGTCGAGCTGACCGAGAAAGACCTTGCCCTCGCCGATGGCGGCGCCGCGATTGTCCCAGCCGCAGCAGACGGTGGTGATGTTCTGGTCCAGGCCCGAGCGGTGCTCCCAGATGAGCGCGCCGGTTCTCGCATCCAACGCGAAGACGTCGTCATTGCCGGTGGTGACATACATCACGCCGTCTTTTACGATCGGCGTCACTTCCAGGGAATATTTCGTGCCGAGACCCGAGCCCAGATGCGTGACCCAGGCGCCTTTCAAATTCTTGATATTGGCGGGGGTGAGCTGGGTCAGGGTCGAATAGCGCGAATTGCTCCAATCGCCACCGACATGAAGCCACTCCTTGCCGGCGGGTTGGCGCAGATCGGGTTCCGTTTGCGCCGCGGGGCGTTGGGAAACCAAAATCGCGATCGCCAGAGCAGAGACCGCCGAAAGCGATGTCCAACGGATCTTGCGCTTCATGTTCCCTCCGGCAGAAAGACGCCTATTCAGCGCAATCTAATTCCTTCGGCGCGAAAGGGCCACGCCCCCACAACGCCCCCTCCGTCCGCCTCTGGCGGTCAGCGGAGCCCGTCTCGCACCTGGCCATCAAGCGTGCTCTTCGAGGCTCCCTGCTTGGGAGCCGCTGAAGCACAAAATGAGAGCGCCGTAGCCTTCGCGCCTTGCTCGAACGACGTCGCATCAGACCAGAAGCGCCGCGCGAATTTGCGCCAGTCGACTTGGTAGGGGCGATCCCACTGGAAGCGCATCTCCGCCATTTCGCGCATGAACGGGGATACAAGGCCAAGAGGTGGCAGAAGCGCGAGAGGAAGCGCATTGAGCCTGAGCTTCACGCCAAGCGCCGCCGCCCCGAGCGCAAGAATTTGGCGCGGCGTCTGGGTCGGCGCGCAGGGCGAATGCCAAGCTTGCCCAAACGCATCGTCGGGTGCGTCAAGCAACGTCGCGGCGGCCCGCGCTATGTCAGGCACGTAGGCGAAATCGTGCGGCGTGTCGGGCGGCGCGATCAACGTCGCGGCCTTGCCCTTGGCGAGCCTGGCAAACCCGACCTCACCCAAATGCGATAGCGTGACGCCGGGACCGTAGAAGTCTGGCGAGCGCAACGCCGCGACGCGAACGCGCCCGGCTTCACTGGCGGCCATCCACAGACGTGTCGCCGCCGCGCGAGCGGCCGGCTTCACGCCGAACGTGGTGAGGGGCATGTCTTCGCGCAGCGGCTCGCGTTGGGGCCCATACATATAGAGGTTGTCGATGAATATCATGCGGGCGGCCGTGGCCTCGCACGCATCGAGAAAGTTCGTCATCGCTTTAGGCCATGCCACACGCCAAACTTTGCCTTCATAGGCAAAACCGACCGCGACGAGTATGTCGCTGGCGCCTCGCGTCGCAGCCAAAACGGACTCCCCATCCAGCACGTCGCAACCTTGAAAGGAGACCCCCGGCGGCAGGTCCGCTGGCGCGTGTCTTTGCGCGACGCGCACATCGCGACCTGCGCGCGACAAAAGGTCGACGGCTGCCCGGCCAACCGCGCCGTGCCCGAATATCGTGATCGATCCGCTCATGTCTTGCCTCCAAGGTCGCCCCCTCCGTCCGCCTTCGGCGTACACCTCCCCCGCTGCGCAGGGGAGGAAAATAAGAAATTACACGTGGTGGTCGGGGCGCCAGATGTCGAAGCGCGCTTCGATCATCTTCAGCACCTGGGTCAGGCTCATGCCCGCGGCGGCGATGATGAGGATTCCCACCATCACCTTGTCGGTCTGGAAGGTGGCGCCGGCGGTCTGCATCATGAAGCCGATACCCGCCGACGCGCCGTACATCTCACCGACCACGATGCCGATGAGCGCGTGGCCGAGGCCGAGGCGCAGGCCGGTCAATAGATTGGGCACCGAGGAGGGGAGCGCCACGGTCTTGAACAATTGACCGTCGGAGGCGCCGAACGATCGCGCTACCTTGACGAAGTCGCGCTCCATGGTGCGCACGCCGGTCATGGTGTTGACCAGGATCGGAAATACGGTGGAGAGGAAAATGATCGCGATCTTGGCCGATAGGTCGATGCCGAACCAGATGATGATCAGCGGCATGAGGGCGATGCGCGGCGTTGCGTAGAGCGCATTCACGAAGGGATCGAGCACCGCGTTGAGCCGCGAATACCAGCCCATCAGAATGCCCAGCGGCACGCCGACGATCACCGCGAGGCCATAACCGAGCACGAATTCCTGCGCGCTGACATAAAGGTCGGGATAGATGCTGCCGTCGCGGAACATCTCAAAGCCCGTTGCCCAGATGCGCGTGGGGGATGAGGTGAAGAGCGGATTGACCCAACCGAACAGGACCGAGGATTCCCAGAACGCGAGGAACACCATCACCGCGAGCGTGCCCAGGACGAAATTCTCATTGCGCTTCCAGCGCGAGGCGATGGCCGCTGGCGCACCCGCATCGTCGCGCGCACGGATCAGATCATCGTCGGCCGGGGTGACGGTCATTTACCCCTCACCCACAACGTGCATCGTACATTGCGAGGCCATTTCCCCTCTCCCACAAGGGGAGAGGGCGCAGCGCATTATTCCCTCTCCCCTTCGTGGGAGAGGGTGGCTTCCGGAGCGGCTCGCGCGACGGAAGCCGGGTGAGGGGGCGGTTCAATTTCGTCATCGCTATCCCATCATTGCCACGGACGCGGATTCTTCATAGATCAGCCGCCAGATGTGGTCCTGCAGCTCGCGGAAGCGCGGTTGAAGCTTCACTTCCAGGCTGCGCTGCGCCGGCAAATCGATGGGGATGATCTCCTTGATGCGCGCAGGCCGCGCCGAAAACACCGCGACCCGGTCGGCGAGGAAAATCGCCTCGTCGATCTGATGGGTGACGAACAAGGCCGTCTTGCCGGCGCGCGCGAGAATCTTCAACAGCTCCGCTTGCATGAACTCGCGGGTCTGCGCGTCCAGCGCTGCGAATGGCTCATCAAGTAAAAGCAACTCGGGGTCGGTCGCCAATGCGCGCGCGATGTTGACCCGCTGGCGCATACCGCCGGAGAGCTCGTGCGGATAGTTCTCGGCAAAACCGGAGAGGCCGACCAGATCGACGAGGGCGGTGGCGCGCGCGCGGATTTCGGCTTTCGAGAGGCGGTTTTGCAACTCCAGCCCATACATCACGTTCCGCGACACGGTGCGCCAGGGGAACAGCGAATCCTGCTGGAACACCATGGCGCGGTCGGGGCCGGGAGCGGTCACCGGCTTCCCGTCGACGGCGATTTCGCCGCCGGTAATTTTCACCAGCCCGTCCACCGCGGCCAGAAAGGTGGATTTGCCACAGCCGCTCGGCCCGACAATGGCCACCAGCTCGCCCTCATGCACGCGCAAATCGATGCCGGCCAGTACGGGAAGCTGGCGTTTCATGCGCTCATTGTAAAAGGCGAGCCGGACGGCCTTGGCTTCCAGCTTCACCTGACGCGACGCGTCCATGTGATGTCCTTTAGACGCTGCTATTTCAGCCTGGCGAAGAAGCCTTCCTTCTCCAACTGATCGAACGGCGCGGTATAAGTCAGTTGTTCGGGCTTGAAGCCGCCCGCCGCCGGTACCTTGGTCTTCAATTCGGCCAACACCAATGCGATCCCCTTCAGCGACGGACGCGGGATGTCGGGATAGACGTATTTGGTGAAGCTGTCATAGGCCTCATCGAGCGCCGGACCCGGTTTGGATTTCAAGAATGCGGCGGCGCTTTTGACCGCCTCCTCCCGGTTGGTCTTGAACGCATGAATCCCGTCCGAAATACCCATAATGAAGCGCTTCACGATGTCGGGGTTCTTGCTCACGAAAGCGCGTGTCGAAACATAGGACGTGTTGGGATAATCCACCGCGATCTTCAGACAATCGACCAGCACGCGATAGCCCTTCTCTTCGAGCTCGCCCGTGCGGGGATATTGTTCGAGCGAGGCGTCGATCTGGCCCGACAGCATGGCGGCAGTGCGCGTCCCCTCCCCGCCCAATTGCAGCAGCACCACATCGCTGCGCTTCAGTCCGAGGTTCTGCAGCACATAGGTCGCGGCGATGTCGGACGAGGAGCCGTAGCGCGAGATGGCGATTTTCTTGCCCTTAAGATCGGCGGCGGATTTGATGTTGCCTTTCACCACGAGCTGGAACGGAAGCTGATTGGAAATGCCGCCGATGAAGACGACATCGGCGCCTTGCACCGCCGCTGCAGCCGCGGGCGTATAGCCGTTCTGCGCGATATTGAGCGAGCCGCCGACGACCGCCCCGGACAACGTCGTGCCGGCCTCAATATAGGCGAGCGTGACGTCCAAGCCGTATTTCTTGAAGATGCCTTTCTGAACCGCGTAATTCATCGGCGCGGTGGTCATGGAATAGCCGTCATAACCGACCTTGAGCGGGATGAGCTTCTGCGCCGCGGGCTGAGCGGAAGCGGAGAACGCGGCGCTTGCGACGAGTGCAGCGCCAGCTATGACCTTTAAGAGATTCATCGTCTTCTCCCTTAGAACTTCCCACGCCCGGCTCCGCCCTTTGGGCTTCGCCCCGCGACCTCCCCGCGTTGGGGGAGGTGGAACCGCGCCATCGACGCTCGCAACATTGTGGCGGCATATGGCGGGGCACGCCAGATGCCTAACCCGGCAGCGACTTCATCTTCTCTTGAGTCATGCCCTTCATGAGCTGATCCACGAGGGCCGCCAGCGGCACCGGGATCTTCGCCTCCTGCGCCAGTTCGAGGGCGACATCCATGTCTTTCTCGGCCCATTTGCCGGTGCTGCGGCCCCAGCGTGCCAGCGACCAATTGGCGCCGCTGGAATGTTCGAGCGCCGCGATCAGTTTGGGAACGTCCGCGCCCATCTTCTTGGCGAAGGACAGCACCTCG